>DATJRT010000126.1:0-4091 GCA_035504495.1 Occallatibacter sp.
TCCCGACGATTACTCGAGCGCGCGCCGCACGCAGAACACGGCCAACGCCATGGCCCTGGAGGATGCGCCCATTGCCCAGGCCATCCGCCAGATGGCCCGCGCCGCCTCCGGGCTCCCCGCCGAAAAGGAAGAGAAAAAGAAACTCTTCGGCTTCTTCCGGTAGCCCCCTGTCCCTTCGTTCCCGCACAAGCAGTGGGTCCCCGGGTTCGGCGCGTATTGATTCTTGCGCCTGACCTGGGAAAGCATGGACCTCAATGAACCGCGCAATCGCAACGCAGCCGGCGTCAGCCCTCGGCCCCGTGGCACTTCTTGTATTTCTTCCCGGATCCGCAGGGGCAGGGATCGTTGCGGCCCGGCGTCTTGCCGGTTCTGCGCTGCGCGGGCTGGCTCGCTTCGCCGCCGCCCTGCCGGCTGGCCACGGCAAGTTCGCGCTGCTTCTTGCGATGGAACTCCTTTTCCAGCGCATCGATGGTGGTGGAAGGCGCGCGCGTGGGAATGGCAATCTCGCGCGGCGCTCCGTCGCCGGTGAAGGGCTGCGCGGCGCTGGCCACCGGCGGCGCCTTGGGCACCGGCCCCCGCTGCCGCTGCGGCAGCATAGGCTGGGCGCCGTCGCCTGCGGATGGTCCGCCCTGGGCTTCGCCACCGATGGGCCGCCCGTCCGGGCCGATGATCTGCATCCGGAAGAGGTACCGCACCGTGTCTTCCTGGAACTTCATCATCATGGCCTCGAACATGTCGTAGGACTCTTTCTTGTAGGCCACGAGCGGGTCCTGCTGCGCGTAGCCGCGAAGATTGATGCCCTCCTTGAGGTGATCCATCGAGAGCAGATGGTCCTTCCACAAGCCGTCGATCACGCTGAGCATCACCATGCGCTCGTGGTAGCGCATGGTCTCCGCGCCCAGGATCTTCTCCTTGGCCTCGTAGACATGCGTCAACTTCGCGAAGATCTCCTCGCCCAGCTCGTGCCGGGTCAGCTCCTCCGGCTTGATGCCCGAGGCCGCGAAGTTGAAGCCGAAGTGATCCATCAGCTTTTCGCCCAGCGCCTTGAAATCCCACTGCTCGGGGCGCGTGTTTTCGCCGGCATGCTCATCAAGCAGGCCGCTCAAAATGCCGCCCACGTAATCCTCCAGGATCAGCTCGCGCTGGTCCAAACCCTCCAGCAGCTGCCGCCGCAGTCCGTAAACGGCCTCGCGCTGCTTGTTCATCACGTCGTCGTACTCCAGCAGATGCTTGCGCGATTCGAAGTTCTGCGCCTCCACCTGCTTCTGCGCGCCCTCGATGCGCTTGGAGATCATCTTCGACTCGATGGCCTCGTCTTCCTTCATGGCCTTCTGCATCACCGTGCTGGCAAAGCCGCGGGCAAAGATGCGCATCAGATCGTCTTCAAGCGAAAGAAAGAAACGCGACTCGCCGGGATCGCCCTGGCGTCCCGCGCGGCCGCGCAGCTGGTTGTCGATGCGGCGCGACTCATGCCGCTCCGTGCCCAGGATGAACAATCCGCCGGTTTCGATGACGCGCTCGTGGTCCTGCTGGGCGCGGTCGGCGTGGCCTTTCAGCGTGTCCGTCCACTCCTGCTCGGCCACTTCGAACTCCTGGCCCTGGTAGTAAAAGCGCAGGAATCCGGCCGGAGCCATGGGATTGATGGCGCCCTCGGCCACGCTGATGGCGCGGGCTCGGCCGCCCTTCACCAGCTCCTGGCGGGCCATGAACTCGGCATTGCCGCCAAGAAGAATATCCGTGCCGCGGCCGGCCATATTGGTGGCGATGGTCACCATCCCCGCCCGGCCTGCCTGCGCCACGTACTCGGCCTCGCGCTCGTGCTGCTTGGCGTTGAGCACCACATGCTTCACGCCCTTGCGTTGCAGGATGGCGGAAAGCCGCTCCGATTTTTCAATCGACGTGGTGCCCACCAGCACCGGCTGTTGTTTCTCGTGCAGTTCGGCAATGTTTTCCGCTACCGCCTTGTATTTTTCCCGCTCGGTGCGGAAAACCACGTCGGGATTCTCGATGCGCAGCAGCGGCTTGTTGGTGGGAATCACGACGATCTCGAGCTTGTAGATCTTTTCGAACTCCGCGGCCTCGGTCTCCGCCGTGCCCGTCATGCCGCTCAGCTTCTGATAGAGCCGGAAATAATTCTGGAAAGTGATCGTCGCCAGCGTCTGGTCTTCCTTGCGGATGCTCACGCCTTCCTTGGCCTCGATGGACTGATGCAGGCCATCGGACCAGCGGCGCCCCGGCATCAGGCGGCCGGTGAACGTGTCCACGATGATGACCTCGCCATCCTTCACCACGTAGTCCACGTCGCGCTTGTAAAGCGCATGCGCCTTGATCGCGGTCTCCACGTAGTGCTTCAGGTCCCAGTTCTCCGCGTCGGCAATGTTGCCGATCCCCAGCAGCTTCTCGATCGTCTCCCAACCCTGGTCCGTGACGCCGATCTGCCGCTGCTTTTCGTCGACGATGTAATCGCCGCTCATGTATTTTTCGCCTTCGCTCAACCGGATGCCGAGCTCCTCCTGGCGCTGCCGGTCGCTCCACTCCACCTCCTCGCCCAGCTCGAGCTGGGGGATGATGGCGCGCGCGCGCGCGTACTTGTCCGTGGTCTGGTCCGTGGGGCCGGAGATGATGAGCGGCGTCCTCGCCTCGTCGATCAGGATCGAATCCACTTCGTCCACAATGGCGTAATAATGTCCGCGCTGCACGCAATCCTTCAGCTCGAACTTCATGTTGTCGCGCAGGTAATCGAAGCCAAATTCATTATTTGTGCCGTAGGTGATGTCGGCCGCGTAGGCGCGGCGGCGCTCCTCGTCGCTCAGGTCGTGCACGATCACGCCCACGGTGAGGCCGAGAAACTCGTAGATCTTGCCCATCCATTCGGCGTCGCGCTTGGCCAGGTAGTCGTTCACCGTGACCACGTGCACGCCGCGGCCGGCCAGCGCGTTCAGGTAGCAGCTCAGCGTGGCCACCAGCGTTTTGCCTTCGCCGGTCTTCATCTCCGCAATCTTGCCCTGGTGCAGCACCATGCCGCCGATCAGCTGCACGTCGAAGTGGCGCATCTTCACCGTGCGCCAGCCCGCCTCGCGCACCACGGCAAAGGCTTCGGGCAGAATCTCATTGAGAGCATCCTGCTCGGCCTTCTTGATCTCCTCGGCGTCGGTCAGCCCTTCCAGGCGCGCGGCAATTTGCGCCTTGAACCCGGCCGTCTTCGCGCGCAGCTGCTCGTCGGTGAGCTGCTGCACCTCCGGCTCGAGGGCGCCGATGGCCGCCACCGCGGGCAGCATCTTCTTCACCATCCGCTCGTTGGAGGTGCCGAAGATCTTGGTCAGGAACTTGTCGAAACCTGTGGGCACAAGGGTCTCCAACTCTAAGTGTAAATGGCAAAGGGGACAAGGCGCATTCGATCGCTCCCGGCTTCGGCAAAAGACTTCCCATCAATCGTTTGCCGCTTCACAGGCGTAAAACCAGATCGCCGATGGGCTCCCCCCGGCGAATCTGTCTGAGCTGGCGGTACAGCAGTTTTTCCGGAGTCTCCGGATCGCCTGAATCGTCTTCCTCCACATCGATCTGCCACCTTATTTCCACGATTTGCGCAACGGACGGGCGGTAGAAAATATGCGCGAAAAGCAAAACCGTTCCCAGTGCCGCTGAAGACGAGCAGAAGGCGGGGTTTGGCCTGCGCCGATTTTTGCCGTGCTTCCATCGCGCGCGTCGGATGCCTTTGTGCAACAGCACAGCGGCGATGGTCAGATAGGGAAGCACGAATGCAAAACAACATGCGTAATAGAGGCAGGAACTCATCGCAATCCCCTCCGGAATGCGGAAGACCTCACAGGACAAAGCGGCTCGAGAGCAGCCGAGGCTGCCTAATAGAACCGCACACCTTTTTTGAGGTTTTAACCGAGCCGGAAGGGCGGCGGACGCTGGAATGAGGATCGCTGGAAGGCAGATTCGGGAGCGCGGCCGGAAGTGAGATCGGCGGTGCGCCAGAGCGGGCCGACCGGCAGCAGAAGCCCAACGAAGTAAACGGGGAGAAGAATCAGCCATGCGGCCGGATTGCCGGCGTGCGTTTGGGGGGCGAGCAGCAGGAACAGCAC
>DATJRT010000127.1:0-3481 GCA_035504495.1 Occallatibacter sp.
TTCGTTGTTGCGCAGCCGGTTCATCTGCACGCGCTTGTAATGGTTGTATACGGCAACCGCGAGCTTCTTCTTGGTCTGGTCCTGGCCGATCACGTAATCGTCGAGAAAGCTCTTCACCTCTTGCGGCTTGGGCAGATGCCCGGCCAGCGTGGCGGGCGCCGCCTCGCCGCGGTCGTCTTCAAGGATCGAGTTGCAGACGGCGACGCACTCATCGCAGATGTAGGCGCGCGGATAGTCGCTGGGCGAAGAGATCAGCTTCGCCACCGCGTCCTGCGATTTATGGCAGAACGAACAGCGCAGCGCTTCTTCAGGTCCCGTGCGCGTTTTCATTGTTCCTCTCCCCCAGAACGAACTCGCCTTTCGCCGTTCCCTGAACCCTCTTACGCTCTGTGCCGCTACACCCGCGGCCGGTCGATAATCTCGTCCACGATGCCGTACTCCTTGGCCTGCTCGGCGTTCATGATAAAGTCGCGCTCCACGTCCCGCTCGATGCGCTCCAAGGGTTGGCCTGTATGCTTAGCCATGAGTGTATTCGTTATTTCACGAATGCGCAAAATTTCCCGCGCATGAATATCGATATCCGTGGCCTGCCCGCTCAATCCCCCCATCGACGGCTGATGGATCAGAATGCGCGAGTTGGGCAGCGCAAACCGCTTGCCCTTGTTCCCGGCGAGCAATAAGAAAGCCCCCATGCTCGCCGCCTGCCCGATGCAGTACGTCACCACGCTGTTTTTGATGAACTGCATGGTATCGTAAATCGCCAGTCCCGCCGTAATCGACCCGCCCGGCGAATTGATGTAAAGCGAGATGTCCTTTTCCGGGTCTTCTCCTTGCAGGAAAAGCATCTGCGCCACCACCAGGTTGGCAATCTGGTCGTCAATCGGCGTACCCAGAAAGATAATGTTATCGCGGAGCAGACGCGAATAAATGTCGTAGGCGCGCTCTCCCCGACTCGTCTGCTCAACCACCATGGGTACTAAAGCCATATTTCCGCTCTTCCCGCCATGCCTCAAGGGCACTGCTCGTGCCCGTTTTCGTTTGCGGCCGCCGTACCTGAACCAGGTTCGGCGCGCCTCAGTCGCAACCGTCCTCTGGCTCTTATCCCGGCAGCCGTTCGTACAGTAAATTGGCGGTTTTCTCGCGTTTCAGCTGTTCCCGGATTCTAGCCAGACCGCCGTCCTCAGTCAATCGCACTTTCATGGTATCGAGCGGCTCACGTGATTGCAGCGCAAGCATTTGCAACTCTCCGTCCAGTTCCTCGTCGCCCACTTCCACCTGCTCTTCCCGGGCGATCCGGTCGAGCAGAATCCCCGTTTTCACCTCGGCCAGGGCGGAGTCGCGCTGGGCCGCGCGCAGCCGGGCAAAGTCCATCTTGCGCATCTGCTCCGGGTTCATTCCCTGGGCCGCCAGCGCGCGCAGTCCCCGCTCCAGGCGCGTATCGATCTGATCCTGCACCAGCGACTCCGGCACCGGAAACGGGAACTTTGCGGCAAGAGCCGCAAACAGCCGGTCCTTGGTCTCGTTTTCCACTGCGCGCCGCTTGCGGCCGTTCAGGTGCTCGCGCACCCGTGCCTCCAGCTCGCCATAGTTCGCGTAGTCCCCAATCTCCCGGGCAAAATCGTCGTCCAGTTCCGGCATAGTGCGCTTCTTGATTCCCTTTACTTCAAGCTCGTAGGCCACGGTCTTGCCCTGGAGCCGCGGCTCCGCGTAATCGGCGGGATAGACCGCCTCGGCTTTCAGCTCCTGCCCCACCTTGGCCCCGCGCAACACGCCCGAGAACGCCTCCACCGTGTCCTTGCCGCCCACCTCCACCAGTGAGTCTTCGCCGTTGAGGGGCGCGGCCCCGTCATCTCCGGCAATCTCTCCTTTGTAGCGGATCTGCGCCCAGTCGCCGTCCTTAAGCGCGCGGTCTTCTTCCACCGGCTCAATCGTGGCCCGCGACTCGCGCAATTGCTCGATCTCGCGCGCAAACTCCTCTTCCGTCACGTCGACGGACGGTTTCTCAACCTTTACGTCCTGATAGCCCTCGATCGAAAACTCGGGAAGAAATTCGAACACCGCCTTGGCCGCCAGCGGCGCGCCGTCTTCCACCTTGAGGTCGGTCACCTGCGGCTGGCCCACCGGGCGCACGCCCAGCTCCTGCACCGCCTTGTTGAACCGCTGCGGCAGCAGCGAGTCGATCACTTCCTTGCGAATTTCCTGGGCGAATCTGCGCCGGATCACCGTCTCCGGTACCTTGCCCGGACGGAACCCCGGAATCCGCGCATATTTGCGGTAGCTCGCCGTCGCCCGCCGGAAGGCCTTCGACACCTCTTCGGCAGGCGCTTCCACCACCAGCTCGCGCGTGCACTCCGGGTTCAGCACCGGCCCATGCTGATGGCCCTCGTGCCCATGTCCTTCGTGGCTATGCTCTTCGTGCGTCTGGCGTTTCTGTGCGCCGGCTTCAGTGCCGGGCTCGGATGAGGCTCCAGTCGTATCGGGGTTGGGATTGTTTTCGAGGGTGCTCGTGAAACTCAAGGTCTTTGCCTTCCAGGGGCGCTCGATTGGCACCCGTTCCTGCCACCCCACTTACGCACATGGGAGCGGATTTTTTCTTGCGCCGCCGACCCGTTATCTTCCCGGCCCGCGCCGCCCGCTTACTTCATCCGCCGCCCTGCGCCGCCTCTCGTTGCCGCCATTTGCCGAACAAGCACGCTTCTGGCCGGGGGAAATACCTCATTCATGGTAATGGGGGATTGCAAGGAGGGTCAAACCGGCGCGCCCGCTCCCCGTCGCATGCGCGCACCGGAATCGGCACGTAACCGCCCGGACACCCCTACGCACCCTTTCCCCAATGGCCGCTCATCGTGTCCGATAATTGAACACTTTCTAAAACCGGAAGACCAGGCCCGTGGTAAAGCGCGCGTGGGTCGCATTCGAAGGCGACGCGGTGGGCGCGCTGATGCGGTCGGCCTGTACCCTCCAGGCGAACATGAGCCGGATGGGCACATCCACGCCCCCACCCAGCGCATAGGCGTAGGTGGTGCTGGAACTGGTGTGCTCGCCGCCGATCATGGCGTGGGCGAAGAGATGAAACCCCGCCGCCTTCAGCGTCACCCTCGGCCCGAAAAGAACGGTCGTCGACCTCGCCGTCGAACGGCTCGCCCCCACCCCATAGTGCGCCAGGTCGCCCTCCACGCCGACAAACGGCTTCACGTGGATGTGCAGGTCGCCTTCCCAGCCGTTCAATCCCGGCGTACCCGATCGGAACAGGTTGCTGCCCAGGCGGCTGTAGCCAAAGAAGGCATCGTTGTTGGACTGCGCTTTCGCCTCGCGGGCGCCGGCAATCGATATTGCGCAAACCAGCAGAGCCCAGCCGGCGCAGGCAATGAAACGGGAGCCAAAATAACCGGGGATGCGCATGAAGCAGACTCCTTATCGGATGAATTCGCAACCATGGCAGGCAACGCAATGCAAGACCGCAGCCACGCAACTCCGGAGA
>DATJRT010000128.1:0-11612 GCA_035504495.1 Occallatibacter sp.
TCGCATGAACTTCGACTCCAGCGGCGGCGAGTGGATTGACTGCACTCTCGCCGAAGGCCGCTTCGAGGGCAAGGGCGATCCCCGCCGGCTCGAGCAGATCATCGGCGTCTTCCGCAAGTGGGTTGAGGGACCGGCGTAGGCCTTGCCTATGCTACAAAGTTGGCCGGTGCGTTACCTTTGGGAAGCTTTGCCGGGCTTCGGACGCCGCGGTGCGCCGGCTTGGTTCAGAATGGGATAATGATGCCGGGGTGCACCATGACTGTGCAGGACGCGATTGTCCGGGCAAAGGAATATCTCAAAACGGTGTTGCCGGAATACGCCGATGCAGACTGGCACCTTGAGGAAGTCGAAACTGCGGACCACCGGGGCAATTGGCTTCTGACATTCAGCGCGATCCGTCAACCTGCGGCTAACTCTGAGAATAGCCTTGCGGCCTGGCTGCGACCGGCTCGGGTTACCAAATCGGTTGAATTGGCACAGACCGGTGAATTGCTGGCGGTTCGGAACCGGGCAGCATGACGCCGGCGGAGGATCTCATCGTTCGCTTTCGCGGTGGCGACATCCTTCCTGATTCCAATCTCCTCCTGCTGCTTCTGATAGGGTCTTTCGAGAGGCAGCGCATCCGAATCTTCAAACGAACCGCCGCTTTCTCCGAGCTTGATTTCGATCTGCTGGCTACTTTTCTGTCGCATTTCAGAGGAAGAAAGACAACTCCGCACGTTCTTACCGAAGTCAGCAATCTCACCAACGCCTTGCCGGAACACCTGAAATCCGCCTGGTTTGCTCACTTTTCAGCCCAGGTCGGAGCATTTTTTGAGGTGTACGAGGAGAGCAAAGCTCTCATGAAGGGGGATGCGTTTCATCTCTTTGGTCTCACCGATGCCGCACTGTGTTCGATCTCGTCCGACACATTGATTCTGACGAAAGACGGTCCATTGACGGGTTTTCTCCGTTCCCGGAACCTGCCGGTGCTGAATTTCGATGAACTCAGGGCGCTGGCCTTGGACCAGCCAATGTGACTGACGTCGACCTGATGCGCGAAGCGCTCGCCGAGGCGCGCGCCGCTGCCGCAGGCGGCGAAGTCCCCATCGGCGCGGTCGCCGTTCTCAACGGCCAAATCGTCGCGCGCGGGCAGAATCGCGTGCTGCGCGACTGCGACCCCACCGCTCATGCTGAAGTCGTGGCGATGCGCGCAGCGGCCCTGGCCGTAAACAACTATCGCCTGATCGAGTGCGAGTTGTACGTGACGCTGGAGCCCTGCTCCATGTGCGCCGGGGCGATGATGCACGCCCGGCTGGGGCGCCTGATTTATGCGGCCGCCGATCCCAGGGCGGGCGCGGCCGGTTCCGTGCTGGACGTCCTCAATCATCCCCGGCTCAACCACCAGATGGCGGTCACGGCGGGCATTCTCGCCGATGAATCCGCCGAACTGCTCCGCGCCTTCTTCCGCGAACGGCGGTAGCGGCCACGCCATCCCCTAAACTGGAAGAGCATGCCCCCTCCCATCAGAATGATCGCCGTCGACATCGACGGCACCCTGTTGCCTTCCAGTGGAACCTGCATCAGCAGCCGCAACATCCGCGCTCTGCGCGAAGCCGAAACCGCGGGCCTCGACATCGTCGTCGCCACCGGCCGCCGCCAGGCTTATGCCGTGCCGCTGATCGCGCCCGCCGGACTCCGGCCGTCCACGGTCATGATCACCTCCAATGGAACCGTCACCCGCACCCTGGCAGGAACCCCCATCGACCGCTTCACCCTCCCCGTCGAGACGGCTCGCGCTCTCTGCCCAGTGCTGCGCCCCCTGGGAGCCACCGTCTTCACCTTCGATCGCGAAGGCCCCGGCGAGATGATCCTCGAATCCCTCGACCGCCTGCACCCGCGCATGGCGCTCTGGGTCGAAGCCAACCGCGCTTCGATTCGCGAAATCCGCCCGCTGGAGCGCGCCTTCGACCCGGGCGATGCGCCCGCCGAGGAACCGGTGCAGGGCATGGTCTGCGGCACCGTCGCGCAGATGCGCCGCGCCGAAGACGCCCTGGCCGCGAGCGATCTGGCCCCCCGCATCGAGACGCATCGCACCGAATACGAAGCCCGCGACCTCACCATCCTCGACATTCTGCCGCCCGGCTGCTCCAAGGGCGCGGCCCTCCGGCGGCTGGCGCGCCGGCGCGGCGTTGGGCACGAGGAGATTCTGGCCATCGGCGACAACTGGAACGACCTGGAGATGCTGGAATGTGCGGGCCAGGCCGTCGTCATGGCCAACGGCGCGCCCGATCTGGTGCGCGAAGCGCGCCGGCGCGGCTGGCAAATCGCCGCGTCCAACGATCAGGACGGCGTCGCCCAGGTCCTGGAGAGCGTTCTGGCCCGGTCGCGCGTCTCAGGAATGGTAGAGTAAGGGCAATGTCGCGGCATTCGGCAAAAATCTGGTCCGCAGCGCTGGCGCTTGTGTGCCCCTGCGCGTGTCTCAGCGCCGCCGCGCATGCCGCCCAGCGTGTCACCCTCAAAAACGGATTTGACCTCGTTTGCGACCATCGCGCGGACGAGGGAGGCAAAATCCGGCTCTATCTGGATGCCGCCGGCACCAACTATATGGATGTGGACGCCTCCGAGATCGCCTCGGTCGAGACCGTGCAGATGCCGCCGTCCTCGGCGCACAGGTCTCCGGCCGCCGCTCCGGCACCGGCCGAGGCTGCCCCGGAGAAGCTCTCTGACGGCGACCTCCGCCCCCTGCTGGCTCGCGCCGGCGCCGCCTACGACATTGACACCGATCTGCTGGCCAGCGTGGTCCGCGAGGAAAGCGACGGCCAGCCCCACGCCGTCAGCCGCGCCGGAGCCCAGGGCCTGATGCAGCTCATGCCCTCCACCGCCGTCCGGATGGGCGTCTCCAACAGCTTTGCCCCGGCTGAAAATATCGACGGCGGCACCGCATATCTCAACCAGATGCTCCTCCGCTACCGCGACAATCTGCCTCTGGCCCTGGCTGCCTACAACGCCGGACCCGCCGCCGTGGATCGCTGGCACGGCATCCCGCCCTACCCCGAAACCCGTGCCTACGTCGAGCGCGTGATCCACGAGTACAACCGCCGCTACGAGCTGCGCCGCCGCGAGCGCCAGGTGGCCGGCCTCACCCAAGCCTCCGCGCCGGTTCGCTGAGCCCTGATGAGCCCACGCACCCGCCGGATTTTGTGGCTTGCCGCCCTGGTTCTTCTCGCCGCTCTCTTCTGGTACATCCTCCACCACATCCACTTCAAGTGGGCCGTGGTGGGCCGGCAGCTGCGCCTCGCCGACTGGCGCCTGATCCTGCTTGGCCTGGCCTGCATCTACGCCGGCTACGTTTTTCGCGGCTATCGCTGGGCGCGCCTCATGCGCCACCGGGAAAAGCTTCCCCCCTTCTCGCTGGTGGGCACGCAGGTGATGGGTTTTACCGCGGTCGCGCTCATCGGCCGCGCAGCGGACCTGTCCCGCCCGTATCTCGTCTCGAACAAGACCGGGCAACCGCTCACTTCGCAGATTGCTGTCTATGTCGTCGAGCGTCTCTTTGACGCCGGATCCATGGCGCTGATCGCCTTTTCTGTCATCGTGCTCTCGCCGGCCGGCGCGCTGCCCCATCCTGAGGTCGTCCGCAAAGCTGGATTCCTGGGCCTCGGCCTCACTGTGGCCGGCGCGCTCTTTCTCGCCGCTGTCCGCCTCGCGGGCGACCGCGTCGCCGCGCTGCTGGGCCGCGCCTTTGGCGTCATCTCAGCCAAAGCCGGCCACGCCGTCGAGAAAAAAATTCAGACCTTCCACGCCGGCCTCGACACCATTCGCAGCTTCTCCGATTTTGCGGTGATTGCCGCATCGTCCCTGGTGATGTGGGTGCTCATTGCGCTCGCCTATCTGCTCACCCTGCGCGCTTTCGTGGCCAGTCCGCCGCTGGCTGCTATGACGCCGGCCCGCGCCGTCCTGCTGATGGTTTTCAGCGGCGGCGTCAGCGCGCTGCAGTTGCCCATCCTGGGCTGGTTCACTCAAATCGGCTTTGTCGCCGCGGCCATTGGGAACTTCTTCGGCGCGTCGCCTGAGGCTGCTCTCGGCTGCGCCGCCGCGCTGCTGCTGGTCACCTTCCTCGGCATTATTCCCGTGGGCCTCGTCTGGGCGCGCATCGACCGCGTCTCCCTCATCCAGGTTGCCGAAGAAAGCGAGCACGCCGGCGAAGATCTGGTGCATCGCCACGCTCCCGAGCAACCCGCCCGCCAGGCGTGAGTCCTGCGGTTCTCGGATTACGGTTTCCGGATTACTGTGTCCGGATTACGGTCTCCGGCTTCCGCATCTCTACATCCGTTTCCGCACCGCCCGCCGCGCCGTATCCGTAATGACCCCGTACACCGCGTGGGTCACCCACTCGCTGATGCGCTCCTGCGTCGGCTGCCGATCCGGCTCCGCGCTCAAATCCATCTTCGGCAGCAGCCACTCGTGCGTAATGCGGTTCAGCGTCACGCCGAAAGCCGCGCCGCGCCACGCCGCCAGCGACGGCTCCATCTCCACCAGGGCCCCATACGCCGCGCCCGCCAATGCCCCAAACACAAAATGGATGGTCTGCTGCGCCACCTGGCGTTCCGCGCCTTCCAGGCTGCGATTCGTCATCTGCTCGGCCAGAGCTACGGGCGGCGGCGTCCGGCCATCGGGCCGGGGAGGAAAGAAGTATTCGGCCGCCATCTTGGCGCCGGCTCCGGCCAGCCCGCCCACCATGCCCGCCAGCGCTCCTTTCACCAGATCGGGTTTGTCCTTGCTCATGTTCGTATAGGATGCGTCGGCTCCCACGATAGTCCGATCCCGTTGCTGTGACAAATACCCGGGTGACTCACCGTTGCCCCCGCTGCTGGCGACAGCGTGGCTCCCGACCGCCGACCACCGGCTACGATCCTGTTCCCGCTGCTAAAATCAACACTAGCCAGATGAAATGTCCTTTCTGCGGTTTCGCCCAGGACCGCGTCATCGACTCGCGGGAAAGCCGGGAAGCCGACTCCATCCGCAGGCGCCGGGAATGCGAGCGCTGCAACCGCCGCTTCACCACCTACGAGCGCATCGACGAGATTCCCTACATGGTCGTGAAAAAGGACGGCCGCCGCGAGAAGTTTGAGCGCCAGAAAGTCCTCAGCGGCCTCCTCCACGCCTGCGAAAAGCGGCCCATCTCCGCGGCCAAACTGGAACAGCTCGTCACCGAAGCCGAATCCTTCGTCACCGAATCCGGCGAGCGCGAGCGCACCACCACCGAGATCGGCGAGCTGCTCATGGACAAGCTGCGCGCCCTCGACACCGTCGCCTACATCCGCTTCGCCAGCGTCTATCGCGACTTTAAAGACGTGCGCGAATTCAAGGAAGAACTGGAGCAGTTGCTCACGCAGCACTCCGGCAAACCAACAAAGAAAGCCAAAGCCTGAGTCCGCGGCAGCAAGCGTCGCCATCAGGCTTCCCCCGAGGAGAATTTTGCCGAAGACACATACCATTACCCTCATTCCCGGCGACGGCATCGGCCCGGAAGTCACCGACGCCGTGGTCCGCATTCTCGAAGCCACCGGCGTGCATTTTGCCTGGGAGCGCTTCGCCGCCGGCGCCGGCGCCTATGAGAAGCACAAGGAATACATCCCCAAAGAGCTGGTCCACTCCATTGAGCGCAACCGCGTCGCCCTGAAAGGCCCCGTCACCACCCCCATCGGCGGCGGATTCGCCTCGATCAACGTCACCCTGCGCAAAAAGTTCGAGCTCTACTCCAATTTCCGGCCTATCAAAAATCTTCCCGGTCTGGAGACCCGCTATCCCAGCGTCGACCTCATCATCGTTCGCGAAAATACTGAGGGCCTCTACGTCGGCCTCGAACATGAAGTCGTCCCCGGCGTCATCGAATCGCTCAAGGTCATTACCGAGAAGGCTTCCACGCGCATCGCGAAGTGGGCCTTCGCCTACGCGCAGAAGCACAGCCGCAAAAAGATCCACGCCATCCACAAGGCGAACATCATGAAGATGTCCGATGGCCTCTTTCTGCGCTGCGCCCGCGATGTCGCGAAGCACCATCCGGAAATCGCCTACGCCGAGCACATCATCGACAACACCTGCATGCAGCTGGTGATGAACCCGTACCAGTACGACATGCTGCTGCTCGAAAACCTCTACGGCGACATCGTCAGCGATCTCTGCGCGGCCTTCGTCGGCGGCCTCGGACTCGTTCCCGGCGCCAACATCGGCGATCACGCCGCCATCTTCGAGGCCGTGCACGGGTCGGCGCCCGATATCGCGGGCCAGGACATCGCGAATCCCACCGCGCTGCTCCAGTCCGCCGTTCTGATGCTGCACCACCTGGACGAAGCCGGTGCGGCTGACCGCGTGCAGACAGCGCTCGAGAAAACCTATGCCGCGAAGAAATCGCTCACCCGCGACGTCGGCGGAACCGCGGGCACCAGCGCCTTCGCCGACGCCGTCGTGCAGGCTCTGGAAGCGGGAAACTAGAGCAGGCTGGGCTGCGGAATTTCCAGACTGGAGGGAGTACGGATGAGGCTAAGAACCAGGTTTGAGATCGCGGCCGCTGCGGCAGCTTTGGGAGTATTTCTGCTCGCCGCCGGCTGCAAAAGCAAATCCGCGCCGGCGACCCAGCGGCTCGCCGCCATTGACTGGAACACCGCCGGCGCCATTCAGGGCACCATCCACTACGCCGGCACGCCGCCCAAAACCATCCGTATCGACATGTCGCAGGACCCGGCCTGCGCTTCCGCCCCGCCCAATTACACCGAGGGCACGGTGGTGAACCAGGGCGGCCTCGCTAACGTCTTCATCCACGTCCAAACAGGCCTCAGCGGCAGCACCTGGGCCCCGCCCTCGCAGCCCGTCGTGCTCGATCAGAAAGGCTGCCGCTACGTCCCGCACGTCATCGGCGTGATGGCCGGTCAGCCGGTGAAGTTCGTCAACAGCGATCCCACGACCCACGCCATCGATATCGCG
Organism: Occallatibacter sp.; assembly: GCA_035504495.1. GTDB lineage: Bacteria > Acidobacteriota > Terriglobia > Terriglobales > Acidobacteriaceae > Telmatobacter. The sequence continues at coordinate 6,967 of DATJRT010000128.1, forward strand.
CCCACCGTCGCCGGCAACCCCACCATCGATTTCTCCCAGGCTCCGGGATCGGCGCCGGACCAGCGCACCTTCCCCAAACCCGAGCTCATGATTCCCGTGCGCTGCGCCATGCATCCCTGGATGCAGGGCTTCATCAACGTCGCCGCGAACCCGTTCTACGCCGTCTCCGGCGCGGCCGGCCATTACGAGATCCGCGGCGTGCCGCCGGGAACGTACACCCTGGCCGCCGACCAGGAATCCATGGGCGAGAAGACCGTGACCATCACCGTGGGCCCAAAGCAGACGGTGACGCAGGACTTCACTTACGGGAGCTCGGCGGCAAAGTAGAGAGCACGAGCGAGAGTATTCCATGAAACAAGACGGGAATTCCGAGTCACGCGTAGGAAAGTCCCTCCTGCGCAGTCGAATCTGCCTGCTCTTCTTGCTGGTGTGCGGTTGTTGGGATCTTCTCAGAGGGATGCGACATCTTTCCGCCCGATTCCTAGTTCCGAACCACCTTCCCCTTAATTACCCCTCCTTCCTGCCTGCACACGTTGCCATGGCAGTAACCACCTGCGTTGATCTGGGCATTCTCCTGCTTTGCATCTTTCTGGTTTCGGACGGAGTAACCGCCGCAGAACGATTCTTGTGGATTGTCGTCAGTTGGGATATGTTTCTCCCGGTCTTCCGCTATTTCTTGCCTTCGTTTGCGCCTGCGCTCTGGTGGACCGGCATGTTGGCGGACTTGCTCGTGATCCTCGGCTGTACCGCGTTTTTTACCTCGCTGCGGCCAGAGGCGCCGAAGGCCTGAACTCACCGGCCCGCGGCGGCTCAAAGCATTTACACTATCGTCAAACGGCACAACTCAGGCGGGCTGCGCGCAGGCGCCCGGCCTGCGGTGTATCCAAAAGGGCAGGGAACATGCGGCAGCAGATTGGCATCCTCGGCGCGACCGGCATGGTCGGCCAGCGTTTCATTCAGCTTCTCGAAAACCATCCCTGGTTTGAGGTCGCGTGGCTCGCCGCCAGCGACCGCTCCAGCGGCCGCACCTACGGCGAAGCCGTGCGCTGGAAGCTCGACGCGCCGCTGCCCGCGCGCATCGCCAACCTGCCCGTCTCGCCTGCCACGCCCGCAGGCGCGCCCAAAATCGTCTTCGCCGCGCTCGACGCCGACATCGCTCGCGAGATGGAGCCGAAGTTCGCCGCCGCCGGTTGCGCCGTCATCTCCAACTCCAGCGCCTTCCGCATGCACCCGGATGTGCCGCTGGTCATCCCTGAGGTCAACGCCCAGCATCTCGCCCTCGTCGAAAACCAGAGCTGGCGCAAACAATCCGGCGGCTACATCGTTACCAACCCTAACTGCTCGGCCATCGGCCTCGTCCTCGCGCTCAGGCCCATCGTGGAGCGCTTCGGCATCGAGGCCATCTTCGTCAGCACCATGCAGGCCATCAGCGGTGCCGGGTATCCCGGCGTCGCATCCATGGACATCCTCGGCAACGTCGTCCCCTTCATCAAAAACGAAGAGGAAAAAATGCAGGAGGAGACGCTCAAGCTCCTCGGCCGTCTCAATGGCCGCCTTGTCGAGCCTCTTCCCGCAAGAATGAGCGCCCACTGCAATCGCGTAGCCGTCGAAGACGGCCACACCGAGAGCGTCAGCATCCAGCTCAGCCGCAAAGCCACGCGCGAAGACCTCCTCGCCGCCTGGGCCGAGTTCGCGCCTCTGAAAGGCCGCGACCTGCCCACCGCGCCGGCGCAGCCCGTTGAGTTTGCCCCCGAAGAGGATCGCCCGCAGCCGCGTCTCGATCGCATGCGCGGCGCAGGCATGGCCGCCACCGTCGGCCGCCTGCGCCCCTGCGGCCTGCTGGACTGGAAATTCACCGTGCTCTCCCACAACACCATCCGCGGCGCGGCCGGCGCGGCGCTGCTCAACGCCGAGCTGCTCGTCGCCCTCGGCAAACTCGACCCGGTGGCCGTGCCCGCATGAACCGGCTCGTGGTCATGAAGTTCGGCGGCACCTCCGTCGAGGATGCCGCCGCCATCCAGCGCACCGCGCAGATCGTCGCCGGCCGCGTGGCCAAAGGCCTGCAGCCCATCGTCGTCGTCAGCGCCATGGCCAAAGTCACTGATCTCCTCATCTCCGCCGCCAACGGCGCCGCGCGCGGCGATCGCGCCAGCGCCCTCGCCATCACGGAGCGCCTCCGCATCCGCCACAAAGATACCGCCACCCAGCTGATCGCCGCTGCCCGCGCTCCGGAGAAGCCGGCCGCTCGCCCGGATCCCGACGAGATTGCGACCCACGCCTGGATCGAAACCGAATTCGACTCCCTCGACGAAATCCTGCGCGGCCTCGCCGCCGTCGGCGAGCTCACCCCGCGCATCGCGGACATGATCGTTTCCTACGGCGAGCGCGCCTCCAGCCGCATGATCGCCGAAGCCTTCGCCCGCTTCGCTGTCAGATCCGTCCACGTCGACGCGCGCCACTGCATCGTCACCGACGCTCAGTATGGCAAGGCCGTCCCCCAGGACACGCTCATTGAGCAGCGCCTCAGGCAGCACCTCTCGCCGCATCTCGCTGAAGGCCGGGTCCCCGTCATGGGCGGCTTCATCGGCTCTACCGAACAGGGCGTCACCACCACGCTCGGCCGGGGCGGCTCCGACTTCACCGCCGCTCTCGTCGGCGGCGGCATCGACGCCGGCGCCATTGAAATCTGGACCGACGTCAACGGCATCATGACCGCCGATCCCCGCGTCTGCCCCGACGCGCTCCGCGTCAGGATCATCAGCTTCGAGGAAGCCGCCGAGCTCGCTTACTTCGGCGCCAAAGTGCTGCACCCGGCGACGATTCTGCCCGCGGTGAAGAAAAACATCCCCGTCTTCGTGCTCAATTCGCGCAACGCGGAAAACGGCGGCACGCGCATCACCGCGCTGGCGCCCCACTGCCGCAGCCCTTTCAAATCCATCGCGGTCAAGAAGCGCCTCACCATCATGGATATCGTCGCCAGCCGCATGCTCCTCTCTCACGGCTATCTGCGCGCTATCTTTGAGGTCTTCGACAAGCACAAGTGCCCGGTCGACATGGTCTCCACCTCCGAAGTCAGCGTCTCTCTCTCGGTCGACTCCAACGAAAGGCTGCCCGCCATTGCCGCCGACCTCAGCAGGCTCGCCGACGTCAAATATGAAGGACGCAAGGCGCTGGTCTGCATGGTGGGCGAAAACATTCGCGGCCAGAGCGGGATTGCCGCGCGCGTTTTCGAAAGCGTGCGCCACATCAATCTGCGCATGATCTCCCAGGGCGCATCCGAAATCAACATGAGCTTTATGATCGAGGAGGATGACGCCGAGGAAGCCGTTCGCTCGCTCCACGCCGAATTCTTCAGCGATCCCGATCCCGATATCTTCGATGTCGAAGCCCGGGCCCCCAAAGCTTAGCCGCATTTACTGATGACTGTCTCCTGATTTATGCTTCTCCTCATTCTCGGACGCGGAAAAACCGGTACCCAGGTCGCCCACGTCGCGCGCGAGCGCGGCCACAGCGTCCGCGTGGTAGGAGAAGAAGAGAATCGCGGCGCCGCCGCGCTCACCGCTCCTTTCCTCGCCGGCTTCGAGGCCGTCATCGACTTCACCACCCCGCAAGCCGCCGTCCAGAACATGCGCGCCTGCCTTGCCAACGGCGCGCGCGTGGTCGTCGGCACTACCGGCTGGTACGCGCAGCTCAGGGACATGCGCGATCTCGCCCTCCGCAAAGGAGGCGCGCTCCTTTACAGCACAAATTTCTCCGTCGGCGTGCAGGCCCTCTTCCGCGTCGCGCGCGAACTGGCCCTCGCCGCGCCCGGCTATCAGTTCCACATTACGGAAACGCATCACGCCACCAAACTGGACGCGCCTTCCGGCACCGCGCTCTCGCTCCAGCGCATCCTGGAATCCGCCAGTCCCGGGCTGAAGGTCGAAATCGCCTCAAAGCGCGAAGGGGAAGCTCCTGGCCTCCATCTCATCGAAGCGCGCTCCGGCAACGACTCCATCACCCTCGCGCACGAAGCCTTTTCCCGCCGCGCATTCGCCGAAGGCGCCGTCCGCGCCGCCGAGTGGATCGCCGGCCGCTCCGGCTGCTGGGATTTCGAGGAGATCTTCAGCGGCCTGAAGTAAACCTACAGCCCCAGCTCCTCGTCCGTCATGGGCACCGCGCTGCGCAGCCGCTCCTTCACCCTGCGCGCGGGAACTCCGGCATATATCCCGAACGCCTCCAGATCGCGCGTGGCCACGGCTCCCAGGGCCAGGATCGCACCCGCTCCCACATTCACGCCGGGATTCACCGTGGCCCGGGCGCAGATCCACGAGTACGCTCCAAGCCGCATCGGGAAATGTACCAGCCGAAATTCCGGCGTGTTGTACTCGTGCGTCGCTCCGCAGATGTAGGCTCCCTGCGACACGATGCAATGCGATCCCAGGTGCAGCGGCGACGGATTGTAGAGCTCCGCATCGTCTCCCACGGAAACGCGGTCCTCGCAGATCAGATTCCACGGAGCCCAGACGCGCGCCTTCGGGTATAGATGACAGGCTGCGCCCAGCCGCGCTCCGAACAGGCGCAGCACCGCCGCTCGCCAGGCGTGGAACGGCCGCGGAGAAAATCTGTACAGAACCAGGCACGCCACGCCCCACACTGCGCGGCGC
>DATJRT010000129.1:0-8583 GCA_035504495.1 Occallatibacter sp.
GACGGTGGTCTGGGCCAGCTCCACGCCGCGGCTGAAGCCCTCGAGTCGCTCGGCTTCACCTCGCAGCCGCTCGCCTCCATCGCCAAAAAAGAAGAGGTGATCTATCTCTACGGGCAGGAGGATGACCCCATCGTCCTCGACCGCCGCTCGCCCGTGCTTCATCTGGTGCAACTCATCCGCGACGAGAGCCACCGCTTTGCCGTCGGCTATCATCGCCAGCGCCGCGCCATGCGCGACCGCAGTTCCGAGCTGCTGGAGATTCCCGGCGTAGGCGCGCAAACCCGCCAGCGCCTGCTCACTCACTTCGGCAGCCTGCGCGACGTGCAGCAGGCCACCGTCGAGTCGCTCGCCGCTGTGGTGTCCCGCAAGACTGCGGAGGGAATTTGGAAGCATTTCCACGAAAACGCAGTGGCGGCTAAGTCGCCCGCTTAGAATCCCCGCATTCAGCCCGCTTTGAGCAGCTCCCGGTGCCTCACCACAATCTTGCCCTTGCACGCGTCGCAGGCAAAGCGGTCAATGAGCGCAACGCTGCTCACCTCCGCGCCGCACCAGGGGCAATGCCCGCGCACCGCGTTCATGCCCAGCACCGGCCCGGCGAGCGGCGCCAGCACGCCGCCCACAATCATCAGGATGCCCGGCAGCGCGCCCACCCCCGTGATCAGCAGCAGGCTGCCCACAATCAGCAGCACCGGCGCGGCCACAAAGCCCAGCAGCAGGCCGCCGAACGCGCCTTTTACGGGCGACTTCTCGTGCTCCGCGTGCACCGGCTCGGCGGGCATGGCATGCGAAATGACGGCTCCGCAATGCGGGCAGAAGCTCCACATCGACTCCAGATGTGCTCCACATTTTGCGCACGGCAAGTTCATCGCGCGACCCCTCCCTCGCAATCGAAGCGCGGACGGACGGGGAGTTCGCAGGAACGAAGCGGTTAGCCTCCGCCGGCATGCATCGCCTGACGGGGTCGAGATCGGAGCCTGGCCGAATCCCGGCTCGTCCGCAACAAAAAGTGTAGGCCTGTTTCTCCGGAGTAGCCCGTGACTCCCGTCACGTTCGAAGCGGCTCGCCAGCTGGCGAAATGTGCGCAACCGACCGCAAGGAAATTCAATCGGCATTGCTTTCCCGGATGCTACGATGTAGCCCATGCTGAACCCGAGGGTCCGCTGGGCAGTGTTGGCGCTCTGTGGCGCAGCGTGTTGCACGGCCTCCGCGCAGCAAGCGCCGCAGGCCGCCCCGCCGGAGCGACCGCAGTACTACTCTTTCAATGAGATTCACATCGATCAGGATTGCCGCATCCTGCCCGATCCCGCGCACGCGCCCCCTGGGAAAAAGCCGAAACCGTACAGCGACTCCGCCGTCTGCCACCTCGAGCATGTCTTCGAGTCCGAGCACGTCGAAGAGCGCATTCAAGGCGACCAGTTGCTGCGCTGGCGCGTCGAGATCCACGAGCACGAGTTCGTGCTTCAGGACATCTCCGATGCCCCGGTCACGTTTGTCGTCGAGCAGGTTATCCCCAGGAACTGGACCGTCGATTCCGATCCGCAGCCGAAGCAGATGATCGGCCAGACGGCGTTCTTCCCCGTCATCGTGCAGCCGGGACAGATCGTGCGCCTGCATGTGGGCATGCGCCATGAAACGCCTCTGCGCGGCAAACCCATTTGAAGGCGCATTGCGTGCACACCGAGCCCGCAGGCTCCGGCCCTGTGAATCGCAAGCCGCTTAGCTGGCTACGGTATCCACGTGCAGGCCGCGCTGCCTGAGGGAGTCGGCGACGCACGCCAGCAGGTCCCGGGGGTGAACGGGTTTGCTGAGCAAGGTAAAGTGATGGCCTTCGCGTTTGGCTGAAGCCAGTAGATCGGCTGTGGATGCCTGCCCGGAGAACAGCAGGATCTTGCACTCGGGAAAGATGCGGCGCATGGTGATGGCAAGCTCCACGCCGCTCATGCCCGGCAGGATCACATCGGTGATCAACAGCTCCGGCGGCGTAAGCAGCGCCGACTCCAAGGCATCGTTTGCGTCGTACGCGGTCATGGCGGCATAGCCGCTGCGCGAGAGAATTTCCGTGAGCGTGTCAGCAATCGCAGATTCGTCATCGACCACCAGAACTACCGGGCGGTACGCACTGGTGTCTTCCGGGGGGACCTGATCGATGGGGACGACGGGGGAATGGCGTCGAACACTCATACTGGTTGCACCTCTGCAGGCAAGGTAGCAGGAAAAGATTCGTACGGGTAAAATCTTTCTCGTGACGCATCAAATCTTTCTGGATGAGGAGTTTTAGGCTTGTTTGGGACGGAGCAGTTTTAGGCAGCGAACGCCCGGCTGAAGTTAGTCCCAGAAATCCGGCAGGCTGTGGAAAACTTAGCCAAAGAAAACGCGCAGGACCATTTTAGAGTTGCCAATTTTTCGTCTGCCTACTATTCTATTACCAGATCGTTAGTTTAGCGATAGAACAGGGTTACGTTAACGGCAGAACTCACGCTCGTTGACTGATCCGGAATGGAGGACCGCAATGGCGAAGGAAATAGAAGCTCCACCCACCCTGAACTTTCAGTCCATTCTTCAACATGACGTCCCCAAAGGCCGGGATGGGAAACACAAGAGGATCGTGACCCAACTCCTGAGCGACATTGAACGTCTCGATCACGGAACCGCGCTGAAGGTTCCGCTGACTGCGTTGCCGGACTCCAAGGAAAATATCCGCTCGGCCTTGAACCGCGCCACGCGCCAGCGAGGAATCATCATCGCCACTTCGAGCGACACGGATTTTCTCTACGTTTGGAAACCAGAACACCCCGCCTGAATCCTGGCACCCCTCAGGACGCTTGCCTGGACAATTAAATCCTCTGAGGGCCACATTCAGACGCAATCGCGTGTTCGCCACGACCTTTATGAAATCCTTATGCGATGCGTGAAGCCAGCGCCTCCAATCCGGCGTCCTCGGTCCGGAGCTCGACCCGCCCTGCAATCAGGATCGACAAGTGGCTCTGGGCGGCGCGCTTCTTCAAGACTCGTGCCCTGGCCTCCCGCGCCTGCGATCTGGGCCGGATCGAAGTAAACGGAGCACGCGTCAAACCCGCGCGCGAGATTCGCGCCGGCGACCGGCTGCATCTTCAAAACGAAAGCGGAATTTTTGAATTGGACGTTCTGGCCGTGAGCACGGTACGCGGGCCCGCCGCTCAGGCGCAAGCTCTGTACCGGGAAACCGATTCCAGCCGCGAGGCGCGCAACCGGCTCGCCGCCGAACGCAAGGCCCTCGAGCAGTTCGCTCCGCTTCCGGAACGCAGACCGTCCAAGCGCGACCGGCGGCGCATTATTCAGTTTCGCGGCCGCGCATGATATCCGCGAACATACAAAAGCCCGGCGCGGCTCCAAGCTCGCATGCCGGGCCTTCTCAGTTCTGACGCTGGGTTCTTGTGCGCCCGCCGTTCTGTCGCCTCTTCAGGCGGCCACGCCGCTTGGCGCCAGCAGACGCTTCACGACTTCTTCAATCTCAGCCTGCGGGTGGAAACCCACCAGCTGATCCACCGGCTTGCCGTTCTTGAAGAACATGAGCGCCGGAATCGCCTGAATGCGATAGCGCGAGGCCGCGGCGGTGTTTTCATCCACGTTGATCTTAGCCACCTTCAGCTTGCCGGCAAAGCTTGAGGCAATGCTGTCTACCGTGGGCGCCAGGGCCTTGCAGGGACCGCACCACATCGCCCAGAAATCCACCAGGACGGGCACTTCACTGTTCAGCACCTCCTGGTCAAAATTTGCATCGTTGATCTCTACCACTCCAGCCCCAGCCATGCTCCTCCTCACCCGACTTCCGCCGGCTTCGCCGTTGACTTTGTTCTTTTCAGTCTACAGGAAGCGTTGCAGTCCGATTGGATGCGCAGGGCGAACTAAGGTCGCAGCGTGGCCTTTTGAGACCGTAGGCGTGGGGTCTCCACCGTACCGCGGACAAAACAGAAGCGCCCGGATCCTCAAAAGGATCGCGGGCGCTAGAGCAGCCCTCCCCCAGAACTGCTCACGCAGCGAATGTATGTGTTCCTCCATTGAAACGCAAGCAAACTTCAGTAATAGATCGGTAACCAAAAAATGGTGATTATCCAAATTGCTATCAACCACATCAAAAATATTATCGAATGGTTAACCATGGAGAAAGACCATCCCGAATAACCAGGGCCACTCTCTGTCTCATAGCGCGGAGCTGCGGAAAGCACCGGCTGGCTGAAATCGGCAGGCGAGCAGCTCGCCCGCAAAACCGGTCCCCAAAGCAGCGCGGATCACCCGTTCTGCCGCCGGCAGGCTGGACTCTTGCTCGACCACAACCAGAACCGAAGGCCCGGCTCCGCTCAGTGCCGCGCCTATAATCCCGCTCGAACCCACCAGCGGCAACAGCAGCGGCAAAAGCGGGCAGATGGGCGCGCGGTATGGCTGGTGGATCCGGTCCTGCATAGCCGCCCGCAGCAGGTCGGCGCGCCCCTCGGCAAAGGCGAGCGGCAGCAGCGAGACCGACTGCAAATTGGCCACCACGTCCTCGAGCGAATAACTGGCCGGAAGCACGCGGCGAGCCTGGCTGGTGGGCAGAGGCTCGGCGGGCAGCGCGACGATCGCCCGCCACTGTTCCGGCGCGGCCACCTGCGCCACGCGAATCCGCCGGCCTTCACGCGCCGTTGCCACAAATCCGCCCAGCCAGCAGGCGGCCACGTTGTCCGGATGGCCTTCGAGTGCGTAGCCCTCCTCGAGAATCCGCTCCGTATCCCAATCGAGCTGCCCGAAGTGCGCCGCGAGCGCGATGGCCGCCAGCCTTCCCGCCGCCGAGGAGCCGCAACCCATCCCCAGAGGAATGGCGTTGGTCATCTCAATCGCCAACGGAACCATGGGCCGCTGGTGCGCCGCGAGCAGGCCTTTGTACGTCTCGAGGATGAGGTTGTCCTCAAGCCGCGCGCAGCGCTCAGCATCGCGTCCCGTGGCCGCAATGTAGAACTCCTGCGCCGGACGGGCCTCGATCTCGAGAAAGAAATCCAGCGCAATGGCCACGGAATCGAAACCGGGTCCCAGATTGGCTGAGGTTGCGGGTAGGCGCATGCGCGCAACGCGACCCTCCCCGATAAGCGGCTCGTTCATGCCCTCGCGTCCTTCGGTGCTTCCTTCGACCCTTCCTTCATGGCCGCCAGTACCGCGTCCGGCGTAGCCTCCACCACTACCGCGTCGCGGCGCAGGCCGGCGATCTCCACTTCGTGCCCGGCAGCCTCTGCCTCGCTCAGCAGCGTTCCGCGATGGAAGTCGATGGTGTAATCGGCGTCCTTGAGCGTGTGCCCGGTGAGCACCAGCACCACCACGTCGCTGGCAGCAATCAGGCTTTTGGCGCGCAGCTTCTTCAACCCGGCCAGCGTCACCGCTGAAGCCGGCTCGCAGCCCAGGCCCTCGGCGCCCAGCTCCGCTTTGGCAATGGCAATCTCCGTTTCGGTCACGTCGATGCACCACCCATGCGTCTCCTGGATCACGCGCGCGGCCTTGCGCCACGACGCCGGATTGCCGATACGGATGGCGGTCGCCCGCGTGTGCGCTTCCATGGGCGCCAGCGGCGTTCCCATGCCCGCGGCCAGGCTGCGCACCAGCGGATTGGCGCCCTCGGCCTGGATCACGGAGATGTGCGGCATCCGCGCCGCCAGGCCCAGCTCATACATCTCGCGAAAGCCTTTGCCCAGCGCGGAGCTGTTGCCCAGGTTGCCGCCGGGAACGATCAGATGGTCGGGAATGTTCCAGTCAAGAGCTTCGGCAATCTCGAACGCCGGCGTTTTCTGCCCTTCCAGCCGGTAGGGATTGACCGAGTTGAGCAGGTAGATCGGCTGCTCGCGCACAATCTCCGTGAGCACGCGCAGGCAGCCGTCGAAATCCGTCTTGAGCTGGCAGGTCACCGCGCCGTAGTCCATGGCCTGCGAGAGCTTGCCCCACGCGATCTTGCCCTCGGGAATCAGCACCAGGCTGCGCAACCCGGCGCGCGCGGCATAGGCAGCCATCGAGGCCGAGGTGTTCCCCGTAGACGCGCACGCCACCCATTCGAACCCTCGCTCGCGGGCCACGCTCATGGCCGTGGTCATCCCCGTGTCTTTGAACGAGGCCGTGGGATTCATGCCCTGGTGCTTGGCATAGAGCTGATCGATGCCCAGCGCCCGCGCCGTGCGCGGTAAATGGTAGAGGGGCGCGTTGCCTTCGCGGAGCGTCACCGCGCTGCCAAAGCTGTTGAGGATGGGCAGGAGCTCGCGAAAACGCCACACGCCCGACTGATCCAGCGCCTCGCACGAGCTGCGCCGCTCGCGCCACAGCCATTTGAGGGCGCCAGGGTTGGGACGGTCGTGCCCGCGCCGCTCCAGCCACCCGGGATACTCCACTTCAAAGAGCTCTCCGCATTGCGCGCAACGGAAGTCCGCCTGCGCCTCGGGGCCGGCGATCCGGGTTCCGCAGCCGAAGCAGCGCAACTGGTGCAGATTGTCGTTCATACCTGGTGTTAGCCTAGCAGGTATGCGGAGGGTTTTGCTGTTCTTGAAATCGCAGCTCGCGTCCCTGCGATCGAAGCGTTTTCCCGCGTTGCTGGCGCTGCTTGCTTCTGTTCCTGCCGGTGCTCAGACGCCTCTGCGCCTGGCCGCGGCAGCCGACCTTGAGCCGGTGCTTCCGCCCCTTCTTGCGCAGTTTGAAAACCAGACCGGCTTGCGCGTCGATGCCACTTACCAGGCCTCTGCCGTGCTCACTTCGCAGATTGAAAACGGCGCACCCTTCGATCTTTTTCTCTCCGCCGACATGAGTTTTCCCCAGCGTCTCATTGATGCCGGCTCGGCTGACGCAAGGGGATTTGCGAATCCGCGCGCGCCCGTCCCCTACGCGCGGGGAACGCTGGTGCTGTGGACGCGCAAGGATTCGCATCTGCTGCCCTCGCTGGCGCTGCTCTCGAATCCCGCTCTCAAGCGCCTCGCCATCGCCAACCCGGACCGCGCTCCCTACGGCCGCGCCGCCGTGGCCGCGCTCACCAGCCTCAAGCTTGACGACGCCCTCAAGCCCCGCCTGGTGACGGCGGAAAACATTGCCCAGGCAGCGCAGTTTGTCGACTCCGGCAACGCCGACGCCGGCCTCATCTCGCTCACCTCTGCGCTCACACGCCAGCTCTCCGCATCCGGCAGCTATTTTGTGATCCCGCACGACCTCTATCCGCCCATCGAACAGGGCGCGGTAATCGTCAGCGCCACGCATCAGCGCGCCGCCGCGCGGCAACTTCTCGATTTTCTGCTTTCGCCCGCGGTGCAGGCCGAGCTTCCAAAAAGCGGCCTCACGCCGGTGAAGTAGATCGATTTCGGGTGCCCCATCCATTTCGCATCTTCTGCGAAATGGGTGGGCAAGCACCAGGCTCAACGGTAGTCTGTTGATTGGCGCTCATGGATTGGCAAGCGTTCTTCCTCACCCTCAGGCTGGCCACGATCACCACCGCGATCCTGCTGGCCGTGGCAATTCCCTTGTCTGCCTGGCTGGTGCTCGGCCGCGCACGCTGGCCGGCCGCGGCGGGCTGGTTCGCGTCCGTGGAAGCGCTGGCCACGCTGCCATTGGTTCTGCCGCCCACCGTGCTCGGCTTCTTTCTTCTCGTCCTGCTCGGCCCGCGCACTGCCTTCGGCCGCGGCATTGCGGCCGTTCTCGGCCATCCTCTCGCCTTTTCTTTTGATGGTCTGGTCGTGGGCTCCGTAATTTACAGCTTTCCCTTCGCCGTGCAGCCGCTGGTGGCGGGCTTCGCCGCCGTTCCCTCTTCGCTGGTCGATGCCGCCCGCATTCTCGGCGCGGGCCCGGCGCGCATGACGGCCACGCTGCTGGTTCCGCTCGCCCGCCGATCGCTGCTCACCGCGGGCGTGCTCGCGTTTCTTCACACCGTGGGCGAATTCGGCGTGGTGCTCATGCTCGGCGGTGACATTCCCGGCTCCACGCGCACACTTTCCATCCTGCTCTACAACCAGGTGGAGAACTTCAACTACGCCGCCGCCGAGCACACCTCGGCCATCCTGCTCAGCCTGAGCGTTCTCGCCCTCGCCGCCATTTATTGGCGCGGCCGCGAGACCGGCGCGCGCGGAGGCAGCCGTGCTTGAGTTCGAGCTCGATGCCCGGCGCGGCAGCTTTCATTTGCAGGTGAAGGGGCGCTTTGCCGCTGAATGGACTGTGCTCTTCGGGCCCTCCGGTGCCGGCAAAACCACGTTGCTGCGCTTGATTGCCGGCCTCGACACGCCTTCACGCCGAGGCCCGGGTCGGGCCCGCATCGCGCTGAATAACGAACTCCTCACAGATTTACCAGGCGGCTCGGCGAGCAGGCCCGGGCCAAGGGCATGGGAACGCAAGACCTGCTTCGTCACCCAGCAGCCGGCGCTTTTCCCGCACCTGAGCGTGGCCGCGAACGTAGCTTACGGCCTGCCCTGGCTTGTCGAAACGGAGCGAAAGGAAGTTGTCGAGGCAGCGCTGGAGATTGCTGGCGCTTCTGGCCTCATGACGCGGCCTACATGCGACCTCTCTGGAGGCGAGGCGCAGCGCGTGGCGCTGGCGCGTGCTCTCGCCCCCGCGCCGAAA
>DATJRT010000130.1:0-9222 GCA_035504495.1 Occallatibacter sp.
CCGCGGATCTCGAACGCGGGCAGGCGGCGCTGAAGGCGAAGGATTCAGCGGCCGCGGCGGAGGCGTTCCGCGATGCGCTGCGGATCGATCCCACGAATGCGGAGGCGCACGCCAACCTGGGCGCGATTGCGTTCTTCAAAGGCGATTGCCGGGCGGCGATGCAGGAGCTGCACAGTGCGCTCGAATCCGCGCCCGCGCTCGAGAATGCGAAAGGGCTGATCGCCGTCTGCGAAAAGCGCATGGGGGAAAAGGATGCTGCGGCCGATCTGGAAGCGGCGTTCGCCGCGTTGAAGGATCCGCAACTGCGCGTGCAGGTGGGCGTGGAGTTGGCGGATCTTTACTACCAGACCGGAGATCTGGACCGCACGCTGCCGGTGGTGCACGAGTTGGTGGAGCTGGCTCCGGACAACGTGGACCTGTTGTTTTTCGCGCAGCGGATCTACTCCGAGATGGCCGACGACACAATGAACAAGTTGGCGCTGCTGGCGCCGGATTCCGCGCGGATGCAGCAATTGATTGCGGAGAAGCTGATCAACGCCGGCGACCTGAATGGAGCGATCGAGCATTATCGCAAGGCGCTGGCGGAGGATCCGCGGCTGCCGGGGATGCACTTCGAGCTGGCGGAGGCAATTCTGGAGGGATCGAACGATGCGGCAGCGCAGACGGCGGCGCGCACGGAGCTGGATGCGGCGGTGAAGGCCGAGGGCGACAATGCGCGCATTGAATGCGCGTACGGGCGCATTGCCGCAGTCCAGGGAAATTTTGCCGATGCGCTCGCACATTATCGGAGCGCATTTGCGATGGACCCCGCAAGCGGCGAAGCGCAGCTTGGGCTGGGCACGGCGCTGGCCGAACAGGACCAGCCGGAGGAGGCGGTGAAATTTCTCCGCATGGCGGTTGCTTCCGACCCGATGAATGCTTCCGCGCATTACCGGCTGGCGCGAGTGTGCCGCGCGCTCAACCTGGACGAGGAAGCACGCAAGCAGACGGAACTTTATCAGGAGGTTCGTGCGGCCAAGGATCGCGTGGCGCAGTTGTACCGGCAGATGAATCGCAGGCCGGAGTCAGAAGACACGCTGCCGGGAGAAGGCGAGCCAGGGAAGGGCGGGCAAGGAGAGAGTCAGCCATGAGGGGCCTGACAATGCGCGGGGCGGTCTTTGCGCTTCTGATGACGTGCGCGGCGAGGGCAGGCGCGGCCGTCACGGAGATTCCTCCCGCTGGCTTTACGCGCAAGGTGTGGCAGACGCAGAACGGGCTTCCCGAGCAGACGGTACAGGCGTTTGCACAGACGCCGGATCATTATTTGTGGATTGGGACCACCGGCGGGTTGCTGCGCTTCGACGGCGCGCGACTGACGGTTTTCGACAGCGAGAACACGCCGGAGCTCCAGGAGAACAGCGTTTTTGCGCTGATGGTCTCGCGCGACGGAAGCCTGTGGATCGGCACTGAGGGCGGCGGGCTGGCGCGCTACGCGAAGGGAAGGTTTCAATCCTACGGAACGAAAGATGGGCTGAGCGACGGGTTTGTGCGGGCCCTTTTTCAGGATGCCGCGGGTACCATCTGGGTGGGCACCGACAACGGACTGCTGCGCTTTGCCGATGGGCGCTTTGTGCGCGTGGACGGTGTGAACGGCGTGCCTGCAATCGCGGTTCACGCCATTGCCGAAGACCATCGGGGAGGGTTGTGGGTGGGCGGCTCGCGCCTGCTGCGCTTCGGCCAAGGCTTCGATCAAGGAGCGGCGCGCGAATACCGGCTGCCGGGCGTGAGCAGCCAGAACCGCGTGAAATCGATCCTGGAGACGGCGGATGGGACGGTGTGGGTGGGGACGGTGTCGGGCCTGGAAGAACTGCGGCCGGGCGCGGCGCAGTTCGAGCGCGTGCCCGGCATTCAGGGCACGGTGCGCGTGCTAAGGCAGACGAGCGATGGAAGCCTGTGGATCGGCATGATTGGCGGCGGCCTGCGCATGGTGCACGGGCGGGAGACGGTGACCATGTCCGCGGAGGACGAGCTGCCCAGCAACACCGTGCTCAATGTGTTTGAAGACGACGAGCGCAATATCTGGATCGGGACGCAGGCGGGGATGGTGCGGCTGACGCGAACGCCGGTGCGGATTGTGCCGCTGCCGAGGAATGTGGATTCGGACTTCGGCACCATTTACGCGGATCGCGATGGGACCATCTGGGTGGTTTCGACTGACGTGTTCCGCATGCGCGATGGAGCTATCAGCCCGTACACATTTCCGGGGCTGGGCAGTGTGCCGGTGCGCAACGTCTTCCGCGACCGCGCGGGCGCGTTGTGGATCGGGACCGACGGCGACGGCATTGTCCGCCTGGACGGAGAGAAGAAGTTGTGGATGACCACGAAGGATGGCCTGGTGAACAACTTCATCCGCGCCACGCTGGAGAGCCGCGACGGGAGCATGTGGATTGCGACCGACGAGGGCGTGAGCCACTGGAGCGAGCAGCGCGGATTTACCGACTACCGCATGCGCGACGGGCTGTCGTATTTCAGCACGCGGGCGCTGCTCGAAGACCGCAACGGGGACATCTGGATCGGTACCGACCGCGGGTTGAATCGCATCCACGCAGGCGTGTTTGTGCACGATGCGGCCACCGAGGGGCTGAGCCAGCGCAAAGTGTGGACCATCGACGAGGACGCGGACGGAGGTTTGTGGTTCGGCACGCGCGACGACGGCCTTTACCGCTGGAAGGACGGCCGGTTGAGCCACCTGACCACCGATCAGGGACTGGCCAGCAACAGCATCTACCAGGTGATCGAGGACGGGCGCGGAGGGTTCTGGATCAGCGGGCCAAATGGCATCTCGCGGCTGAACCGGCGCGACCTGGATGCTGCGGCCGATCACCCGGGGCAGCGGGTTTCGCCTACGTTTTACGGCATCTCCAGTGAGGTGAGCGCGGCGCAAATTTACGGGGGGCGGCAGCCATCCGGCTGCATCGATTCCCACGGCGAGGTGTGGTTTCCTACCAACCGCGGACCGGTACACATTCTGAACGAACCGGCACCGAAGCCGGCCGCGCCGCCAGTGGCCATCAGCGAAGTGCTGGTGAATGGGCGGGCAATTGCGGCGGACGGGCCGGTGGTGCTCAATCCGGGCAACAGCCGGCTGGAGATTGCGTACGCGCCCATACTATTGCGATCGCAGGACGAAGTGCGCTTCCGCTACCGGCTGCGCGGATTCGACCCCGGCTGGATCGACGCCGCAACCCGGCGCGTGGCCTCGTACACGAATCTGCCACCCGGGAAGTACACGTTTGAAGTGGCCGCGTTCGAGGGCAGCAACGCGCAGGGCGCGAGCGGGGCTTCGCTGGCGGCGCTCGCAATTGTGCAGCGGCCGGTGTTCTACCGCACGCCGTGGTTCATTGCGGTGTGCGTACTGTTTCTTGGGGGCCTGATCCTGGGGATTTACCGGTTCCGGCTGTGGCAGATCAAAATGCGTTTCGAGGCTGTGCTGGACGAGCGCGGGCGGCTGGCGCGGGAGATGCACGACACCGTGATCCAGGGCTGCGCCAGCGTTTCCGCGCTGATTGAGGCGCTGGCCAGCCTGCTCAAGCGCGACGACCAGCTCACGCAGAACCTCATTGAGCACGCGCGTACGCAACTGCGCAGCACCATCGACGAGGCGCGGGAGGCGGTGTGGAACCTGCGCCGCAACAAGGCGGCGGAGAACTCATTTGGCGCGGCGCTCAAGGGTATGGCGGAACAGATTGGCAGGGAGTACCGCATTCCCATCAGCTGCGAGCTCAGCGGAAGGCCCTTCGTGCTGAACCAGTTTGCCACCCACGAGCTGCTGATGATGGTGCGGGAAGCATTGTACAATGCGGTTCTGCACGCAAGGCCGGAGACGATCGAAATTCGCGCTGCGTTTGCCCGCAACGACCTGACGCTGGAAGTGCGCGACGACGGCTGCGGTTTCGACCCGGCGGCGATCGAGGCGCATGCCGATCATCACTATGGGCTGGTGGGCATGCGCGAGCGGGTGCAGTCGGTGGGGGGAAGGTTTCACCTCGAGAGCGCGCAGGGCAAGGGGACCGAGGTGCAGATTCAGATTCCGCGCAACGTATCGGTGGCGCAGAGCGCGATGATGAGCGCATGAAACGATGAGAGACGGCGAACGCAGCAACGAGCACGGCAACGAACGCGGCAATGAGCGGATAAGGGTGCTGGTGGTGGACGACCATCCCATTATGCGCGTGGGCGTGGCCGCAATTATCAACGCCTGTGCGGACATGGTGGCTGTTGCGGAAACGGGAACGGGGGAGAACGCAATCGAGTTGTTCGAGCGGCACCGGCCGGACATCACGCTGATGGATCTTCGCCTGCCGGGGATCAGCGGCGTGGAGACGATCCGCCGAATCCGCATGCGCCACCCGCAGGCGCTGTTCGTGGTGCTGACGACTTACGAGGGCGATGAGGATATTTACCAGGCGCTGGAAGCGGGCGCGCGCGCGTACGTGATCAAGGGCATGCCGCACGAAGTACTGGTGGACGCGCTGAGGCGCGTGCTTGGGGGCGGGCGATTTTTGCCCTCGCCGGTTTCGCGAGCGCTGGCCTCGCGCACGCCGGACTCGGACTTCAGCGCGCGCGAGCGCGAGGTGCTGGAGCTGCTGGCGCAAGGTGAAAGCAACAAGGGCATTGCGGCCCTGCTGGGCATTACCGAGGCCACGGTGAAGTGCCACGTTAGCGTGATCCTGATGCGGCTGCAGGTGGAAGACCGCACGCAGGCGGTGGTGGCCGCGCTGCAGCGGGGGTTGGTGCACTTGCCGCGCGAGGCGCGCTGAACAAAGTCAGGGCTTCGTGGCGATGGTGAGCGATGCCGGCGTCAATCCCGCGGAGGATGCGGTGATTTTGATTGCGCCGGCGCTGTCGGCGACTTGTACGATGGCGAGGCAGAGGCCATTGAACGCGCGGCGATGATCGGCCTTGAAATCTTCGTGACTGAACGGGTCGCCATTGTCGACGCCGATCAGTTTGCCCTGGCCGTCGACGGAGAACGTGATTTCGTTGGCTGCCATGGGCACCACGCGACCCTGACCGTCGTGAATCTCGACAACGAGATGGGCCACGTCACGGCGGCCGGCGGCGAGTTGATTGCGATCCGCTGAGAGAGAGAGCGCGGCGGGCTCGCCGGTGGTGGCCATTTCAACGGTGACCTCGACGGCCGAGTCTTTCACGCCCACGGCCTTGAGCGTTCCCGGCTCGTAGAGCACGTCCCAGGAGAGATGCAGGTCAGAGGTGGTGCGCAGGACGCGCGCTCGCGCGGGATAGTCGCCGTAGATGTTTTCCATGCCCTGGCGCGGAAACTCGTAGCCTTTCACACCGAGCGATTTCCCGTTCAGGAAAAGCTCCACGGTATCGCAGTTGGTGAAGCAGGTGACGGGAATCGGCTGGCCCTCCCTGCCTTGCCAGTTCCAGTGGGGAAAGAGATGGATCATGGGCTCAGAAGTCCACTGACTCTGATAGAAGTAGTAGCCGTCTTTCTTAAAGCCGCAGGTGTCCAGGACACCCGAGGGCGTGATGCGCATGGGCCAGAAGGCTTCGCCGAGGTAATCGATCCCGGTCCACATGAAATCGCCGGCGACGTAATCGTAGGTGTGGACAAACTGCCAGAGCTCTTCGGCGTCCAGTTCGCGATTTTGCTGATAAAGAAAAAAGCGCGGCTGCGCGCCGGACTGCGGAAAGAGGTAGCGATAATCGCCGCGAATGCCGCCGATGCCTCCGCTCTCGGTTCCGATGATGCGGCGGCCGGGATGCTGCGCGTGGTCGATGCTGTAATACTTGTCGGCGCGGTCGCGCCAGCGATCGACGTAGTTGTAGCCGACGACGTCGAGCGCGGCGAGAAACTCGGGACGGACGGTGTTCGAGGGCGGCTCGGAGGCGATGCGGTCGCAAGCCGCGGTGACGGGCCGCGTGGGATCTTCACGATGGAAGATCGCCATCAGCTCGCGGAGGGTTTCAACGCCATCGGGCGCGGACTGATCGCCGATTTCATTGCCCGCGCTCCAGATGATGATGGAAGGATGGTTGCGGTCGCGCGCGAGAAAGTTCATGAGGTCGCGCGCATGCCACTCCTCGAAGTTCTCGCTATAGCCATGACGGATCTGACCCTTGGGCACGCGCCACTCGTCAAAGGCCTCGGCCATCACCAGGAATCCCATGCGGTCGCAGAGGTCGAGGAACTCCTTGGCGAAGGGATTGTGGCTGGTGCGGACGGCGTTGCAGCCCATCTCTTTGAGGAGCGCGAGGCGGCGTTCCCAAACGCGCTCAGGAACGGCCGCACCCACGCAGCCGGCTGCAGGATGCACGCAGACACCGTTGAGCTTGACGCGCTCGCCGTTGAGCAGGAAGCCGCGCTCGGCATTGAAGACGGCGTCGCGGATGCCGAAGGGCGTCTCGTACATGTCGACGATAGTGCCGGCTTCGCGCAAGGCGCTGCGAACGGTATAAAGATGCGGATCGGTGAGCGACCAAAGACGTGGCGAGGCGACGGAGAGCTGCTGCACGCATTCGGCGGTGATTCCGGCGGCAGTGTTTTGCGGGGCTTCAAGCGTCGCCACAACCGCGCCGCTGGCGTCCGCGATGGCGGTCGAGAGCGAGCACGAGGCCGTGCTGCTGCGCGCGTTGACGATCTTCGTGCGCACTTCGACTAAAGCGGAATCTTTCTGGATGCGCGAACAGCGGATCGTGGTTCCCCATTGCGCGATGTGCAGCGGATCGAGAACGTGCAGCCAGGTGTGCCGGTAGATGCCGGAGCCCGAATACCAGCGGCAGTTGGTCTGGTTGGAGTTGTCAACGCGGACGGCGATCGCGTTGTCCGCGCCGGGGCGCAGGAACTCGGCGAGCTCGTAATAGAAAGGAACGTAGCCGTAAGGCCTGCGGCCAAGGAGATGGCCGTTGAGCCACACGCTCGAGTTGCGATAGACGCCGTCGAATACGAGGGTGACGGCTTTGCCGCGCCAGGCTGCGGGCGCGCTGAAGCGTTTGCGATACCAGCCGATGCCGGTGGGCATGTAGCCGCCCGGCCCTGCGGAGGGCGCGTGCTCGTCGACGGGGCCTTCGATGCTCCAGTCGTGGGGAAGGTCGAGGGAGCGCCAGGAGGCATCGGAGAAGTCCGGCTGCTCGGCGCCGGAGGGGTCGCCGACTTGAAATTTCCAATCGAAATCGAAGCTCTGCGTGATGCGCGGCGACACTGTGTCCGGAGGCAGCGCCGGGGCGAGCGCGTGCAGGTAGGGCGCTGCGCCGAGAGCGGCTGTGGCCCAAACGGCGGCTCCGGGGGCGGCTGCAGCGAGCAACTCGCGCCGGGTGAGGCACAGTTTGGTGTTGCTGATTTCGTCGTGCATTCCCGTTTCCGCGCAGACGTGATGGCGATGAAGCAAGTCCGTTGTTGCCGTGAGGAAAAACTGGCCGCACCGCGCATCGACATTCGAACACGGCGCAACGGCCCTGCAATCCGACTTTGGTTGGATTCTGGCCAGGGCGCGATGGCCTATAGTGGCTACGTTCGCCGGAATGGGAGCGCAGCCGCGCGAGTCAAGATTGCGTGTCAGCGAGCCACGACGCGTACCAGCCGTTTACGATGCGAAGGGAAGAGATCATGCGCGCACGCCCGATTCTTTCTTTGTTGCTCGCTCTCGTAATTGTCCTGGCTGCCTTGTGCGCGCAGGCGCAGAGCACGGCGGGGATGACGCCGTTTACGCTCGATCACCGGCGGGCGATGGAAGCGCACTCGCCGGTGGATGTTTCGTTTTTGCTGGACGCTCCGGCGGGCAAGCGCGGATTCATCGGCGTGAAAGACGGGCACCTGGCCACGGGGGACGGGGAGCGCATCCGGCTCTGGGGCGTGAACATCACGGACTGGAGCAAGGGATCGCGGCAGATTCCGTCAAAAGACGATGCGCCGCTGTGGGCGGCCACGCTGGCGCGCTTTGGCGTGAACTGCGTGCGCTTTCAGTTTCTCGACCTTGAAGCGCCGCGCGGGCTGATTGCCGCCGGGCGCGACGATACGCGCAGCTTGGACGGAGATCAGGTGGATCGCGAGGATTATTTCATCTGGCAACTGGAGAAGCGCGGCATCTACATCGACTTCAACCTGCTGGTGGGCCGGCCGTTCAAAGCCGGCGACGGCGTGAAGGACGCGAGCGAGCTGCATGAAGGCGCGAAAGGGACGTCGCTCTTTGACCGGCGCATGATCGAGCTCCAGAAGGAGTACGCGCAAGAGCTGGTGGCGCATCGCAATCCGTATTCGGGCGTAGAGTATACACACGATCCGGGCGTGGCGCTGGTGGAGATCAACAACGAGAATGCGATCGACATTGGCTACCGGCCGCCTTCGCCGTTTTACGCCAGCGAGCTTGCGGATCTGTACAACCGGTGGCTGGGCGCGCATCGCAGCGCAGAGCAGATTGCGGCGCTTAGGCAGATGGCTGGAGTGGCTGAACAGGCCAGCGTTCCGCTGATGTTCTGGCGCGGGCAGGCGGCGAGCGCGCCGCCGGAGCGCTTCTATGCCGAGGCCGAGTTCTACAACGATTTGCAGAGCGATTACTTCCGCGAGATGCAGGCGTATTTGAAGCAGACGCTGGGGCTGAAGTCGCTGGTGATCGATACGGCCGACCACAGCCATTCGGGGAGCGGGTATCCGATTTTGATGGCGGAGGCGGAGAGCGGCGTGGACGTGATCGACGGGCACACGTATTGGGAACACCCGGAGGTGTACGTCCGCAAGTCGCCGATGGTGGACGATCCGTTCAACTCCACGGTGGAGGAGCTTTCGCGCTCGGCGATCGAGGGCAAGCCGTACACGGTGAGCGAGGTGAATGAGCCGTTTCCCAACGATTATGCGGGTGAGGGCATTCCCATTCTGGCCGCGTACGGGGCGCTTCAGGATTGGGACGCGATTCTGTGGTACACGTTCGAGCCTAAGGAAGATCCCGAGTGGAAGCCGTACGTGGGCGATCCCTTCGACATTTCGCTCGATCCGGTGAAGATGCCGGAGCTTGCGGCAGGCGCGCTGCTGTTTCTGCGCGGTGACGTGAAGAAGGCAGCGCAGACGCTCGCGCGCACATACACGGCGGAGCAAGTGTACGCGAGCATGCTGCTGCCCTCGACGGAACGGCCGTATTTCACGCCGGGGTTTGCGCCGGAGCTGCCGCTCGAAGAGGAGATGCGCATCGGCTCGTTCGATGGGCCGGCGACGCAGGCGTTTGC
>DATJRT010000131.1:0-9010 GCA_035504495.1 Occallatibacter sp.
CCGCCCAGCCCCCAGCGCACCAGGTTCGACAGCACCATGAAAATATTCCCCGCCGCAGGGCTGAACACCAGCGACGTGCGCAGCGCCACCTTGCGCGTGCGCGGCGTCGGCGCAGAGAAAAACGCGGCCTCCCAAGCCTTCGCCAGCCCGATCGTCCGGTCCCATTTTTTCGGCGCGCGCCGGTGCGCGGAGATCATCTCCCCGCCGCCGATCTCTCCCGTCGCCTCGTCCATATCCCTGTCGAATTCCGTTCCCGGGGTCGCATGCCGGTAAATCGTCGCCGTCGACGCATTCATCCACACCCGCGGCGGATTCTCGATCGACTCCATCGCCCGGTGCAGCAGCTTCGTCGGCCCGATCCGCGAGTCGTACAACGCCTGCCGGTTCTTCCTGGTCGCGCGGCAGTTCACGCTTTTGCCGGAGAGATGGATGCACGCATCCGCGCCCTCCAGCGTCTCCACCCACTCGCCCAGCGTCTCGCCGTCCCAGTGCACCGTCTGCCACGGCGCCGTGTAGGGCCCGCGCGTGAGCACCGTTACGTGATGCCCGCGCTCCTGAAAGAATGCGGCCAGCATGCGCCCGATCTGGCCGCTCCCGCCGGGCATCACGATGCGCAACCGCCGCGGCTCGATCACGTCGCCCAACATCACGCCGCCTCGCCGTAAATCGCCTTGAGCAGCTCGCCTGCCGGCTTGAGCAGCGGCCGCAGCGGCGCCAGCTCCGCCAGCTTGATCGCCACCAGCATCATCTTCAGCGTCTTCGTAAACAGCATCTCCGTCCGCTCCTGCTTCGCCGACCGGTCATAGACCCAGTAAAGCACCAGCCCCATCTGGTACAGCCACAAAAGCCGCGGCAGATACGGCAGAATCCCCGCCGGCAGGCGCAGCTTGGACTCTGCAACCGCGCGCTCGAAGAACCCAAGGTCGCGGTCGCGGATCGGCGCGGTCGCGCGGCTGAACGGCGAAAGTGGATGCTCGGGATCGATGTGCGCCGTCAGCGCTCCCACCAGCGTGCGGTTGGGCGCAAAATATTCAAGCTTCTGCCCGATGATCCCGCGCAGCCGCTGCTCGAGCGTCCGGCTCGCGGCCAGAATCTCCTCGAGCGCCGGCGCCATCTCCTCCTGCGCCTGTTCGTAGAACGCCATCACCAGCGCGTCTTTGGAGTCAAAGTAGTAGTAGGCCGCGCCCACCGCCACGCCCGCCGCCGCGGCAATCTCGCGCATCGTGGCCGCCTCAAACCCGCGCTCGCGAAACACCTTGAGCGCCGAGGCCAGAATGCGCCGCCGCGTCTCCTCCGATTTGGGAATCGCCCGCCGCGCCATGGCTCTATGCCCCAACCCTTTCGGTCGTATGCCGCCGCATCCTGGCCAGCACGAACATGTTGAAGAAATGCATCCCGCCCAAAATCAGCAGAACTACCCCGATCTTCCTGCTCTCAAGCTCGATCACCTGCCGCAGGCTTGCGAGCGTATCGGCCGTCTTCAGCGCCAGGGCGATGTAGCCCACGTTGATCAGATAGAACCCCACCACCAGCAGCTGATTGACCGAGTCGGCAAGCGGCGCGTTTCCGTGGAACGCGTCCAGCAGGAAGACCCGCCCGCTCCGGTGAAGCGTCCGCGCAACCCACACCGTGACCGCGATGCTGATCGCCAGATAGCTCAAATAGCAACCGAGTACGTACATGATCTCCTCCTTTTCCCGTTATCGAACGTATTTTTGAACGCGTTCAAATAAAAGATAGCCCCGCTTCTTGCCCGCGTCAAGCCAAAAATCGAACCTGTTCAAAAATGTTTTGAACACAAGAAGCGCATGGCCTGCGAAACGCGTCAGCCGCGGCTGACAAGCATGGAATAGGGAAGGGAATTAAGCATGAAACCGGGAAAGGGAATCGCCCATAAGCCGATCGGGGGCAACGGTGCCCCTGTCCGCCCGCCTTAGCGCGGCGGCGGAGGATACGGATACTGCATCAGCTGCCGGCGCCGGTGCTCCCGCAACTCGTAGATAATGACCCACACCACCAGCCCGACCACCAGTACCGGCAGGTAGAGCACCATGGCCGGAATGGCCACGCGGTCGCCGTGCACAGTGGCTGACTGCGCAGAGTGAATGTCGCCGAAAAGGCAGGTCAGGTCCTGGCCTACCGCCACATTTTCGCCCAGCCGCACGTTGCCGAAGAAGCTCACCAGGTCGCCCCCGACCGAGGAATTATCCGCGGCCGTCACGTTGCCGAAGAACTTCACCAGATCCCCTTGCACATCGCCGTTCAGACGCACGTTGCCGAAGAAGACCACAACGTCGCCATTCACCTTGCCGTCCACGCTCACATTGCAGAAGAAGCACACGGCATCCGCCACCGGCGCATCCTGCGTCACTTCGATGTTGTGGAAAAACTCGACCGCGTCCTCATCGGCGCGCGCGGGCACGGCGCAGGCCGCAAGCGCGGCCCCCAGAAGGCAAATGGTAAGGAATCTCCGCTGCATGGCCGATCCTCACTCCGCTCTATTCATCATACCGTTTCAGGAAATACCGGGGGCCAAAGCCACTTCGTCCCATTCGACGCAACCCCAGGGAGCCGCGATCCTGCACTCTGGTGAACCCCCACCACTTCCTAATACGCCTTATACGCACGTCCCCGGCCCGCGGTTCCCGTTCCCGCTCACTTCGTTTTGACCGCGCCGCATCAGCGCTTCAGCCCCATCCGCGCCGGGCTCAGCGCCTCAGCCCAGTCCGCGGCCGTATCCACCAGCACGTCCGGCGGCGTCTCTTCGAGCGTCTGCGGCCCGAACCCGAAACGGCACCCGACCGCCCACGCGCCCGCGTTCCGCGCCGTCAGCACGTCCACCTGGCTGTCGCCGATCATCGCCGTCTCCTCCGGCCGCGCGCCCGTCTCCTCCATC
Organism: Occallatibacter sp.; assembly: GCA_035504495.1. GTDB lineage: Bacteria > Acidobacteriota > Terriglobia > Terriglobales > Acidobacteriaceae > Telmatobacter. The sequence continues at coordinate 2,897 of DATJRT010000131.1, forward strand.
AGCTTGCGCAGTCCCGTCGGATCCGGCTTCTTCGCCTCAAAGCTGTCCCCGCCGTAGATGTGCAGAAAATAGCTCGCCAGCCCCAGCCCCTCGCAGATGCCCCGCGCCGGCCGCACCGGCTTGTTGGTCAGCACCGCCATGGTCAGCGCCCGCCCGCCCGGCGCCCCGCCCGGAACATCGTGCAGCTCCTTGAGCGCCTTCAGCGCTTCCAGCACGCCCTCGTACGCATAAGTAAAGTCCAGCTTGTGCTCACGGTAATACTTGAGGAAAAACTGGTAAGCCTCTGCCAGGAGCTCTTCGTCCACGTCCTCCGGATTCAGGTTGCTCGCCAGCGCCAGCGACCGCCGCACCAGCATGGGCGCGCCGTTGCCCACAAAGCTCGCAATCGCCGGGTCGGGCAGCGGCTCATGGTCGAAGGCCTTCAGCGTCTCGTTCACGCTGTTGCACAAATCCTGTGCGGAGTCGATCAGCGTGCCGTCGAGATCGAACACCAGCAGCTTGAGCCTCTCCACCGGAATCGGCCGGAAAATATGAACCATATCTTCAGTTTAATGGACCAGCGCGCATGCGGGTGCGCCGGCCCACGCGCCGGTTTAGCCCTATCCCGGGGCATCTGACGATTGGGAGGGCGCGTGTTTTCATTGTTCTATGGGTCAGACCGGTCCTCCCAATGCGGAAGTGACTTCGGTAGTTCTTTCCGCTGCCAGTAGAAGGCTCTTGCCTTGGCTGGTGGCGGTTGCGTTTTTCATGGAGTCGCTCGATACAACCATCCTCAACACGGCCGTGCCGGCGATCTCGGCAGCTCTCCATGTTGGCCCGCTCAGCATGAAGGCTGTGCTGGCCAGTTATACCTTGAGCCTCGCCGTGTTTATCCCCATCAGCGGCTGGGTCGCGGACAGATTCGGAACTCGGCGTGTGTTCGCCGCTGCCATCGGGCTCTTTACCCTGGGATCATTCTTATGCGGAATATCGATTGACATCCATATATTGGTTGCCTGCCGCATTCTGCAAGGCTGCGGTGGCTCCATGATGGTGCCCGTGGGCCGGCTCACCCTGGTGCGGACGTTTGCGAAATCCGATCTTCTCCGTGCGATGAGTTTCGTTTCGATACCGGCCCTCATTGCTCCTATGCTCGGACCTATCGCGGGCGGCCTGATTGTCGGGTATCTTCACTGGCGGGTAATCTTCTTTCTCAACATTCCCATCGGCCTTGCCGGCTTGATACTCGTCTATCTGCACCTGCCTGATTACCGCGAAGAGACACACCCGTTAGATATCGTGGGCTTGATTCTCTTTGGGTCCGGTATCGCCCTCCTGTCCTACGTGCTGGAAGTTTTCGGAGAGCACACCCTGAGCGCGAGAGAGATCTCAGGCTTGCTCGTGATCTCTTTCGCATTGCTCGCTGGTTATTGGCAGCACGCGAAATCTCTGGCTTTTCCCTTGCTGCAACTCGCCTTATTCAAAATTCGTACCTTCCGCGCGGCGGTCAACGGGAGTTTCTTTACTCGCCTCGGTATCGGAGGGGTGCCGTTTCTTTTACCCTTGCTATATCAGGTCGGCCTCGGCTTCAGCCCGGTGCAGTCCGGTATGCTCATCATGCCGCAGGCCCTGGCCGCCATGGGCATGAAGATGGCGATGCCCCGCATTCTGTCGGCCATCGGCTATCGCTGGGTGCTCATCTCCAACACAATCGTCCTCGGCCTGCTCCTTCTGCTGTTCGCAACCATCGGGCCGCACACGCCGGTGTGGATCATTGTGTTGCTGGCATTCTTTTATGGCGCATTTACGTCTTTGCAGTACACAAGCATGAATACGCTCACTTATGCCGACACCACGGAACAGGAGACCAGCGCCGCCAGTTCCATCGCGGCCACCATGCAGCAGATGTCGATCAGCTTTGGCGTGGCGATCGCAGGACTGGCGACGGTGTTTTTCGTTCCTGGTCATGGCCGGCCCGGTCCGGCCGGGATGATCCATGGCGTTCACAAAGCACTCGTGGCGCTCGGGGCGTTGACCATTGTCTCGACCATTGTCTTCCGTACCCTGAAGCAGGGTGACGGAGATGCGGTGAGCCACCAAAAGGTCTTCCATCCTGGCGGTTGAATTATCTCGTTGCGTAGAACGTGTATGTGGCCGTGTAAGGAATCTGCACTGTATTGCCGACGTCCCGTGAGCTCTCGCAACCCGATTTGGTCGCCAGCCCGCCGTGAGTCTCCGTGCGCCGGATGAACGCAACCCCGGCAAGCGCACCCGTAGCGCTTCCGGTTTTGGCGCGCAATAACAGCCAGGGAACGGAGTCCGCGTCAGGGGCCGGCTGGCTGGATATCAGTTCCCCCTGAACCCGGCTACCGTCCTCCAGCTTCCAGGTGGGTCCCGCAAAGTGGCTTCCGATGACCTTCCCGCTGGCATCCAGCAGCTTCGCGTCCGGAGCCTTCAGGATCCACTTTGCTCCGCCGTGCTCATCGGAGCAGGTGTAAATCTGGACTCCGTCGCCTTTCGCCTGCAACACAGCGCGTGCGCCTGCGGGAACGTCGATGGGCCCGCCGTTCTGCTGTGCGGGCAAGGTCAGGATCGTAACCGCAGTCATCAAAAATGCCGCCGGAACGCGCATGGAGGAAGTTTACCAAAACCTCAAAAATCAACGGCGACAGCGGTTGTAGTGGCTGCTCCGGACACATTGTCGGCCAGTCGGACTTTACCCGTCCGCCATTCAAGCAACTGCGCCGCAACCTAAACCCGCATCCGCGGATTGATGAACCGGTAGAGCACGTCGGTGAAGAAATTCACCAGCACGTACGTCAGTCCGATCGCCAGCAGGCAGCCCTGCACCAGGGCATAGTCGCGGTTGGAGATGGCGTCGACAACGAGCCGCCCCAGGCCGGGCCAACTGAAAATCTTTTCCGTGACAATGGCGCCGGCAAGCAGCGCGCCGAACTGCAGGCCGATCACAGTAACGATGGGCACCAGCGCGTTGGGCAGCGCGTGGCGCCAGACCACGGCGGTTTCACTCAGGCCTTTGGCGCGCGCGGTGCGGATGTAGTCCTGGCCCAGCTCTTCCAGCATGGCTGTGCGCACTATGCGCGTGAGAATGGCGGCGAGGGATGCGCCCATGGTGACCGCGGGCAGAATCAGATAGCGCCAGCCGATGGCCGATGCGCCGCCTGCGTTGGCTCCGGAGACCGGCGTCCAGCCGAGCAGGATGGAAAAAACCAGGATCAGCACCGGGCCGAGGGCGATGCCGGGAATGGAGAGGCCGAAGAGCGAGACCACGGAGAGCGTCTGGTCGAGGGCGCGGCCGCGGCGCAGAGCGCCCAGAATGCCGGCGGGAACGGCCAGCACCAGCGCCAGCGCGAGCGCGGCCAGCGTGAGCGCAAGCGTATATGGGTAGCGCTGGAGAATGAGATGGGTGACCGAGTCGTGCAGGCGGATGGAGCTGCCCAGGTTGCCGTGGAGCACGCCGGCCCAGTAGCGCAGGTACTGTGTGTGCAGCGGCTGGTCGAGGCCGTATTGGTGGCGGAGGCCGGCGATGTCGGCGGGCGAGGCGCCTTCGCCGAGCATCTGCACGATGGGATCGCCGGGAACCAGATGGATGAGCAGAAAAACCAGCGAGACCACGAGCCAGACAACGGGAAGCGTGAGCACCAGGCGCGTGAGGGTCTGCTTCATGGGCTGGGATTAACGATAAATCAGCAGGCGCGGGCACACGCAGCCAACACTTTTTTGGGGAACGCGTGTTTGACAAGGAAAAGCGTTGCGCCGGAGCACCGGCGCACGATCCGAACAAATCCATCGACGAGGTTCGATCATGAAAAAGTGGATTGCTCCTGCAGCTCTTTTGCTGCCGCTTGCTCTCGCAGGCTGCTCGCACCCGCAGCCGGTTTATGTTGCGCCCGAGCCCCCGCCTCCGGCCGTCTTCAGCGCCATTGCGCAGCAGGCCTTTCACCAGGGCTACGACGCCGCGCGGCGCGACATGCAGGCGGGACGGTCGTACGACTTGAACCGTCATCCCCGCTTCCGCAACCCTCCCGTGGCGCCGGAGGCAGCGCAGGATTACCGCCACGGATTCCGCGAAGGCTACAACGCGGCGTTCCACGGCGCGCCTCCTCCCGGGTATTGAGATGCGCTGCTGAGGCTCTTTCGTGAAATTCCGTACGGCTTCCCGGGCCTGAAGTTTCCGGTCCGGGATGAGCGGAGCCAGGCGATGGCGGTGTGAGCGGGGGGTTCGCACTCCCCTGGCTCCAATGTCCCCGGCTCCGGAGTCAGGTGGCGGGCGCGGATTCGGGAGCAACCGGCTCTACGCGAATCTTGGCGATGCGCCGCTGATCCATTTCCACCACCGTGAGCCGGCGGTCTTCATAGACCACGGACTCGCCCACCTGCGGGATATGGCCGAGGCGAAAGAGCACAAAGCCGGCCAGGGTTTCCACGCCGCCGTCGCGCGGCAGGTCCCATTGCATCTGGGTTTCCAGGTCGCGCAGGTTCACGCCGCCCTCCATGAGCACGGCGCCGCCGGCGGTGGTGAGCACGGGATGAGTGGGCGCGTCGAACTCGTCTTCGAACTCGCCGGCAAGCTGCTCCACCGCGTCCTCGGCGGTGACCAGGCCCACGATGGAGCCGTACTCGTCCACGGCCACGGCAAGATGACGGCGGCGCTGTTGAAAATCCCGGATGAGATCGAGGATTGACTTGCTCTCCGGCACAACCAGAACTTCGCGCATGATCTGCGCCAGGCGGAGATCGGGCTGCGGAGAAGCTGCGGGCCGTGTGTCCGCCGGCTCGCTGCCGGTCGCGGGGCTGTGGGTGCGGTAGTAGAGCAGACGGGCAAGGTCGCGGAAGTAAACCACGCCCACAATGTGCTCGGGACCGCGGGCTTCATCGTAAACGGGAATGCGGGAATGGTGCTGGGAAATCACGCGCGCGCAGGCGTCCTCGACACTCATGCTGGAAGGCAGGGAAAAGATCTTCTGGCGCGGAGTCATGATCTCGCGCACGGGCACGTCTTCGAGCTCCAGGGCGCGGTGAATCAGGGTCTCCTGCGATTGCGGCAGAATGCCCATGCGGCGCGCGGCCGAGGCAATGAGCTTGAGCTCCTCCGGCGAGTGCACGGCGGCCCGCTCGGTGATGGGCACATCGAAGCCGCGGAGAACCAGGCCGGCGGAGTTGCGCAGCAGGCGCACCGCCGGCCGCACTATGGACATGAAGACGAGCATGGTGGGCGCTACGGCCACGGCCAGCGCCTCTGAGCGGCGAAGGGCGAGCGATTTGGGCACCAGCTCGCCGACCACCACGTCGAGGTAAGTAATGAGGGCAAAGCCCAGGGTGACGGCGGCGATGTGCGCCCAGACGCGCGCATGCGGCAGCGCCGTGAACCATGGCTCGATGACCGACAGGGCAAGCGGCTCGCCCAGCCAGCCCAGGGCCAGCGAGCAGAGAGTGACGCCCAGTTGAACGGCGGGAAGAAGATCGTCGAGGGCGCGCTGCAGCCGGCGGACGGCGCGCGCGCCGGGTACCTGCGCGGCCAAAAGCTGCTCGATGCGGGTGTCGCGGATGGAAACCAGCGCGAACTCCGCAGCCACAAAGAACGCGTTGGCCAGAATGAGCATGGCCACGGCGACGGATTTGAGCAGCGGCAGCCCGTGCATCTGGGGGAGAGAATAGCAGAGGAGGGAACGCGGGAACGAGGCAACCAGGGAACCGGGATCGGAGACCGGACGACAGCGGTCACTTGATTGTGGGTTGGCGTTCCGGCGCAGGAACTTTTTGTCCGGCGAGGACGTATCTTCGGATGGGTAGGGAGAGGTGCGCGCAAAATCGGGCGCGCTGAACCTTTATGCTGGGAAATCCGGCCGGGATTTTCGCGCGGCACAGGAAACGAGGCGAGCAATGAGGCATTGGGCGGCGAAGGCGGTTGCGCTGGCGCTGGCGATGGGTGCGATGACCGCGTGGGGCGCGGAGGCGACCTTTGAGCGCGACCTGGCGGTGAACGGGCGCGTGGAGCTGGCGGTGCAGACGGGATCGGGAACGATTCACCTGACGCAGGGCGCAAGCGGGCACGTGCACATCTTTGGCCGCGTGCGGTCGAGCTGGGGCGCGGACCAGAGCCAGGTGCAGCAG
>DATJRT010000132.1:0-6746 GCA_035504495.1 Occallatibacter sp.
TGGCGACGAGATGCTGGTGGCGCCGGTGGTGTCGCCCGTGGACAAGGTGACGCACCTGGCGGAGGAGAAAATCTGGCTGCCGGAGGGGCGCTGGTACGAGTGGCCGACGGGCAAGCGGATGGACGGCGAGGGACAGGCGGACCGCAGTTTCACCATCGATGAGATTCCTGTGTACGTGAAGACGGGCGCGATTGTGCCCATGCAGCCGGCGATATTGCACACGGATGACAAGCCAGTCGATCCGCTTGTCGTGAATGTGTGGCCGCTCGACGATGGGCAAACGTCGAGCTACGCGCTCTATGAGGACTCGGGCGTTTCTGTCGAATACCAGAGGGGCGTGTTCGCGCGCACGCCGATCAGAGCGGAGCAGACGGGCGACACGCTGCGGGTGGAGATCGGGCCGGCGGCAGGCAGCTATCCGGGCATGCTCGCCGAGCGCGGCTACGAACTGCGGCTGCCGGCGGATTGGCCTCCGGAGAGAGTGATGGCGAACGGCGTGGTGGTGCCGCAGGCAGGGCCGGACCGCAAGGGTGGATGGAGTTATATGGGCAACACGCTTACGACCGTGATTCCGGTGGCGGCGGCGAGCGTGCGCAGCAAGGTGACGATCGAGGTGCAACGCGCAGCGGGATTTACGGCGCGGCGCGGAGAGCTGGATGGATTTGCGGGCGCGATGACGCGGCTGCGCGCGGCTTACGATGCGCTGCAGCAGTCGTCGCCAGTGGCGGCGCCGCCGGATGCGCTGATTGACGCGATGCAGACGGGCGACCGGCTGGGTTATCACCCGGAGCGCGCGCAGGAGGAGATGGCGCACTTTCGCGAGTTGGTGGCGAAAGCGCAGGCGGCTGTGACTGCGATGGAAGGGCCTTACATGGAACGGCTGAACCAGGCGACGGACATCGGGGGATCGAACCTGGTTCACCTGGACCTGGAAGCGGAAAAGCAGAAACGGGTGGATTTGCTGAAGCGTGCAGAAGCGATGGTGGTGGAGGCGGAGAAGTAGAGAGACAGCGAGTCAGCAAGTTAGCGAGTTAGCGTCCGCTGCGCGGACGTTCGCGGAATTATCGCGTCCCGCCCTGGCCACAAAAACAAAGGCGTGGCGAGGGTGGGGCGCCGGGGTCCCCCTAAAAGATCATCGCGTCATGAATTCCGTCAGTCGTGGTGGTCAGCGGAGCAGCAGGAAAACCTGGTCTTGGGCTGCGCCAACTCCGGCCTGGCGGCTTCGGGTTGCACGTAGGGCTGGTTGGGATCGACGAAGTAGTTATCGCCATATTTGTCGTGATGGCGGACCCAGGCCATGGTGTGCTTCAGGCCGGCTTCGTCGCGGCCCTTGGGCACGAGATCGAGAAAGTTGTACGTGCCGACGAGAATGTCGAGACCGCGGGCGTAAGCGGAGTAGGTGTGGAAGATTTCGCCCGACGCGTCCTTGAAGAAGACGCTCAGGCCGGGGCGCTCGTCTGCGGGAAACGGCGCCCATTCGTAGTTGTAGTAGACCTCCGCTTTGCCCCTCTCCTCGGGCGCGAGCGAGACCTGAAAGTCGTAATTGAAATCGCTCGCGAAGGACGAGTGCCAGCGGAAGCGCCAACCCATGCGCTTCTGGAAGGCGGCAATCTCCGCGTAAGGCGCGTGCGAGACAACGGCGAGAGTCACATCGCGATTGGCGAGATGGATAGCCATGCCGTCGAAGTGGTCGGCGAGATAAGAGCAACTGGGGCAGCCTTCCTTCCATCCGGGGCCGAGCATGAAGTGATAGATGACAAGCTGGCTGCGGTTCTCGAAGAGATCGGTGAGTGTGAGCTTGCCCTGTGGCCCCTCGAAGGAGTACGCCTTTTCCACTCTTTCCCACGGCAGATTGCGGCGCTCGCGGCTGAGCTCGTCGCGGAGCCGGTTGAACTCTTTTTCCTTAGCGAGGAATTCTTTGCGGGCCTCGGTCCAGTCGGCCTGCGAGACGATCCTGTGGTTCATCAATTCCGGCGTTGCGGTTGCCATGGTCATTCTCCTTTGCTGCGATGGACGCGTGTTGGGGCAATTGGGAGTTGCGGAATGTACGGGCGAAAAAAGCGGTCACGCCGCTGCCGCCGGTACCGGTGGCGCTGCCGGCGACGAGAGCTGCGGTGGCAAGACAGACAGGGCACATGCTGCCTCCTGTATCTGCGTTTAGGCCGGGCGAGCGGTCTGCAGGAACAGCGGCGGCTCGTCGGCACTGGGTCCCCAGCTTGCGGGCACGGGGATGCCGAGCAGGCGCAGGTACACGCTGAACTGGCCGCGGTGCTGGTACCAGTGGCTGAACATTACGTCGCGCAGGAACAGGCCGCGCGGCTGCGAGAAGATTTCCTTCTCCCCCTTCATGAGGCGCCAGGCCTCGTTCATGGCCGCGTCGTCGAATCCGGGCAGGCGCTCGCGCGCTGCGGCCACACTTTCGTCAAGGGCCTTCAGGATCTCATTGTGGCTAGCGGGCTGGGGAAACTCGAACTTTTCCCGCGCTTGCCTGGGGTTATCGGCGACCAGGCGAACGACGTTGCCGGGCACCAGAGCAATATGCAAAGCGAGCTGACCGGCGGTCAGGGATTTTTCATGCGGCTTCCAGGTGAGCTTGTCTTCGGGGAGCCGGTCGAGGAACCGGCGCGTGACGGGGACCTGGATTTCGAGCTCGGCCAGGAGCGCGTCGGCAATAGAGGTGACGGATTGGACGAGAAGCATGAGGTTTTCTCCTTTCGATGAGAGCTTTCGGATTCGTGCGTTCCCAGGTCCCAAAATCGGAACCTGGGGCGCCTGCGCGGGACGTTGGAGCTAGCGCGAGGCTTCGGCGCGCTTGCGCGCCTGCTCGAGCACGTGGGCCCAGCCGGACGCGACGCCCTTGCGGTGATCCTCCTGGACCAGGCCGAAGGCAGAGTGGCGGAGCTTGATCAGCGTGCCCGCGCCCTCTTCGCTCAGGCGGTACTGCACGTTGTTGGCGACGGGATGGGACATGAAAAGCGGTCCGGAAAATTCCAGCAGCGTGGGCTGCTTGATGGCCTGGACGTGGGCCCAGAGATGGCCGTTGTTCTGGCCGAGATCGCGAAACCAGCGGCCGCCCGGCCAGGCTTCGAGCTTGAGCGGCATGGGCGAGCCGTCGGGCCTCTCATTGAAGGGGCCGAGCTGCTCGAGCAGGGCGGCAAAGGTGACGTCGAGCGGGGCGTTGACGCGGATCTCCTGCTCCACCAGGAGCGAAAGGCTTTCAACGTCGAGGGCGGTAAGGTTCATCATTTCTCCTTCTTTGAATCGGGGCTTGAATTTTGGTTCGCATTCGGGTCGGACTCGGTGCGGCCGCGCATTTGATCGCGCATTTTGGCCTCCGCGCGCTCCTTGATGCGGTTGAGCTGGTGCTGCCAGTAGCGCTCGAAGGTACCGGTCCACTCGTGGAGGGGACGAATGGCCTCGGCGTTGGTCCGGTACATGCGATGGCGGCCGTTGCGGCGCACGTGTACGAGGCCGACTTCGCGCAAGACGCCGAGGTGCTTCGAGACCGAGGGCTGGTCGAGGCCGATGGCGAGAACGATTTCACCCACCTGGCGCTCGCCGACGGCAAGAAAGGTGAGAATCTGCCGCCGTCGCGGCTCGGCGATGGCGTTGAAGGCGTCCGAAGTGGTGGCGGCTCGGGCCATAGAGGAAACAATACATGCCTATATTGGAATATGTCAAGAGGATTTTTTCGGAGATATGAAGCGGGGATGAATTTTGATTTGCGGGGTGGTTTGCGAAGCATATCGCATCCGGGGCGTGAAGAGAACGATCTGTCTGTTTTTGCCGCAACACTCGCGGGCGCGGCCGGAGTGCGGAATTTGGCGGGCTCGGCGCCGGGGGCGCATCCGGTATAGTTTTCCCCATGACTTTCAATCGACGTGCGTTTCTGAATGTCTGCACACAGGCGGGGATCGCCTCGCCGCTCTTGCCTGGGATTCTGTATACGCTGGCCGCGCAGGCGCAGGAGGCTGCGCCGGATGCGAAGCCGGCCGAAATGCCGAAGATTACGCCGGAGATGATCGACCAGGCGGCGTCGATGGCCGGCGTGGGGCCCTTCACGGCGGCGCAGAAGCAGATGATGCTGGATGGACTGAACGAGCAGAGGGAAGCGTTCGATCCGATTCGCGCGCTCAATCTGCCCAACTCTGCGCAGCCGGCGTATGCGTTTCATCCGCTGCCGGCGGCGAAGGAGGAAGTGGGCGCGGATGCGGAAAAGTTCGCTGGGTCAGCGGCCGTTGACTTGAGTCAGTCGATCTCCGGAGGCGGCCTTTTCAATATTCCGGACGCGCCGGGCCGGATTGAGGACCTGGCCTTTGCGACGGTGTCCGACCTGGGCAGGCTGCTCGCGGCGCGCAAGATCACTTCTCTTGCCCTTACGCAGATGTACATCGAGCGGCTGAAGCGGTACGATCCGGAGCTTCATTTTGTTATTACGCTGACTGAAGACCGCGCGCTGACGCAGGCAAAGAAGGCAGACGAGGAGATCGCGGCGGGAAAGTATCGCGGGCCGCTGCATGGGATTCCGTGGGGTGCGAAGGATTTGCTGGCAGTGAAGGGTTATCCGACCACGTGGGGCGCGGGCGGGTTTGAGCACCAGATGATCGACGAGGATGCGACGGTGGTGCAGAGATTGGACGCAGCCGGCGCGGTGCTGGTGGCCAAGTTGACGCTGGGCGCGCTGGCCGATGGCGACAAGTGGTTTGGCGGGCGGACGCGGAACCCGTGGAATCCCGCGCAGGGCTCGAGCGGTTCGTCGGCGGGCCCCGCGAGCGCGGTGGCGGCAGGGTGCGTGGGGTTTGCGCTGGGCTCGGAGACGCTTGGATCGATCTCATCGCCCTCGACGCGATGCGGCTGCACTGGATTGCGGCCGACCTTCGGGCTGGTGCCGCGCACCGGCGCGATGGCGCTGAGCTGGACCATGGACAAGCTGGGCCCGATCTGCCGTTCGGTAAACGATTGCTCCCTTGTTCTCGAAACCATCAGCGGCCCGGACGGCCAGGACCTCTCGGCAGCGCCCATGCTCTACGAACGGGTCGGCTCTGACTGGCGCAAGCTGCGCGTGGGCTATTTCAAGAGCGCCTTCGATCCGCAGCCGCCTTTGAAGCTCAACGAAGCGGCGGCGAACGAGACGGCCGACGAAAAGAAAAAGCGCGAGGACGCGAACGCCCAGATGCAGGCGGAACGCGCGCGGCGCGACTACGACCGGCGCTATGAACTAGCGGCACTGGACAAGCTGCGCGCGATGGGCGTCAATCTAATTCCCGTCGAGCTGCCCAGCCTGCCGTGGGACGCGATGGTGCCGCTCTTGACGGCCGAGGCCGCGGCGGCGTTCGACGGCCTGACGCGCTCCGGGCGCGACCGGCTGCTCACCGAGCAGGGTCCGGAAGATTGGCCGAACGCTTTTCGCGTGGCGCGGCTGTATCCCGCGGTCGAGTACATCCAGGCAAACCGGGCGCGGACGCTGGGCGTGCGGCAGATGACGGCGCTCTTCGAGCAGGTGGACGTGATTGTGACGCCGACGCTCGACGAGCAACTGATTGCGACCAACATGAGCGGGCATCCGGCGCTGATATTGCCGAATGGTTTGCGTGGCGACGATGCCCCCAAACCGCCGGCGATTGACGACGGCGACCACGACGATATCGGCGGACCGGGGACGCCGGTTTCACTCACGTTTCTTGCCGGCCACTACCAGGAGGCGAAGCTGGTGGCGTTTGCGGGGGCGTATCAGCAGGCGACGGGCTTTGAAAAGCTGCACCCGAAGCTGGATTAGCGAGTCAGCAAGTTAGCGAGTTAGCAAGTCAGCGACTCAGCGAGTCAGCAAGTTAGCAAGTCAGCGGGGATTGCGGAGTCAGTGCTTTCCCACGCATTTCACAATGAAGCTGTGAAATGGATTGAGGCACGGAGAGTTTAGGTGCATGGCGCTGGTGGAAGTGAATGCGGCTTCGAAGAGCTATCTGCGGCGGGCCGGGTTGCGCACTGTCCAGCAGACCGTCGTCGAGGATGTATCGCTCCGGATCGAAACCGGCGAGACGCTGGGACTGGTGGGCGAGTCGGGATCGGGCAAGACCACGCTGGCGCGGATGATTCTGGGTCTGGTTGAGCCCACGAGCGGCGTCATCCTCGTCAATGGCGTGGACGTGAGCTGCGCGGGCGCGCGGGAACTGCGCCGGCTGCGGCGCGAGATGCAGCCGGTTTTCCAGGATCCGTATGCGGCGCTCAATCCACGGATGACGGTGCTGGAGATTGTGACGGAGCCGTTCCGCATTCACGGGCGCGAGGCGGACATGGACCTGACCAAGACGGCGCTGCGCAAGCGCGCCGTTGCGCTGCTAGATGAAGTGGGGCTCGAGGAGTCTGCGCTGGCGCGGTATCCGCATGAGTTTTCCGGAGGGCAGCGGCAACGGATCAACATTGCACGGGCTCTGGCGCTGCGGCCGTTTTTCCTGGTTTTGGACGAACCCGTCTCGGCACTTGATGTCAGCGTGGGCGCGCAGATTGTGAATCTGCTGCGGCGCTTGCAGCGGGAGCACGGGCTGACTTATTTATTCATCTCGCACTCCATGCCGCTGGTGCGGTATCTTTCCACGCGGATTGCCGTAATGGAAAGGGGCGGGCTGGTGGAGACGGGCGAAGCGGAGGCGCTGTGCGCCAATCCGCGCGAGGCATACACACAGCAGTTGGTGGCGGCGACGCCGGAGTTACCCGCGGGATAGAGAGTAAGTCTTCGGGTGTCCCACCCT
>DATJRT010000133.1:0-10789 GCA_035504495.1 Occallatibacter sp.
GATCGGCGCGGCGCTGGGTTCGCATCGGGAGAGATTTTTCGGCGCGCACTTCTTCAATCCGCCGCGGTACATGCGGCTGCTCGAAGTGATTTCCACGGGAGAGACGGACACGGAGGTGGTGGCCGCATTTGCGGTGTTTGCGGACCGCATCCTGGGCAAGGAAGTCGTGTTTGCGAACGACACGCCGAATTTCATCGCCAACCGGATCGGAATTGCAGTGATGTTCACGGCGGCGAACCTGATGTTGCAACAGGGCTTAGCTGTTGAAGATATCGATGCGCTGACCGGGCCGGTGCTGGGATGGCCGCGGACGGGGACATTTCGACTTGCGGATCTTGTCGGGATCGATGTGCTGGCTCACGTGGCCAAGAATTTTCCTCAGGGCGTGCCGGAGGGTCCGTTCGCAGCGGTGCTCGATGAGATGCTGAAGCGCGGCTGGCTGGGCGACAAGGCGGGACAGGGGTTTTACAAGAAAACGCGGGGCGGGGATGGACAGGAGCAGCGGAGCGCGCTCGATGTGAAGACCTTCGAGTACCGGCCGATGGCCAAGGCCGCTCTGCCGGCCCTGGCCATGGCGAAGAGCGCCGAGACTGTGCCGGAGCGTCTGCGGCTGCTGCTGGCCAACGATCCAAAGAAGGACAAGGCCGCATCGTTTTTGTGGCCGTTCCTGGCCGGCCTCTGGAACTACGCGGCGGACAGGATCGGGGAAGTGGCTGCTGACGCCGTTGCAATCGACCGGGCGATGTGCGCTGGATTCAACTGGGAGCTGGGACCGTTCGAGATGTGGGATGCCGCGGGCGTGGGCGCGACGGTTACGCGGATGAAGGAGATGGGAATTGCGCCGAGCGGGCGGGCGGAGTTTCTTCTGAAGGCGGGACAGACAAGCTGGTACACGGACGAGGGGCGTGCCTGCTTTCAGCCGGCGACGGGGTTGGCGGAGCCGGTGGAGACGACGCCGGGACATGCACGCGTGGCCGATTTCCGGCGGGGCGATTTTCGAGGGGGTAATTCCGGGCGCACGCGCGGAGTGGTGAAGACCAACCCGGGAGCCTCGCTGGTGGATCTGGGCGACGGGATCGCGTGCATCGAGCTGCACTCGCTCAAGAATGCGATCGGAGGCGACGTGCTGCAGATGGTCTCGGCCGTGCTCGATCCGGGGTCGGATGCGGTGCGGGATTTTGCCGGGTTTGTGGTCTCGGGCGACCGCGGGAACTTCAGCGTGGGCGCGAACCTGATGCAGCTCTTGCTGATTGCGCAAGAGGGCGAGTGGGAGGAGCTGGAGGCGGTCATCCGCAACTTTCAGCGGATGACGGCGGCCATCAAGTTCTGCCCGCGGCCCGTGGTGGCGGCGCCGTTTGGGCTGGCGCTGGGCGGAGGCGCGGAGATCTGCCTGCACGCGGCACGGCGGCAGGCGTTTGCGGAGACGTACATCGGGCTGGTGGAAGCCGGAGTGGGGTTGATTCCGGCGGGCGGAGGGTCAAAGGAGATGCTGCTGCGCGCGCTCAATGCGGCAGCGGCGCTGGCGCCACCGGACCCGCGCGAGCCGTTATCGAAGTTTGCGCAGGGGGCGGAGGTGGCGACGGCGCTGAAGCGGATGCTGGAGACGATGGCGATGGCGAAGGTGTCAACGTCGGCGGTGGAGGCGAGGGCGCTGGGATTGTTCGACGAGGCGGACCGGATCACCATGAACCGCGAGCGGCTGCTGCTGGATGCAAAGACGGAAGCGCTGGCGCTGGCCGAGGCGGGCTACGCAGCGCCGCAGCCGCGCACAGGGATTCCGGCGCCGGGGATTGCCGCGCTCGCGGTCATGGAGACGGGCATTTTTCTGATGGGCGAGGCGGGCTACGCCAGCGAGCACGACCAGAAGGTAGCGCGATGGCTTGCGTACATCCTGGCCGGCGGGCGGGTGACGGCGGGGGCGCCGTTGACCGAGCAGTACCTGCTCGATCTCGAACGGGAGGCGTTTCTTTCGCTGTGCGGCGAGCGCAAGACGCAGGAGCGGATTGCGTACACGCTGAAGACGGGAAGGCCGCTGAGGAATTAGGCATGAAGCGGCTGGCGTTGGTTCTCATTGCGGCTGCGGCCCTGGCGCAGGGAGGGCTGCGCGTGGGCGGTCAGAACGCAACGGAAGGGATAGCCGACGCGCTGAATGAATCGGGCAAGATTATGGTGAACGGGCATGCTACGCCGTACCTGATCCGCCATCTGCCGGTGAACTCGTTTCCGCAACTTCCTGCGGAGGCGCAGAGCGAATTGAATCGGCGACGCTGCCTGATTCCTCAAACGTATGAGGCGCACGCGCCGGAGAATGTGATCGAGGCCAGCCTGGAGCGGGCGGGTTCGCGGGACTGGGCGGTGCTGTGCTCGGTGAAAGGGACGGTTTCGCTTTTGGTGTTCTTTGCCGATCATGCGGAGCCGGTGGTGCTGGCTTCGGCCCAGGAGACGGAACGGCTGGAGGCGCACGGTGCTGCTGGGGTCCTGGGGTTTGACTGGGGCATCGATGCAGCAACCCCGGAGCAGGTGCACGAGGCGCAGGCGGGGATGCAGAACCCGCCGCCGCGGCTGGCCCACGATGCGCTGGCGGAAACGGTGATCGACCAGACCACGGTGTATCACTACTACGCGGGCGATGCGTGGACGGTGGTGGGGACGGGGGAATGAGCAAGTTAGCAGGTTAGCGTCCGCTGCGCGGACGTTCGCTGGTTAGCGAGTTAGCGGGGTTTGTGCTTTCCCAGGTCTCAAAAGCGAGACCTGGGGCACCCGGCGGAGTTGGTGGAACCATCCCAGGTTAGGCGCAAAAACAAGAGCGCGCCGAGCCTGGGGCACCGGCGAGCCAGGAAATCAGCAAATCGGCGGTGTCAGCGGGGTTGGCAGATGGCGGAGGCGGTGTTGGTGAGCGCGGTGCGGACGCCGGTGGGACGAGCGCCGAAAGGGGCGTTGTCGACCACGCGGCCGGACGACCTGGCGGCGTTGGCGATGCGCGCGGCTTTGGAGAGAGTGAGTGCGCTGGATGAGGCCGAGATTGACGATGTGATTCTGGGCTGCGCGCAGCCCGAGGGCGAGCAGGGGTGGGACGTGGCGCGGTGGGCGATTCTGCGCGCGGGGCTGCCGGTGGAGATTCCGGGCGCGACGGTGAACCGGCTGTGTTCGTCGGGGCTGGAGGCGATTGCCATGGCCGACCAGCGGGTGCGGTCGGGCGGGGCGCGGGCAATTGTTGCCGGCGGGACCGAGTCGATGAGCCTGATTCCGATGGGCGGCCTCAAACCCAGCCCCAATCCGTGGATGGCGGAGCATTATCCGGCATCGCTGCTCACGATGGGGCTGACGGCGGAACGCGTGGTGCGGCGCTACCAGGTTTCGCGCGAGGACCAGGATGCATTTGCGCTGGCGAGCCATAAAAAGGCGCTGGCCGCGCAGGCGGCGGGACGGTTTGCGGATGAGCTGGTTCCGGTTCCGGTAACGACAGCGGTCCCGGGAAAGAAGGCGGGCAAGCCGGAGGTGACGGAGACAATGTTCGTGGCCGACGAAGGGCCGCGCGCGGACACTTCCGCCGAAGCGCTGGCTAAGTTGAAGCCGGCTTTCGCGGCGCAGGGGTCGGTGACGGCGGGGAACTCTTCGCAGACCTCGGACGGCGCGGCGGCCGCGGTGGTGATGGACGCGGCGCGGGCGCGGGAGCTGGGGATTGAGCCGGTGGCGCGGCTGGTGGCCTACGCGGTGACGGGCTGCCTGCCGGAGGAGATGGGGATGGGTCCGGTGACGGCGGTGCCCAAGGCGCTGAAGCTGGCCGGGTTGAAACTCGATGAGATCGGGCTGATCGAGTTGAATGAGGCCTTCGCGGCGCAGGCGCTGGCGGTGATGCGGGTATTGGGACTCGATCCGGAGCGGGTGAACGTGAACGGCGGCGCGATCGCGCTGGGGCATCCGCTGGGATGCACGGGCGCCAAACTCACTGCAACTCTGCTCCAAGAGTTAAAACAGCGCAAGCTGCGCTACGGCATGGTAACGATGTGCGTGGGCGGCGGGATGGGCGCGGCGGGGATCTTCGAGAGGCTGAGCTGACGGCGATTCCGTTTGACCTGAGGCAACGCATTGGGCTAGAGTGAGTTTCTTCTCCCTTAGCGTTTCCAGAGGGTGCTATCCCATGCGGATTCCGTCTCTTCTCCGCGCCGGATTTGCTGGCGCCGTGGCGCTGGCCGGTGCGGTCAACTGCCTGGCTCTGCAGAGCGATGACGCTTCCAACGCGGCCGGCGCGGCGGGGTGCTTTGCCTGCAGCGGGTTCGTCCTATTTCTGGTTCTCGGCCTCATTGCGCTGAACGTGGCCATCCTGGTGTGGGTGGCGCGCGACGCAAAGGCGCGGGGGATGGACAGCGCCATTCTGTGGATGCTGCTGGTCTTCTTCCTCGGCATCATCGGATTAGTGATCTATCTGCTTGCGCGTCCCCAGGGGAACACGATTCCGTGTCCAAACTGCGGCAACAAGAGGCTGCAAGCCAGCGTGAAATGCCCGCACTGCGGCGCCGGCTCCTAAGGCCGGAGCTGTGGCTGGCGGGAATTCTGCTTCTGGCCTTGCTTTTCGCGGCGGACGCGATGCGTGCGCCGCAAAGGCAGGTGAGTGTGCGCGCTTTTGCGGCGGGAGTTGCGGTCTATCATCGCTGGGTGCATCCGTGGACGGAGCGGTTCGTCCGCTGCCGTTACCGGCCAACCTGCTCTGCCTACGCCGTCGAGGCGGTGAGGGAGTACGGCATTGTGAAGGGCGGCTGGATGAGCCTGCGCCGCGTGGCCAGGTGCCGGCAGAGCGTGCCCATGGGGACGTGGGATCCGGTGCGCTAGCGAGCCGGCCCGTTCGAGTCCTATTCAGTTCCGAAGCGGCGTTATGCCTTGGCGGTTGCCAGCGCCTTGAGCCGTGCGTTCAGGCGGGCCTTGTAGCGGGAGGCGGTGTTGGAGTGCAGAATGCCCTTCTGCACGCTCTTGTCGAGCACGGAGACGGTGGCGCGGTACTGCGCCTGGGCGCCCTTGGCGTCACCTTTGGCGAGGGCCTCGCGCAGGACGCGCAGGCTGGTGCGCACGCGGCTGCGGCTGGCGCGGTTGACTTCGGTGCGGGTTTCAGTCTGACGGGCGCGCTTGAGCGCCGAAACGTGATTGGCCATGCTTGATCCTATTTCCGATGAGAGAGATTTGCGGAGAGAGGATGCACACTCAAACCGCATCTCTCGCAGTTTCTTAGTTTACGGGAATGGGAGCCGAAGGTCAACGCGGCGCGTGGAGGTTCTGCATCCAAACGGAACGCCGGACGACGAAAAGCCGGATCGCGACGGTTTATCGCGACGGTTTGTTGACGCGGACAAAGCCGGGCATCCCCCTTTGGGGTATCCGGGCTGGCACAGGAGTCATCAAATATACATCAGGCTCCGATTGACGAGCATCCGGAGTCGCGCTACTCTCAAGGCCAGATATCAACACTTGGTCGCCATTGCCAACTCGCGGTTTTTCCCGCCGGCGCAGAACCCAAGTTTTGGACTGCCCAGCGGATTCCAAATCGAGCCAGGCGCCTGCTTACGCAACTTTCCCACCAATTTTGCCGATATACGGTGCAATCCTGTGCCGGCCGCTGCCTTTGGCGCGAGCAGCCGGTTTATTTCAACCTTACAGCGGTACTCCAGTTGCTGTAATGCGAAGCCCCGGCCGCTCGGTGGGTTTTTCCTTGAGAAAAAGCCATCTTGCACAGCGCCGGAGGTGCCACCTATTAACCGGAGAATCGCTTTAGAATGCCGAGGAGGCCCAAAAAACCTTTGAAGATCGCTCTGGAGATTACACCCAACCTCGAGCCCCTTTTCGGGACCCGCGATGAAAACCTGAGGCTGATGGAAGACTCACTGGGCGTGCGGATCGATCTTCGCTCCGACGCGGTGCACGTGGAAGGGCCGGAAGAGAGCGTGGCGCGGGTGCGGCGCATCTTTCAGGACTTCGAGGCGCTGCGGCGGCAGGGAGTGAATCCGCACAACGGCGAACTGAATGGGATGCTGCGGCTGGTGGTAGCCGATCCGGCGGCCACGCTGCGCGCGGTGGCCGATGCGGGCAAGCAGCGCTCGGCGGGGATCAAGCGGACGGTGCAGCCGCGCTCATTGAACCAGCGCAAATATGTGGAAGCCATCGAGCAGCACGACATGGTCTTCGGGGTAGGTCCGGCGGGCACGGGCAAAACCTATCTGGCCGTGGCCATGGCCGTGGCGGCGGTGAACGCGAAGAAGGTGAGCCGCATTGTGCTGGTGCGGCCGGCGGTGGAAGCCGGCGAGCGGCTGGGCTTTTTGCCGGGCACGCTGCAGGAGAAGGTGGATCCCTATCTCAGGCCGCTTTACGACGCGCTTTACGATCTGCTGGAGCCGGAGCGCGTGGACAAGATGCTGGAGAAGAACGCGATCGAAGTGGCGCCGCTTGCGTTCATGCGCGGCCGCACTCTGAACGACGCCTTCATCATCATGGATGAAGCACAGAACACCACCATCGAGCAGATGAAGATGTTCCTCACGCGCATGGGCAACAACTCCAAGGCGGTGATTACGGGCGACATCACGCAGATCGATCTGCCTAATCCGCGCAAGTCAGGCCTGGTAGATGCGATCAACGTACTCGACGGCGTGGAGGGGATTCACTTCTGCCACTTCGAGGACTCCGACGTGGTGCGGCACGCGCTGGTGCAGCGCATTGTGCGCGCCTACGAGAGCGCCAAACCGCAGCAGCAGGAACTGCCGCTGACCGGGGCGATCGAAGTGGGGGTGCCGGGGATGGAAGACCTGCCGCAGGCGCAGACCGCGAAACCGCAGTGAGGCAGGGATCAAGGGACTAGATACTAAGAAAGACCCTGTTCGATCTGTTCCGGCCGGTTCCGCTGCGGGAAGTGGCGGCATTTTTTGCCCCAAATGAGTTTGCGGCAGACGCCCCCCAAAAGGACCCAAGCGGCTTCGCGTATCATTTTCACAGAACCGGAGATCGCCCCGGAGACCGAGTCCACGAGCAGCGGACCGCTCCGCGCACCATGATTCTTCTCGACCCAGACCTCAAATCCGGCCCGCCGCTCAAGGCAGATGCGGCGAGGCGGCATGCCGGTTCTGGTACCTTCCAGAAAGCTTTGACCTCGCCCTCGGCGCATGCGCTGTCGCGTTTCCTTTCGCGTGCGCAGGCGGCGGTGGGGCTGCGTGGCGAAGTGAGCGTGCTGCTGACCACCGACGCCGCGCTGCGCAGGCTGAATTGGCAGTTTCGCGGCAAGGACAAGGCGACGGACGTACTGTCGTTTCCCGCGGAACGCTCGGCTCCGGGGGCGCGAAAGATTGCCGGCGACCTGGCCATCAGCGTGGAAACGGCGCGCAGGCAGGCGGCGGAGCAAGGGCATGGGCTGTCGACGGAGGTGAAGATTCTCATCCTGCACGGGCTGCTCCATCTCAATGGGCTCGATCACGAAAAGGATGCGGGCGAGATGGCGCGGCGGGAGCGGGCGTTGCGCGCGCGGCTGGGGCTGGAAGAGGGACTGATTGAGCGCGCGGAGAGCGGCGCTTCTCGAAAAAGACGAGGCGGAAATCCCTCGGGTGCGTTCGCCGCGAAGCACGCGGCAAATTTTGCTCAGGATGGCGGGAACGGGACGAGAGGCGCGCGATGACGTGGCAGGCCGTTTTGCTGATTGGGTTCCTGGCCGCGGTGGAGACGCTGGCTGCCTACATCAGCCGCGTGTACTCGGAGTTCGGCAAAATTCTGACGCGCGAGGAGCAGGAGAATCTCGACGCGTGGGAGGAACGGGTCGAGCCGCAGATCGGGCTGACGCGGGAGCACGCGTATCTTTGCGCGGTGGTGCTGCAGCAGCTGGCGCTGGGCGTGATGGCGCTGGAGTTTGGGGCGCTGCTGTTCGACCGCATTCCGCATGCGGCGCGGCCCACGCCGCTTGAGGTGACGCAGGCGGCTCTGGGTGTGGTGCTGGTGGTGATCTTCTGCAACCAGTTGATTCCCTCCTTCCTGTTCAATCGCACGCGCGGGCTGTGGGCGGCGCGGCTGATCTGGCCCATCCGCGCGTTCTTATGGATCGTGACACCGATTACGGTGTTCATCCGTTTCTTTTTCTCGGTGGGCACGCTGGCGGAGCGTCCGGTAAATCCGGAAGAAGAGCCGGCCGCGGACGTGGAGGCCTTGATCGAAGCCGGCGAGGAGGAGGGGATTCTGGAGAAAAGCGACCGCGAGCTGGTGCGCTCGGCGGTGGAGTTCGGCGACAAGCTGGTGCGCGAGGTGATGACGCCACGGCCGGAGATCTTCGCGGTGCCGGAAGCGATGACGCTGGAGAAGTTCGTGGAACTGCTGGGCCGGCACAGCTACTCGCGCGTGCCGGTTTATGGAGGGACGCTGGACAACGTGACCGGGATTGCTTTCTCGCACGACCTGCTGCAGATTGCGGACGAAGCGGCGCGCACGCGCACGGTCGCGAGCATTCAGCGGCCGGCGGCGTTTGTGCCGGAGACCAAGCGCGGTTACGAGCTGCTGCGCGAGATGCAGCGCGAAAAGCAGCACATGCGCATCGTGATCGATGAATATGGCGCGGTCTCCGGGCTGGTGACGATCGAGGATCTTCTCGAGCAGATCGTGGGCAACATCCGTGACGAGCACGAGGAGAGCTCGAGCGAGGAGCCGCAACGCGAGTCCGGCGGATCGTGGCTGGTGCCGGGAAGTTTTCCGGTGGATCAACTGGGGGATTTGTTCGGAGAGCCAGTGGAGCTGGGCGAGGGATACGAGGCGGCGACGCTGGGCGGCCTAGTGAGCGAGATTGAAGGGCGCATTCCGCTGGCCGGCGAAGTGGTGGTGATCGACGGCGTTGGCATGCGCACGGAAGTGGTGGCTTCGACCGGCAGGCGGGTGGAGCGGCTCAGGGTCTTTCCGCCGGTGGCGACGCTGCCGTTCCCGCGGAATGGGTGAGCGCCTCGACTTGATCTATGCGTGAGTGGCCTTCCGGGCGCGCCATTCTTCCGCGGTGATCTCCCATGTCTCCGAGGGCAGGCGGCCGGAGACGTAATCCTGCTCGCCGGTCGAGACCAGGCGCATGCCGTGCTTCTCTGAGATGCGGCGCGAGCCAAGATTCGCGGCAGCCTTGG
This sequence comes from Occallatibacter sp., assembly GCA_035504495.1. GTDB lineage: Bacteria > Acidobacteriota > Terriglobia > Terriglobales > Acidobacteriaceae > Telmatobacter. The sequence continues at coordinate 9,126 of DATJRT010000133.1, forward strand.
AGACGCGCAGCAAGGGCTGGCCGAGCGCGTCGAACCAGAAGTCGGTGGCCCACGCGGCGGCTTCGCTCATCAAACCCAGGCCGTGGAAAGGAAGCGCGAGCCAGAAGCCGCGGTTGTGGCCGTCGGAATTTACAAGTGCGATATAGCCGATAATGCGGTCCGGATCGCTGAGGAAGCGCAGCGTCCAGTGCCATTCGTTGCCCCGGGCGATGGCGGGCAGGGCGACGTCTTCGATATAACGGTGTGCGCCGTCGGGTGGATAAGGCCAGGGAACGGTGTTGCGCAGGTGGCGCACGATCTCCCAGTGAGGAAAGATCTGCTGTATCTGCGCGGCATCGTCAAGAGCCAGCGGGCGCAGGAGCAGGCGGGCGGTCTGGCCTTCGGGCGTCACCAAGCGATGATAGCAATCGCAGCGGATTGCACGGGAGGCGCGTATCACGACGCGTCCGCGATAATGAAGACCAGGAGACGCAATTGAAGTCAGGATTTGTGGCCATTATCGGACGGCCGAACGTGGGCAAGAGCACGCTGCTGAACGCGCTGACGGGCGAGAAGGTGGCGATTGTGACCGCGAAGCCGCAGACCACGCGCAACCGTATCGCCGGCGTGGTGGAGGTTGCGGCGCGGAAAGGCGCGCCGGCGGCGCAGATCGTGTTTGTGGATACGCCCGGGGTGCACAAGCCGGGATCGCAACTGGACCGGCACATGATCCAGGAGGTGCACGAGGCGCTGGAGGCGCGCGATGCGGTGCTGGTGCTGATGGATGCGACGCGAAGGGTGAAGCTCAACGAGGATCCCTCCCAGGTGTCAGAAGCGAGACCCTTCGACGGGCTCAGGGCAGGCTCTGGGCCACCCGCTATTTCGGAATTGAGAAGGAAAAAAACGCCGCCCAGGTGGGCGAGCGAAGAGGGGTTTCTCTTTGGATTGCTCAGAGAGGTCGATTGCCCGGTATTCCTGGTGCTGACGAAGATCGACCTGGTGCGCAAGGATGAGCTGCTGCCGATGATCGGGACGCTGACGAAGCAGTACAACTTTGCCGCGGTGATTCCGGTGAGCGCGCGCAAGCGGGACGGCCTGGATTTGCTGGTGCGGAAGATTGTGGAGGTGCTGCCCAAGGGCGAGCGGTACTATCCGCGGGATCAGTACACGGACCAGCCGATGCGGTTCATGGTGGCGGAACTGATCCGGGAGAGCATTCTGACGGAGACGGGCGAAGAGGTGCCGTACGCTGCGGCGGTGGTGGTCGAGCAGTTCGATGAACCGCAGCCTTCATCCGAGGCCAGTAAAAAACCGCTGACGCGGATTGCGGCGGCGATTTATTGCGAGCGCGCGGGGCAGAAGGCGATTTTGATCGGAAAGGGCGGCAATAAGCTGAAGGAGATTGGCACGGGCGCGCGGCGAAAGATCGAGTCGCTGCTGGGGACGCGGGTGTATCTGGAGCTCCATGTCATTGTCGAGCCGGGATGGCGCGAGTCGAAGCATTTTGTTCAGTCGCTCGACTGGCGGAATCAACTGGAGCGGCTAGCGGGCGAGAAGAGCGGCAGGAACTCGGCTGACGAATGAGGGTTCCTGGTGCGCGATGTTGCTTTGCGCGCGTGCGGTGGTAGGCTTTCCTCTGGAATGAGACGAGGAGGGTGCGTGCGCTGGCATTGGGCTCGCTTAGC
>DATJRT010000134.1:0-13688 GCA_035504495.1 Occallatibacter sp.
AACCCCTCCGGCGTGATCTGCGAGATTATGCGCGACGACGGCGAGATGGCGCGCATTCCCGACCTCATCCCGTTCTGCCGCGAGCACGGTTTGCGCATGCTGACCGTGGCCGAGCTCATCCGCTACCGGCTGCGCCACGAGCGCTACATCGTGCGCGCCGGAGAAACCACCATCCAGACGCGCCACGGCGAGTTCCGCATGATTGCCTACGAAAGCCAGGTGACCGGCGGCGAAAGCCACATTGCGCTGGTGCGCGGCAACTTGTGCCCGGAGTGCCCCGCGATCCAGGAAGGGTCTGCGGAGGACGGCGTCCGCGCACCCTGCCCGCATCCGGTGCTGGTGCGCGTACACACCCGCTGCACTGCCGGCGACGTGTTTGCCGCCGACTGCCGCTGCCAAGAGATTCTCGACCGCTCCATGCGCAGGATCGCCGAGGAAGGCTGCGGGGTGGTGCTCTACCTGCACAATACCTGGCGCGGCTTCGAGATCGACCGCTCGCCGGCCGAGGCAGCCGGCCCGAGTTTTGGTCCGGGCGGGGCGGCAGCGCCCGCGGGCGCCGCACCGGGTCACGCCGGCCGGCTCATTTTGCACCAGGAGCTGCGCGCGCGCGAGGGCTCGCAGGCGCGCAGCGGGCGCATTCTGCGCGCCATTGGCCTGGGCGGGCAGATTCTGTCGGATTTAGGGATTCAGCGCATCCGGCTTTTGTCGAACACGCCCATGCACATTCCCGCGCTCGAAGGTTTTGGGCTGGAGATTGTGGAGCAGGTGCCGATTCCGGTGGAGGAGTGCAGCCGTGTTTAGCGGCTGAATCTGCCTCATTCGCTGCGCAGCGCCACCATGGGATCGACCGCGGCCGCGCGCCGCGCGGGCGCCCATGCGGCCGCCAGAGCTACAAGACAGAACAGTACGGGAACCAGCGTGTACGTGAGCGGATCGAGCGGGCTGGTCTCAAAGAGGAAGCGGCTCATGAGGCGCGTGGCGGCGGCTGCGCCGGCGACGCCGAGGATGGCACCGCTCACGGCGAGCACCAGGCTCTCACCCAGCACCAGCTTTGCGATCTGCAAACGGTTGGCGCCCACGGCCAGGCGCAGGCCGATCTCGCGCGTCCTCCAGCTTACGGTGTAAGAGATGAGGCTGTAGACGCCGATGCTGCCGACAAGGATGGCGAGGCAGCCGAACGCGCTGAGGAGCAGGGCGAGCGAGCGCGGAGCGGCGGTGGACGAGGTGATGACGCTCTCGAGGGTGCGCACCTTGGTGACCGGAACCGCGGGGTTGAGCTCGGCCACCAGGCTGCGGAGATTGCCCGCGATCTCGCCTGGCCCAAGCCGGGAGCGGAGCAGAATGTTCATCTCCGGCTCTTCGTTCGCGGGCGCCATGGGAAAATAAGTCTCCCATCCCGAATCCCGGGCCAGACTCTGATGGCGCGTGTCGCTGACCACGCCCACGACGACGGAAGCGACGTTGGGGTTCATTACGGTGGGCGAGGGCTCGTCCTCGAGCGCTTCAAAGTGCTTGCCGATGGGGTCCTGGCCGGGCCAGAGATGCTGCGCCTCATCCTGGTTAATGATCGCGGCACGGGTGATTCCGGACTGATCCTGCCGGTCGAAAAACCGCCCGCGCAGCAGGTGAATGCCCATGAGCTGAAAGTAGCCGGGCGAAACGATGCGGCTGGAGGCGGTCAAGGCTTGCTGCCGCGGATCGCGGGGGTGGTTCTCGGCATCGAAGAAGAACCAATCATCGAAGCCGGTGAGCGGCAGCCTGTTAACCATGGCCGCCTGCTCCACGCCGGGCATGGCGTGGGCGCGGTCGAGAAGGGTCTCGAAGAAGGTGAGGCAGGAGCCTTTGATGGCGCAGTTGTAGCGAATCGCGTCGCGGTTCATGGAGATTTGCGCGGTGAGGGTCTGCGCGGAGCGGAAACCCGGATCTGTGGCAGCGAGGTGGTACAGGCTGCGGAGCATGACTCCGGCCGCGGTAATAACGACGACTGCAAGAGCGATTTGTCCTACGACCAGGAAGCGCGAGACGCGGAAGCGGTGCGCGCCTCCGAAAATGTTGGCCGTGTTCATGCGCAGAGAGCTTTGCGGGTCGCTCCTGCCCGCCTGCAGCGCAGGGATTGTTCCCGACAGGATGCCGGTGAGCAGCGAGACCGCGGCGGCGAAGAGCAGGACATCGCCATGGAGGGCGAGATTGGCGAGACGCGGCGTGTCGGGCGGCAGCAGGCTGCGCAGCGCGCTGAGGCTGACGCCGGCAAGCAGCACGCCCAGCGCTCCGGAGAAAATGGCAAGAACCGCGCTTTCCGTAAGCAGCTGGCGAAAGATGCGCGCGGTGTTGGCGCCCAGAGCGGAGCGCAACGCGATTTCCTTCTGGCGGGCCGAGGCGCGCGCGAGCATGAGATTGGCCACGTTGGCACAGGCCACCAGCAGAACCAGCCCGACCGCGCCAAAGAGCAGCAGCAGGCGCGGGCGCGCGTCGCCAACGATGGACTGGAGCAGAGGCACCACGGCCACATCGCCGGCCCAGTTGTCGGGCATCTTCCAGGGAAAGAGCGTGAGCATGGCGCGGTGCAGGGTGGCGATCTCAGCCTGCGCCTGCCGGGGCGAGACGCCGTCTTTCAGACGAGCGATGGCCTGGAAAGTGAAATAGTCCCATGCATCGTTGGGGTCGCCGGGGTTGAAAGCGATGGGAATCCAGAATTGCGTGTCGTAGTCAGGAAAGTGGACCTGGGGCGGGGCTACGCCGATGATGGTGCGGCCGACGCCATCGAGCAGCAGCGTGTGGCCGACGACCGCAGGGTCAGCCCCGAAATGCTGCTGCCAGAATCCGTAGCTGAGCACGATCACGTGCTCGCGGCCGAACTGCTCCTGATCGGGGGTAAAGAAGTTGCCGAGGATGGGCTCTACACCCAGCGTGGAGAACAAATTGGTGCTCACCACGCTGCCGAAGGCGCGGTCAGACGCTCCGCCCGCGTCAATATTGTGCTCCTCGTTGGGCGAGTAGGCAGAGACGGAGGCGAAGCTCCGCACGCGCCGCGCGTATTCGCGAATCCAGCCCTTGGGGTAAGGGTAAGACGAGAGCCCGCCCTTGAGCTGGACGAGCCGGTCCGGGTGCGGGTAGGGAAGCGGCTGGAGCAGGACGGAATCGATCACGCTGAAGATGGCGGTGTTGGCACCGATGCCGAGCGCGAGAGTAAGCATGGCCACCACGGCAAAGCCGGGGCTGCGCCTTAATTGACGGATTGCGTAGCGGAAATCCTGGACCAGTCTGCCCACCTGCCTGCTCCTGCGGAAGTTCTCGGAATAGCACGTTGCACACGCCTGGCCAAAGGCTGGGAAACGCTAACCCGTCTGCATGGAGCGAGATGGAGAGGTGCAGAAACCGGGGTTGCGGCGCGGCAGCGTCCGAAGGCGGGAGCGGGCGTCCGGTTTCGGACACCTCAGCGAGCGTAGGTGAACGTGCCGCAGAGATCGCTCGTGTGCGCCAGCGCGTCCACCGTGAGCACCGGCATCTCCGATCCTGAAAAGAACGCAACCTGCAAAGTGCGGCCGGAGGCGTAGGTCACCATCCATTGCGTGTCATCAGTCCCGCAGAGCGTGTTGTGGTGCAGAAAGCGCTGGCCGGCCGGTACGTCGAGCCGGTAAAGGTTGCCGCTGATGGCGGCATTGCTGTCCGCATCGAAGACGGCGCTCACTTCAGCCGGCGTGAGTGTGCGGATCTGTGCCAGCGGGAAGGGGGCGAAGTTGATGGTGAGCCTGGCCGCCGCGATGCGGATGTCGCCGGTGACGGCGGCCGCATTGGTACTGGCCGCGTTCCAGTAGCCGCGATCCTGCTGCGCCGCGAGGGGAAGGGAAGCGGCGAGCGCGAAGAATATGGCCGCGCCGAAGCAGAATCGGGTCTTCATGGTCTTGGGCTACCAGCCGAGCACGTACGCAAAAACCAGCGGCGCCACGATCGACGCGTCGCTCTCGATGATGTACTTCGGCGTCTTCTCGCCCAGCTTGCCCCAGGTGATTTTCTCGTTGGGCACGGCGCCCGAGTAGGAACCGTAGCTGGTGGTCGAGTCGGAGATCTGGCAGAAGTAAGCCCACAGCGGCACGTTCTCGCGCTGCAGATCCTGGTGCAGCATGGGCACCACGCAGATGGGAAAATCGCCGGCGATACCGCCGCCGATCTGGAAGAATCCGAGCGGCGTTTTCCTGGTCGTCTCCGTATACCACGCGGCCAGTTCCATCATGTACTCGATGCCGGTACGCACCGTGTGCACCTTCTTCACGTCGCCGGAGATGCAGTGGCCGGCATACATGTTGCCGAGGGTCGCGTCCTCCCATCCGGGCACGAACATGGGCAGGTTCTTTTTGGCGGCAGCCAGCAGCCAGCTATCCTTGGGATCGATCTGGTAGCTCTTTTCGAGCACGCCGGAGAGGAGAATCTTGTACATGAACTGGTGCGGGAAAAGGCGCTCGCCGGCCTTGTCCGCCTTGACCCACTCGGCCAGCACCTCGTTCTCAATGCGCCGCATGGCCTCCATCTCCGGGATGCAGGTATCGGTTACGCGGTTCATGTGGCGCCTGAGCAGCGCGGCCTCGTCGGCGGGCGTCAGGTCGCGGTAATGCGGGACGCGCTCATAGAAATTGTGCGCGACGAGATTGAAGACGTCCTCTTCGAGATTGGCGCCGGTGCAGCAGATGCCGTGAATTTTGTCCTGGCGGATCATTTCCGCCAGCGAGAGGCCCAGCTCCGCGGTGCTCATGGCCCCGGCAACAGTGACGAACATCCTGCCGCCTTCGGCGAGAAGCTTGTTATAGGCTTCGGCCGCATCCACCAGCGCGGCGGCATTGAAATGACGGTAGTGATGCTGGATAAAAGAAGTAATAGAGGGCATGATCTCTTGCGGAAAACTCCAATTTCTAAACTAGCACACTGATGTATGCGGGCTGTGAATCATGGAGCTGCGGCAAGAGCGCCGAAGGACAACGAGGCCGCGGAAGAGTTTTCCCGAAGGCCTCGTTCGAGCGAGCAGGTTTCGCGCGCCTCTATCGGCCGATTGGCGCCTGTTCGAATCTTGATCGACCGAGTCTTGACTACTTAAAAGCGGATGGTCGGGCCCACCGTGACGCGCAGGTTGTTATAGGTCCCGTTGTTCAAATAGATTTCGTCGCCGGCTTCGAGCCGCAGTCCGATCGGTCCCCAGAATCCCTCAATGCCGCCGCCGGGATAGAACGCGAGATGCGTTCCTCCTCCGCCCACCCCGGCAATGGCATTGCTGAACTGCGTGCCGGTCACATTGTTCGGATTGGTCGTGGTGAAGTCGACAAAACCGAGCTTCCCGGTAACAAAGGCGCGGAAGTCACCGGAGGTTCCGAACTGAAATTTGGGACCAAACAAGCCGGTGATCGGGCGCAGTCCGGTGGTGGTGAAGGTGGTTGTGGTCGTGGTTCCGTTGGTGATGGTGGACGAGGTAGTGAAGTTTTTCGCGAAGTCGTAATTCAACTCGCCTTCGAGGGCGATGTTGGGGTTCACGTTAAACGCGGCACGCCCGCCCACGCCCACAAAGTTGGTGCTGGTGGAACTGGAGGGCGCAAAACGAAAGTAATCCGCGTAGGCGCCTATCTCCGCGTGATTCAATGTGTAATTGCTTTCGCCCGGCGCGGATTGGCCTCCTCCGCCACTCGCTGCTTCAGCGGACTGCGCCTGGAGCGAGCACGGCAGGGCCACAGCTAAAACTAATCCAACGAATAGGGTAGTTCGCTTCATTCTAAGCTCCTTCTAAATAGTGTTCAGTCAAACCGATCTCATACGCGCAGCGCCCTCGGGGGCGGCGCAGACTGCGCTCGTGATTAGGATGCCTGCAAGCAATAGCAGGTTGACCCGCGGCGCTGTCGCAAATTGACGCAATCCAAATGAGGCCGCTGAAGACGCGCGCGTGACCCCAATCACAGCGGCGATGTAGCGGTGAGGCGTCTCCTCAATGGTGTGGGGAAAGCTCGACATATTCCCGTCACTGCGCCCGCAGGCGTGTTCGCCCTGCTCTTCTTTCTGGCCGGGTACACCGTCAGTCTCCCGGCCGCGCACGCCGCGCAAAAGCTCAAGGACTCCGACTGCCTGGCCTGCCACTCCGATCCGACTCTGACGCACGACGTCGACGGAAAGCCGGAGAGCCTGCACGTGGATCAGAATCAGCTCACACATTCGGTCCACGGGGCCATGTTTTCCTGCGTTGACTGCCACACGGACGTGAAGAGCCTTGTGCATGAGACGCCGCCGCAAAGGATCACCTGCGCCGGGTGCCACGTTGACGCGCAGAACGCCTATGCGCACAGCACGCACGCAAAGCCGGCTCAGAATGGCGCCCCTGCGGCCACCTGCCAGGACTGCCACGGCAATGCGCACGCAATCTTGCCCGCCGACGATCCCAAGTCGCCGGTGAATCATGCCAACATTCCCTCCACTTGCGGAACCTGCCACGGGCAGAAATTCCTGATGGAGGCGAACGGTGAAAGCGCGCAGCCATTCTTCTCTTACCAGGACAGCGTGCACGGGCGCGCAATTGAAAAAGGATCTCTGAAAGCAGCAGTCTGCACGGATTGTCACGGATCTCACGAAATTTTGCCCGCCAATCAGGCGCAATCGCCCATCTACAAATTCAACGTGCCGGCCACCTGCGGCAAATGTCACGTGGATGTGGCGGACACGTTTGCGCGCAGCATCCACGGGCAGGCGATTGCGCACGGCAACCAGCTTGCGCCCGTGTGCACGGACTGCCACGGCATCCACTCCATCAAGTCGCACCTCGATCCCAGTTCGCCCACCTCGGCGCAGCATCTTTCCCGCGACACCTGCGCGCAGTGCCACGCTGGCGTCCGCCTGTCGCAGGAGTTTGGCATACCCGGCGGCCGCGTCACCAGTTACTTTGACAGCTACCACGGGCTCGCCGTGCAGGGCGGCTCCGTGGTTGCGGCCAACTGCTCAAGCTGCCACGGCGTCCACGACATTCTGCCTTCGAGCGATCCGCGATCGACCATCAATAGCGCCAATCTGGACGCTACCTGCGGCCAGTGCCACAAGGGAGTGACGCGCAAGTTCACCGAGACCAAGGTGCATCTCGAGGAGGGCGCGGTCGCCCCGGGCGATATCGACTCACTGGCCGTGCGCTGGGTGCGGCGCGTCTATGTCCTTCTCATCCTGCTTGTCATCGGCGCCATGCTGCTGCACAACGCGGTGGTCTGGCGCGGCAAAGCGGCTGTGCGGCGCAGGATGCAGAACCCGATGATGCAGCGCATGACCATGAACCAGCGCTGGCAGCATCTGGTCCTGCTCTCAAGCTTCATTGTTCTGGTGATCACGGGCTTTGCGCTCAAGTTTCCTGACTCCTGGTTCGCCCATCTGCTGGGCATGGGCGAACATCTGCGCAGCATCACCCATCGCGTGGCCGGCGTAGTGCTCATCGCCGCGGGCCTGTATCACATCTTTTATGTGGCCGCGGCGCGCGAGGGGCGCAGGCTGATGCGCGATCTGACGCCGGCGAAGAAAGACGCCTTCGACGCGTGGGCCACGATGCGCTACTACCTCGGCCTTAGCAAGCAAAAGCCGAAGTTCGGCCGCTTCACCTACGGCGAGAAGGCCGAGTACTGGGCGCTGGTGTGGGGCACGGCGCTGATGGGCCTCACCGGCGTGATGATGTGGGCCAAGGTGTGGGTGGGTGACCTGCTGGCGCGCTGGTGGGTGGACGTGGCCATGGCCATTCACTACTACGAAGCGATTCTCGCTACGCTCGCCATCGTGGTTTGGCATTTCTATCAGGTCATCTTCGATCCCGATGTGTATCCCATGAACTGGGCGTGGTGGGACGGCAAGATGCCGGAGGAGCACTACCGGCGCGAGCACGAGCTGGATGTCGGATCACCAAGCAGACCCGCCGCACGCGATCAGGATTCGGCTCCGGGCGCGAAATAGACGCAGGCTATTTTACGGGCGTGCAGAAGCACAGACCATTGCCGTCCGGATCGGTTACGGCAAACTCGCGCAGTCCCCAGGTCTGATCGACCGGCGCCGTGTGCACCGGCGACTCCAAGCCAAGGTTCGTATCCAGTCCCCGCGCGCGGAAGGTCGAGTAACGCTCGTCCACATCATCCACAAAGACGCGGTTGACCGAACCGAAGACGCCATCGCCGGCGTGGCCCGAGAGCTGCAGCTCGGCTCCGTCCCGGATCAGTTCAATCATTCCGTTGGCCATCTCGCGTTCCGCGTATCCGGGCCACTTCCGTTCAAAATCGAGGATCGTGGTGTAGAACCGCACCGATCTTTCGAGATCACGAGATTTGATCACCGGGACAATCTTCACAACCCCCTCCGGCTTCGCAACCCCCCCGGCGATGCCGCTCTTCACACGCGCCACTCGTCGGCGCGCCAGTCCTTGATGCGTTCCTTGATCTGCTTGCGATTCAGGTTGTGCTCGAGAGCCTGCTTGGCGAGCTCCACAACCTCGTCGTCGGCGGCGAAGCGCAGGCCGATCAACTGGTCTTCCGTGAGCCGGTAGATCTGTGTGTGCCACTGCGCGGGCGCGAGAGCCTGCAGCCGCAGCCGTTCTTCGAGCCGGATCACGCGGTCCTGCACCTTGAGCGCATACATGCGCATCTTTAGCAAGGCCAACAGTGCGACGAGCGAAAGCACGAGCCACCAGGCCGTGTGCCAGTGCGGAAAGCGAATCAACCGCACGATCGCACATATCAGGTTGATTAACAGAACCGGAGCGATGAAGAAGTGGAAGAGCGGATCGAAGCGGGCGTGGTGCTTAAAGTCTTGCGGAGTCTTGCTCATTGCATCGCCTTTGTGTCCGTCAGGCTGGACGAGCTTCCTTGAGCCACCTGGGCCGGGCTCCAGCCCAGCGCGGCGCCGGGAACTTGCGCACCGGCCACGCGAGGATTGTCGATGGTCAAGCCCGGCATCGTCAATGCCGTCAGTGTATACGGCCCCAGAACCTGGGGATGCTTCGGGATCAGGTGGTATTCGCCGCGCACCAGATAGTCCACCATCAGTGCGCCGGTCACATAGGGATTCAAAATGGTGATCGGGATGGCGTAAATGGTGGTCACAAACGACTCGTCGACGCTTTTGTTGGCGTGGCTCAGCCGCCGGTAACCGGGGATCTGCGGGATCTCAAAGACCTGAAGGCCCAGGTCCGCATGCTTGCGCCCATAGCGCACCAGCTTGTAGGTGATCTGCTTGGGGGTGGTGATGCCTGCATCGGGAAAGATGCTGCGGCGAAAAGTATGGGGAAAGTAAGAGTTCAAAATCACGCGCGCGAAGTCGGCGCAATTGGAAAACAGCAGGTCGAACTGGGTATGATTCGCACCGTCATTCAGCCGCGCAATCAGGGCATCGTCCTGCTCGGGCGTGGTGTTGAAGCGGTAGGCAAAGATGCGCCGCTCGTAAGCCTCGCCCACAAGCTGCGTCCATCCGCCGTGGATAAGGTTGCCGGGTGGGACTTCAGGCCCGAGCAGGGTCAACAGGTGCTGTTCGTGGTAACGGTTGCGCAACTGGTCCACAATCTGCCTGTCCACGTGCTTAGGCACATCGGCGGGATTGTCGACGGCGTAGAGATAAGGCACCAGCGGAATCGCTACCCAGTCGTAGCCGTCGATGCCCTGATAGCGGGCTATCACCACCCCTGTCTCGCCCGGTCCGCAGCGGCGCAGCTTCACCGGCGTCTCCGCGCAGATGCGGTTGAAATAAATGGCGTTGTGGCCGGTGGGATTGAGCGCGCCAAAAAATCCGTAGGGCTCTTCCATCAGGAGAGCCGCCTGGGCATGAACGCGCAGGCCGCTGATGGCGGCCACGACCAAGAGAGCCAATGCTGTTCTGCGTAAAATGCGCATAGCAGGCACCATTTCCCCCGGATTCAGATGCGTCCCCCTCTGTTTGAGTATGCCCCAGGTGAGGTAAACGAGCGATAAATGACAAGGTACTCACGGAAAGTGCAGGAAAAGACACGACTTTCCTACTCCGCGATCGGAGACCTCAGTAACATTGGACACTTTCAGCTCGGAATTGTTGCGCGTACGCAGCTCCCCCCTCGCCCTTGCTTTGTGGATAAGCGGCTCGAAATGGAAAGCGGCGCAGGGGAAAGCGGGCACGGGGAAAGACGCCGGCGCGTTCGGTCTGCTAACTTTATCGAGTTATTCTTCGGCGAGATCCGGCTCCATACTTGCAGCTTTCGATGAGGTTTACGATGCGTCTGCGCGTGGTATTGCGGCTATTGCGCATTTTGGTTCCGGCGGCCTTCGTTCCTGCCGTCGCTGCAAGGGCCCAGTTGACGCTTCCGCGCGTTCTTTCCGATCACATGGTCGTCCAGCGCGACCTGCCCGTACACGTGTGGGGCATGGCTGCACCGGGCGAAAACGTCGAAGTGAGCTTTCGCGGCGCTACGCGCTCCACTGCGGCCGGCGAGTTGGGCCGCTGGAGTGTTTACCTTCCTCCCGGATCCGCGGGAGGACCCTTCACGATGACGGTCAGCGGCGCGCCCATGGCTGCCGGCGGCGCACCCCAGACCGCATCCCAGACCATCATTCTCAACGACATCCTGGTGGGCGACGTGTGGGTCGCGTCGGGGCAATCGAACATGGAGTTCATGATGCACCAGGCGGCGACGGCCGATGAAGATCTTCCCCATGCGGCCATTCCGGATATCCGCCTGCTCATCGTGAACAAAGCCGCGTCGCTCTATCCCAAGGATGACATCGATACCGACGGATGGGCGGCCTCGACGCCCGAGACCGCGAAGGATTTCTCCGCCGTGGCCTGGTACTTTGCGCGCGAAATCGAACAGCGCGAGCACGTGCCCGTCGGCGTCATCGATTCCACCTGGGGCGGAACGCCGGGCGAGGCCTGGACGCGCATGACCGCACTGGGCGCGGATGCCGCGCTGGCGCCGCTCTTTGTCTCCTGGGGCAAGATGACCGAGGGCGAATCCAACGCGCTGCTGCGCGAGGCCAACAAGCAACGGATCATCGACGAGGCGAAAGCACAGGGCAAACCCGCGCCCGAGTTTCCCTGGGTGCCCCAGCTCGAAAGCTGGGGTCCCGGCATGTTGTGGAATGGCATGATCGCGCCGCTCACGCCGTTTCCCATCCGCGGCGTGCTCTGGTACCAGGGCGAGTCGAACAGTCCGCTCGAGCGCGCGCCCCTCTATGGCCGCATCTTCCGCACCCTTATCGAGGATTGGCGGCAGGAGTGGGGCGAGGGCGATTTTCCTTTTCTTTACGTGCAGATTTCGAGCTTCAAATCCACGCCTGCCGAAGACTGGGCCCTTTTGCGCGAGCAGCAGTTGAAGGCTCTTGAGCTGCGCAACACGGCCATGGCCGTGACCATCGACATCGGCAACCCTGACAACGTGCACCCCACGGACAAGCTCGACGTGGGCCTGCGCCTGGCACGCGCCGCGCGGGTGCTCAGTTACGGAGAATCGATCGAGTACTCCGGTCCGCTCTTCCGCCAGGCGACGCCGGAAGGCGCGTCGATCCGCGCATGGTTCGACCATGCTGAGGGGTTGATGGCGAAAGGGGGTGCGGTGAGCGGATTTGAGGTCGCGGGCGCAGACGGCAAGTTCGTTCCCGCCAAGGCAAGGATCGAAGGCGCAACCATCGTCGCTTCGAGCCCCGAGGTGGCGCTGCCCGTCTTCGTGCGCTACGGGTGGGCCAACAGTCCGGATTGCAATCTTTTCAACGGCGTCGGCTTGCCCGCATCGCCGTTCTCTTCGGCCGAAAATTGACCACCGGAAAATCGCACCGCGTCTCCTCTTGCGCACCGGGCCGATGGCCTAGAATGCTGCGGAGGGTTTCTCCGTGATGATGCGCGTCTTGAAAACGTCTCCTGTTCTCCTTGCGTCTCTTTTCTTCTTGTTTACCGCGCCGGTCTTCGCGCAAACGCAGCAGGTCGATCCCTTTGTCAAAGCCACGTCGCTGCTGCCGGCCGATGCGCAGGCCATCGTCAACCGGCTCGGCAGTCTGAGTGAGTTGCCCGACGGCGCCTGGAAGATACACAGCGGCGATCTGCCCCACGGCGAAGATCCCAATCTGGACGACAGCACCTGGGACACGATTCCCGTGAACGCCAAGGCTGCCAATGGCGCGGTGTGGTTTCGCCAGACCTATCAGGTGCCAGACACGCTGAACGGCTACGACCTGACCGGCGCGCGGATCTGGTTCCAGTTTCACACCTCGGGCAACGGACCCATCCCGCAGATTCTTTACTTCAACGGCCGGCGCGTGGCCATGGGCGAGGATCTGGAGCCGATCGTGCTGTTTGACAATGCCCGGCCCGGCGACAAGGTGACCGTGGCCGTGAAACTTCTCGAGACCGTAGATCAAAAGACATTCGGCGGGGCCACGCTCAAGATCGATTTTCCTGAGAACCGGCCCAATCCCGAGGATCTGCGCGAGGAGCTTCTCAGCGCAGCGCTGCTGTTGCCCTCGCTTGCGCCGGGCGACGCCGCAAAAGAGGACACGCTTGAGACCGCCATCCACGACGTGGACGTGAACGCCCTCGATGCCCGCGACCAGGGAAGGTTCGACGCCAGTCTGATCGCGGCCGAGGCGCAGCTTGAAGCGCTCAAGCCGCTCATCACCCAGGCCACCTTCTACGAGGTAGGCAACTCGCACATCGACGCGGCATGGCTGTGGCCGTGGACTGAATCCGTGGACGTGGTGAGGCGCACCTTCGGCACGGCTCTGCAACTGATGGACGAGTACCCGGGTTACACGTTTACGCAATCGGCGGCGCAGTATAACGAGTGGCTGGCGCAGAAGTATCCGGACATGAATGCCCAGATCAAGCAGCGCATCAAGGAGGGCCGCTGGGAAGTGGTAGGCGGCATGTGGGTCGAGCCTGACCTCAACATGCCCGACGGCGAGTCGCTGGTGCGGCAGTTGCTGGTTGGCAAGCGCTGGTATCTGCAGAACTACGGCGTTGACGTGCACGTCGGCTGGAATCCCGATTCTTTCGGCTACAACTGGCAGCTCCCGCAGATTTACAAGAAGAGCGGCGTGGACTACTTTGTCACCCAGAAGATGTCGTGGAACGACACCAACCCGCTGCCATTCAAGCTTTTCTGGTGGGAGTCGCCGGATGGCTCGAAGGTGCTGACTTATTTTCCTCACAGCTACGTGAACACCACGCTCAACCCGGTGCGCCTCTCCGACGACTTGACCGTGGCCCGCGAGCGCTCACCCGGCCTGCTCGACATGATGGACCTCTACGGGATCGGCGATCACGGCGGCGGACCCACGCGCGCCATGCTCGACGAGGGCTTCCGGCGCATCGAGCTCAACCATGTGAATCCGCGCTACCAGTTCGGCACCGCGCAAAACTGGTTCTCCACCATCGAACCCCAGGTGGCGCCCGACAGCCCCACGTGGAATTATCAGTCCATTGCCAAAGGCTATAAGCCGCCTGACCCCGTTGCCGGCAAAGTTGCGATTCCCACCTGGGACTCAGAGCTTTACCTGGAATATCACCGCGGCGTGTTTACCACGCAGGCCAACCACAAGCACAACATGCGCACCGCGGAAGAAGAGATGCTGAACGCGGAAAAATGGTCGTCGATTGCGTGGCTCGACGGCCGCAGTTACCCGGACACGGAGCTGACCGAGGACTGGAAGAAGGTGCTCTTCAACCAGTTCCACGATCTGGCTGCG
>DATJRT010000135.1:0-8841 GCA_035504495.1 Occallatibacter sp.
CCGTGACTTTCTCCGTAACCGGGGCGGGCTCGCCGACGCTCACATACCAGTGGCAGAGGAACGGTTCAGACATCTCGGGCGCAACCAGCGCAAGCTACATGATATCGGCCACGAGCTCTGCCGATAATGGCGCGGTGTTCACGGCCACAGTGACCAATTCGCTCGGCTCGGTGACGAGCAATCCTGCCGTTCTCGCCGTGCAGTAATCATGGGCGGGCTTCGATCTAGCGAAGCACCAACAGGGCCTGTTCTGCCGGTGCTGCGTTGCCGCCGGCGTTCCAGTGCTCACCGCCCAACCAACGAGCCCTGCTTCTGCCGTAGAAATCTAGACCCCAATGCCAACTTCCAATTCAGTTGTGCGCCCGTATTGCGCCGATCACGCTACATCTTGCTGGACGGCAGGGATCCCCTTCTCCGGTTTGTGCGCACTCTCGCGGGAGACATCTCGGCTTAACGCCTCGGCGAGTCCGGCGCAATCGTTGGTGAAGATGCAAATGTGAAACAGATGTGCAAGTCTTGGTCGATTTAACACTTTGAATAAGACCAAAAGTTTCAGCGGGATAGAGTTTGCGCTCGCGTTTAGATGAGGCTCGGGGTCCGCTGCGTCTGTCGCGGAGTGTTTCTCGTCCGGGATTCAGCGCCAGCAAGCCGCTAATTTGTGGGATTCTTGCTGGTGCCCGGAGGCGGGAATGGTGCCAGTGCGAGCGAGAAGCGAGCGGCTGCTCCATGCAATGGTGCCCGGAGGGGGACTTGAACCCCCACGGCCTTGCGGCCTGCGGATTTTAAGTCCGCTGCGTCTGCCAGTTTCGCCATCCGGGCACGCGTCTGTTTTCCCTTCACTCCTCCGCCGGCGAGCCGAGGAATGTGCGCCTTCGCCGTGAAACACTCCCGCCATTTCGACCTTTTCATCATAACGCGCGGCTTCGCGAGCGCGGCCCGCCAGGGCCGATCATGGTCCTCCCATGTGTGCACCCAAAGCATCATCGGCTCACGGGTCTGCGGCGTGGCCCGCAAGCATCCCGCAACTCGCCTGAAATCATCCAATTGTCGATGGGGGTGCGGCGTACGCTTTTCCCTATCTTCGGTGGACGGGACGCGCGCTCAGGGAATGTCCGGCGGGAGAAATCGCGCATCCGGCGTGCCTCGCCATGACTCTCGGCCGGAATCGAGAGCATCGAGCCAACGGATCAACGGATCAATGAATCAATGGATTAACGGATCAATCGCTCTAAGGCGCTGCGGCGCAGAGGCTGGAAGATGCGGCGCATTCCCCGCTCCACATACCGCTTGCAACTGCACGCAGGCTTCACTTTCGACCAGGCCGGCGAAATTGCCGGCTACCTGAAGGCGCTCGGCATCTCGCACGTCTATGCATCGCCTTATCTGCAGGCCGCGCCAGCCAGCACGCACGGTTATAACGTCGTCGATCACGAGCAAGTGAATGAAGAGCTGGGAGGGGAAGCCAGTCACCGGCGCTTTTGTCAGCGCCTGGCCGAGCTCGGACTCTGCCAGGTGCTCGACATTGTGCCCAACCACATGGCCACCGGCCCGCAGAACCGTTCCTGGTGGGACGTCCTCGAAAACGGCCCCTCCAGCCGCTACGCCACCTGGTTTGACATCGACTGGCACTCGCCCGAGGTAAAGCTCCGCAACAAAGTCCTGATTCCCGTGCTGGGCGATCAGTTCGGCCGGGTGCTGGCGGAAAAGCAAATCCGCATCGAGCAAAAATGCGACCGTTTTCGCGTCCGTTACATGGATAATTTGTTTCCCCTGGCTCCGCGGTCGCTGGCCGTACCGCTGGCCAAAGCGGCGGAGACGGCGCGCAACGCCACGCTTAACTTCATCGCCGACAGCTTGGCCCGGCTGCCTACGCCAGATTCGTCAGACCGTGAATCCGTGCTCTCGCGGCATCGCGACAAGACGGTCATTTACGAGCTGCTTCGCCGCCTGTGCCAGGAGAACCCCGAGGTTCCCCGGGCCATTGACGCGGCGATCAATGAATTGAATGAAGATCTCGACGCGCTGGACGAGTTCCTGAACCTTCAGCATTATCGTCTTGCGTACTGGCGCACCGCCGACCAGGATCTGGGCTACCGGCGTTTTTTTGATGTCAACACGCTCATCGGCCTGCGCGTGGAGCGGCCGCACGTTTTTGAAGCCACTCACCGCAGAGTCTTCGATTGGCTTGAAGACGGGACTCTCGATGGCATTCGCGTCGACCACCCCGACGGGCTGCGCGATCCGCAACAATACTTCGAGCGGCTGCGCAGCCGCGCCCCGGAGGCCTGGATCCTGGGCGAGAAGATTCTTGAGCCGGAGGAGTCGCTGCGCGCATCCTGGCCGATTGAAGGAACCACCGGCTACGATTTCCTGAACGCATGCAATCGGTTGCTGGTGCACGACGAGGGCCTCAAGGAGCTGACAACTATCTACGCTGACTTCACCAAGGAGCCCATCGATTTTGAAGCCGTGGCGCACGACAAGAAGCTGAACGTGGAGCATGAAGCCCTGGGCAGCGACGTCAATCGGCTGGCAAGCATCTTTGTCGAGATATGCGAGAACAACCGCGATCGGCGCGATTACACGCGCGCGGAAATCCGGCGGGCGCTGCGCGAAATGGCCGCCTGTCTCCACGTCTACCGGACCTACGTGGTTCCCGAGCGCGACCAAATTACGGATGAAGACCGCAACCTGATCGATCGCGCCGCGGCCCAGGCCAAGGCAAGCCGCCTGGATGTGGACCCGGGTCTGCTCGATTTCATGGCCGACGTGCTGGCGCTGCGCGCGGGCGGCGCGCTGGAGTCGGAATTCCTGTTGCGCTTTCAGCAGTTCACTTCGCCGGTCATGGCCAAGGGCGTTGAAGACACCGCCCTCTACTGTTTCAACCGCATGATCGGCTTGAATGAAGTGGGCAGCGCTCCCGGCCTGGATGGGCTCACCCTCGACGAATTTCACCGCTTCTGCGCAGACAGGCAGGCCGCACATCCCTACACCATGAATACGCTTTCCACGCACGACACCAAGCGCTCCGACGATGTGCGCGCG
Source organism: Occallatibacter sp. (assembly GCA_035504495.1). Classification (GTDB taxonomy): domain Bacteria; phylum Acidobacteriota; class Terriglobia; order Terriglobales; family Acidobacteriaceae; genus Telmatobacter. Next base: position 3,046 of record DATJRT010000135.1, read on the forward strand.
CGCCTGGCCGTGCTGACGGAGATACCCGTCCGCTGGAAATCGGCGCTCTACCGTTGGTCGCGCAAAAATGCGCCGTTCAGGACGGGCAAATATCCTGACCCCAATACTGAATACTTTCTCTATCAAACGCTGATCGGCGCCTGGCCCATCTCCGGTGGCCGATTGACCGAATACATGCTGAAGGCCGCGCGCGAAGCTAAGCAGCAGACGAACTGGACACAACCGAACCAGGAGTTCGAGGATGCTCTGAGGCGATTCATCGAGCAGATTCTCGCCTTCCCGGAATTCCTCGCTGAGGTCGAAGGCTTTATCGAGAAGATTGTGCCTGCCGGGCGCATCAACAGCCTGGCGCAGACTCTTATCAAGTACACGGCTCCCGGCATACCGGATACCTACCAGGGCAGCGAGCTGTGGGATTTGCATCTGGTCGACCCGGATAATCGCGGCGAGGTGGACTATGCAATCCGCCAATCGATGCTCGCCGAGCTTGAAAACGGTTTGTCCCCGCAGGAGATTCTAAGCCGGATGGATACCGGCATGCCCAAGCTGTGGGTGATTTATCAAGCGCTCAAAATGCGCTGCAAAAATCCAGGATGGTTCGACGCCAACGCCGGTTATACTCCGCTCATTGCGGACGGTCCCAGGAAAGAGCACCTCATCGCCTATCTGCGCGGCGATCACCTGGCCACGGTGGCTCCGCGCTGGAACATCAAGCTCGGCGGAAGCTGGGCGGCAACCACGATTGATCTTCCGCAAGGCCGATGGAAAAGTGTTCTTGCCGGGGACGAACTCAAAGGCGGACGCCTGCGCGTGCAGTCGCTGTTGAGCCACTTCCCCGTTGCGCTGCTTGCCAGGGAGGAACCGGCATAAATCATGGAGCGATTTGCAATCTGGGCGCCGCGGGCAAAGAGCATGGCGGTGAGCGCGTGCGGCGCGGCATTTCCCATGGAAGGGCCCGACGCGCAAGGCTGGTGGCGGCTTGAGCTGGAATGCGCCCGCGCGGGAACGGACTACGGGTTTCTGATTGACGCGGACGAAAAGGTTTACCCCGACCCCCGCTCGCCTTGGCAACCCAAAGGAGTGCACGGGCTGTCGCGCGTCTATGACCAGAACGCATTTGCCTGGACGGATCAAGCATTTCAGGCTCCTCCGTTGGCAAGCGCAATCGTGTATGAGCTTCACGTGGGCACATTCACTCCTCAAGGCACGCTCGACGCAGCCATTGAGAAACTCGACTACATTAAGGGCCTGGGCGTCACCCATGTGGAGCTGCTGCCCGTAGCGAGCTACGCCGGAAGGCACGGCTGGGGATACGACGGCGTGGCGCTTTATGCAGTCCACGAGCCTTATGGCGGGCCCGACGCGCTCAAACGATTTGTCAACGCGGCCCACGGAAAAAGCCTGGCCGTGCTGCTCGACGTGGTCTACAACCACTTTGGGCCGGTTGGCAACTACACGGGCAAATTCGCTCCCTACATCACCGGCGCGCACCATACTCCCTGGGGCGGCGCCGTGAACCTGGAAGACGTGGGCGCGCACCAGGTGCGGCGCTTCTTTGTGGACAACGCGCTGACGTGGCTGCGCGATTTTCATGCCGACGGCTTGCGCATCGATGCCGTGCACGCATTCATTGACCGCTCGGCCATCCATTTTCTCGAGCAACTGGCGATGGAAACGGAAGCGTTGAGCGCGGCCCTGGCGCGCCGGCTGGTGCTTATTGCCGAAAGCGACCTCAACGATCCACGCGTGGTCACGGCGCGCGAAGCTGGCGGCCTGGGTATCGACGCGCAGTGGAGCGACGACTTCCATCACGCACTCTTCGCGTTGCTCGATCCCCAGCCGGCATCGGGATATTACGCGGATTTTGGCTTGCTCGCTCAGTTGGCCAAAGCCATAGAGCGCACTTTCGTCTATGACGGCGTCTACTCGCGTTACCGTAATCGCGTGCATGGCAGGTCGGCCGCCCATCTCTCCCAACATCGTTTTCTTGGTTACATACAGAACCACGATCAGGTGGGCAATCGAGCCATCGGCGACCGGATCGCGCAGGTCGCAGGCATCGATCGCGCCAAGATCGCCGCGGCCCTGGTGTTGACGGCCCCGTTCGTTCCCATGCTCTTTCACGGCGAAGAGTGGGCAGCTTCGTCGCCCTTTCTCTACTTCGCGGACCACGACGATCCGGAACTGGCGCGGCAGGTTTCCGATGGGAGGAAGAAGGAGTTTGCCGCATTCGGGTGGAAGGCCGAGGCCATTCCCGACCCGGAGAAGCGGGAAACCTTCCTGCGGTCGAAGCTCGGATGGGACGAATCGAACCAGGGCCGGCATGCGGAAATGCTCGCCTGGTACCGCGCCTTGATCCGCTTGCGGCGAAGCACGCCTGCGTTGAACAACGGAGAGCCGGGCAATGCGCGCGTCGAATTCGACGAGCGCGCGAAGTGCCTTTGCATGATTCGGGGAACCGTGCGCGTCTATTGCAACCTGGGAGAATCGGCGCGTAACTTCTCCCCTGGCGCTGGCTGTACGCTGGCTCTCACCTCGCGCGGAGACGTGCATTTGAACGGTGGCTGCCTTGCTCTTCCTAGCGACACGGCCGCAATTTTGCGCGATTGCGACGATTCAGAAGTGGCGAATGGATTCCGGCGGGCCCTGGCCTGACACGTTCTGCGGACCTGCGCTTCTCTCCCCGGCGCGCTCCACATGGCTCTCCAGCGAGCGGCTGACCAGCTCGCGCGATCCCAGCCCGATGGCGAGCGCGAGCGTGAGAACGATACCGCCGAAGAGAATGCCAAAAGCCAGCTCCACAATGTCTCCGCCAACCTCCAGGTGATCGAGCACCATGGCTGCGGTGAGCACCAGCACCAGCCACTTGACGCCCAGAGAGAGAAAGCGCGCATACTGCAGTTGCGCATTCACCGCCCCGATGAGAACGGAACGCGCCAGAAACCGGGCGATGAGCGTTCCTGCGATGAGAAGCAGGATGGCGCCCACCGCGTGCGTGAGATAAGGTAGCAGCGAGATGGGCAGCGGGGTACCGGCCGCGTAGGAGGTGTCGAACGCCGCCACGCCGATGATCAGCCCGATTAACACCCACACCCAGAAGCAAATTCGCGCCACCAGGTCAGACGGCGAGGTGGAAGGTGTCCATTCCGCGTTGCCGCGTACTCTGGCCATGCGGTCGTCGAACTTGACCAGCGAAAGAATGCGCCGCAGCACCGCGGAGATGGCCGCGCCGATCAACGTGAAGACAACCAGGGCCACGAAGAAGGCGAGAATCCCCGGAAGAACGGCAATGAAGAGCGTAAGCACGCGGTAGACAGACTGATGCAACGCATCCGACATGTGGCGCCAGACCGTGGCGTTATCTGTGTAGATCGGCTGCGTTACCGTGTATGGATTGGACTGGAGAAGAACTAGAAAATCGTTGAGCATCGCATTGACTCCTTGAATCGCCGATCCTAAAGTCGCCGATTCTCGACTCGCCCTTCTTGCCGCCCGATCGCGATTGGGGCGATCATCACTTGAACCGGTCCGGCCAGCGCCATCGCGAGACCATGTACGGTTTGTCGGCCTCAAACGCCGCGGCAACCGCTTCAATGTGCCGTTCCGAGCTGATTCCCGCGGCCGTAATGTTGATGTGCCCTGCAACCCAGGCCAGGTAAAGCGGAATGAGCGCGCCCAGCAGATGTCCGCGGTTGATGGTACGCAGACGGAACGCGATCAGGAAATCGAATACAATGCGCGCCCAGAGCGGATCGGGCATGCGAAACTCCGCGGCATCCGTGACCGAAAGACGCTTCAGCCCTAGCAGCGAATTGGGCGGAAGCACCAGCGACCAGATTTCCTGCAGATTGTTGTAGGCAAAACGAAAAGATTCGATCATGCGGGCGATGTCGGGCGCTCCCTCGGTCTTCGTCAGGTCGTGGAGCGGCCGTCGCGGCGGGGGCAACCGGCGCGCTCGCTGCCAGAGCGCCGCCTTCGACTCGACATCGGCAAAGAGCGATCCTGTCACCAGCGAAAGAATTGCGTTCACGTCGACATCCGCGGGTTGCGGCAGCGCGCGCGGTCCCACGTCGAATTCATCCATCGCATAGCCGGCAGCCACCGCTTCGTTCACCGGCCAGATAAGGGCATTGGGCTGATTGGTTGAAGCAATGCGATGCGCGGCCGCGGCCAGACGCTCGACCATGCGCAGTGAAAGGCAGAGATCGATGGCCTGCGGAAAACGGATGCGCGATGCGAACAGCGTGCGCGTGAGGGGATAAAGAATTGCGGAATTCATGAGGCCTGCATACGGCGGAAGCACATAGAAGGGCACGGCCAGATCGACCGTGGAGGAAAGCACGGCGCCGGCCAGCGCACGCAGAGCCGCGGCATTGAGCGAATTCGATCCCGGGCCGAGCATGAGCACCCCGCGCACATTCTCCTCGCGGGCAAGCTCGAAGGCATTCACGAAATCCGCTGCAGTTGAGGTCCACGCGGCGCCGGTCGGCGGCGCCAGCACAATGCGCAGATCGGGAAACGCTCCCGAGGCGAACTCGTTCTGCGTGGCCACAAGCAAGCCTTCGGCCGGAAAGGCCGCGCTGAGATTGGCCAGCAAGCTTTCGAACTGATCCGCGGGCATGGCCGCCGCCATCACCAGCAAGTTAGCCGCAGGCCGCTCAAGCACGGAAGTCGAAACAGGAATCGGATCGGGTGTCGCCATTCTCTTCAGCAAAAACTCGCGAGCCTGTGCGGCTGTCGCACCGGCTCTTATCCAACAAGGATCTCCTTAAAGCGATAAGATGCCGGAAATGGGGATGCCGACCCACGCAGGCCGATTGTTGAGCTCATAAACCAATTCGTAAAGCGCCTTTTCCAGCAGATAAGCGTCGAGCAGTGTCTGCGCCGGTTCCGGCGCGGGCAGCACTTCCGGGCCATCTCCCATTGCGCTTCGGTAGCCGCCAAGAAACTGGGCGGAAGCTTCTGTTTGCCACGAACTGGCCCACGCTCGCAGTAAATCCGGCCGGATTTTAACATTGTTTTCGCCCGCTGCCTCCAGAAATCGATTCAGCGCAAAATGGGCTGCATAGGAAAACGAGCGCATCATGCCGGCAACGTCTTTCAAGGGTGATTGTTTGCGCCGGCGCTCGGCCAGAGGGCGCGCGGGCTCCCCTTCGAAGTCGAGAAAAACGAAATCGCCCGGCTCCGCCCCTTTACGCGCAGCGGCGTCGCCAACTCCGCCCCGCGTGCGCAGCGTCTGGCCAAGGTGAAAATCGCCGTGAATGCGGATGCGCTTCCCGCCGGGCGGCAAGGAAGCAATCGCCCGCGCGCGGGAGATGAGTTCCAGCCTTCGCGAAAGTAGCAGAGCCGCGGCATCGGCCGCAACCTCATCGAGCCGCGAAATCTCAAGACGCAACAGGTCGAGGGCCGATTTGATCTGAGCCTCGATCCGTTCCGCATCCCGCGCGAGATCGTCGCGCGTGAAAGGCTCCGCGGAAAATGCTTCGTTCTCCGTTGGCGCGGCGAGGGCGATGTGCAACTCCGCCGTACGCCTCCCGAGAAGCCCCGCTGCATCGAGCGAAGGCCTTGACGGCTTGAGGATGGCGGGTGGCATTTTCTCGCGATGAACGCCGGGACCGGACACTTCCAATGACGGTTCAAAGGGTGGCGAAAGCTCCGCTGCATGGGCAAAGATTTCCGCAATTTGACCGAGAAACCACTCCCAGCCATCACGCGCGTCGGTAACCAGTCCCTGTAACAGCGCGAGGGTGGTCTTCTCCGTATTGGCCAGCGTGAGTGAAATCTCCCCAAGGAACG
>DATJRT010000136.1:0-5154 GCA_035504495.1 Occallatibacter sp.
GTGGGCAAGGCGCTGGGCTTCGACGAGGAGCAGCTGGCGCGGCTCTCGAGCCTCGTTGGCCACTGGGAGTGGCGCGGCGCCAACGACACTATGGCCAATTATTTTCGGCAGGCCGGCTTCGACGCCCGCCATCCCCGCATCGCGCACTATCTCGATCTCTGCCTGCGCCTGCAGGATCTGCCCCGCCATCTCGGCCAGCACTCGGGCGGCATGGTCATCTGCGCCGGCCTTTTGAACCGCGTCGTGCCCATCGAGCGCGCTTCCATGCCCGGCCGCACCGTCATCCAGTGGGACAAGGAAGACTGCGCCGATATGGGCCTCATCAAAGTCGATCTCCTCGGCCTGGGCATGATGGCCGCGCTCAAGGATTCGATCGAGCTCATCCCGCGCCACTACGGCAAACAGGTCGATCTGGCCGCTTTGCCTGAGGACCCGCTGGTCTACCAAACCCTGCGCAAGGCCGATACCGTGGGCATGTTCCAGGTGGAGAGCCGCGCGCAGATGGCCTCCATTCCCCACAACGCGCCCGTGCGCTTTTACGATCTCGTGGTGCAGGTGGCCATCATCCGTCCCGGCCCCATCGTGGGAAAAATGATGCACCCCTACATGCGCCGCCGCCAGGGCAGGGAAGAGGTCACTTATCCGCATCCTTCGCTGGAGCCGGTGCTCCGGCGCACGCTGGGCGTGCCGCTGTTTCAGGAGCAGCTTCTGCGCATGGCCATGGTGGTGGCCAATTTCTCCGGGTCCGAGGCCGAGGAACTGCGCCGCGCCGTGGGCATGCGCCGGTCGATGCAGAGAATGAAAGATCTCGAAGGCCGCCTGCGCTCGGGCATGACCGCCAACGGCATCGCGCCGCCGGCGCAGGACACCATCGTGCAGAGCATCTCCTCGTTTGCCATGTACGGATTTCCTGAGTCGCACGCCGCCAGCTTCGCGCTCATCGCCTACGCCTCGGCATATCTCAAGGTGCACTATCTCGCTGCCTTTACCTGCGCCCTGCTCAACAATCAGCCCATGGGTTTTTACGCGCCGGCTGTGCTCATCAAGGATGCGCAGCGCCACGGCTTGCGCGTGCGCCCCATCGATGTGCAGAAGTCGGACTGGCCGTGCACGCTCGAGGAAGAACCAGGCGGCGCGCTCGCCCTGCGCATCGGCCTCAATTACGCCAGGGGCCTGCGCCAGTCTTCGGCAGAGGCCCTGGTGGCCGCGCGCCAGCGCGACGGCCTCTTTGTTTCGGTGGACAATCTTGCCCTGCGCGCGCCCCAACTCAATCGCAAGGAGCTCGTGATTCTCGCTTCGATCGGCGCGCTCAACCCGCTCGAAAGCGTGGACCATCGCCGCGATGCGCTCTGGCAGGTGGAAGAGGCCGGCCGTCCCGTGGGCCCGCTGCTGCGCGGAGCCGGCCGCGCCCGCAACGAAATTGCCGCGCCCCTGCCGCTCAAACAGATGACCACCGAAGAGCGCCTCGCCGCCGATTACACCGGAACCGGCCTCACCACCGGTCCGCATCCCATGGCCTATCACCGCGCCACACTGCGCCGCGAAGGCATTCTCGCCGCCGAAGAGCTGGCGCAGCGCGGGAGCAACCAGTTCGTCCGCGTGGCCGGCTGCGTGATTGCGCGCCAGCGCCCCGGAACCGCCAAGGGCTTTGTCTTTCTTTCGCTCGAAGACGAAACCGGCATCGCCAACATCATCCTCACGCCGGATGTCTTTGAGCGCGACCGCGTCGTGGTCACGCGCAGCCGCTTTCTGCTCATTGCCGGCCCGCTGCAGAACCAGGACGGCGTAATTCACGTGAAGGCCCGGCACATTGAGCCGCTTGGCATCACCGCGGCGCCCGTGCGCTCCCACGATTTTCATTAAGCTGATCGCAGTGTGAACAGCGTAATCTCCGGCGGGCAATCGAAGCGGAAGGGAACGCCCACCGTGCCCAGGCCGCGATTCACGTAAAGCTGCATGCTCCCGAAGCGAAACCATCCCTCCACATATTTTTTGCCCAGCGGCGGCAGTTTCATGGCGCCCACAAAGGGCAGGCGCACCTGGCCTCCGTGCGTGTGCCCGCTCACCATCAGCGCCACGGCCTGGCCCGCCGGCTGCTCCCGCAGCGCATCGGCATAGTCGGGCGCGTGGCACAGCAGGATCACCGGCTCGTTGGCAATGTGCCGGATCTGAGGAGGAATCGCGCGCTCCGGATCGGGCCGTCCCACCATGGCATCGTCCAGCCCCGCCAGCCAGAAGCGCGCGCCCGCGCGCTCGACCGGCAGGCAGGCGTTCACCAGCATCGTCATGCCGTTATCGGCCAGCGCCGTCGCCACCAGGCCCGAGTTCACCATCACGTCGTGATTGCCCAGAATCGCGTAGCGCGCGCGGCATTCAAGCCCGGTGAGTAAATTGGCGCACTGCCACGCCGACGCCTCCGCGAATTTTCGCGTGGTGATCCCGGCCGTGACGAAATCGCCGGTCAGAAACACCGCGTCCGGCTTCAACGCGTTGATGCGATCGATGGCATGGCGGATGAACAACGGCTCGGAATACTCGTCGATGTGGATGTCGCTCAACTGCGCGATGCGCATCCCGTCGAAGGCCGCGGCCAGGCCGGGAACACGGACCTCATGCTGCGTGGTCTCGATCCAGTGGCGCTCCACTTCGCCTGCGTAAAGCGCCAGGCCCGCCGCTCCACAGAGCGTGGCCTTGAGAAACCGGCGTCGCGTGAGTCCTGAACGTGTATGCAAATCCGGGGAAGAGACAGAAACAGCCATTCTCTCTATGGTATCGAATGAAGTCGTCATAATTTTGAAAAGACGGAGGTGTCCGCGGATATGGCCAACTCGTGTTCTGCGCTCCTCCCGCCGTAATTCAACGCAAAACGCAGCCTGATCTGTCAGATGGATTCCGGAAGGATTTAGTTTTCCGCGGCTTTCGCGGCCGGCACACCGCTTTCCGTTCCCACTCCCAGAGGATCGTTGTCGCGATCGGTCACCTCGGCAAGCGCCGCCAGCTTTGCCCCGAGCTCCGGCGTCCAGCAATTCTCCGGCGCGCGCCAGCTCCAGTTTCCCTCGGGAATGGCGGGCGTGTTCATGCGCGCCCCCGAGCCCAGTTCGAGCAGGTCCTGCGCCGGAACCACGGCGATCTGCGCCACGCTCGCCTCCACCGCGCGAATCAACGGCCATGTTGGCTGCTCGCCCGCCGGACCTAACAGCGCCTCGGCGGCATTGCGCTCCGCCTCGCTCGCGCCCTGCCACCAGCCCGGCGTGGTGTCGTTGTCGTGCGTGCCGGTATAAGCGATGGTCGCGGGAACGTACCGGTGGGGAAGATGCGTGTGCGCGCCCGGGCTGCTGAATCCGAATTGAATCACCTTCATGCCCGGCATCTTCATCTCCTGCCGCAGCGCGTCCACTTCCGGAGTGATCAGACCCAGGTCCTCGGCAATCAGCGGCAGCGGGCCCAGCGCCGCTTCCAGCGCGCGGAACAGCGCCAGCCCTGGCGCTTTTACCCATTCGCCGTTCACCGCCGTCTCTTCCCCGGCGGGAATCGCCCAGTACGCTTCGAAACCCCTGAAGTGATCCAGCCGCACAATGTCGTAAAGCTCCACTGCGCGCCGGATGCGCTCCACCCACCAGTCGAAGCCGCGATCGGCGAGCACATTCCATCGGTACAGCGGATTGCCCCACCGCTGCCCGGTCGAGGAAAAATAATCCGGGGGCACGCCGGCCACGCGCTCCGGCTTGAACTCGTTGTCCAGCTCGAACAGTTCCGGATGCACCCACACGTCGGCCGAATCCATATTCACGAAGATGGCCACGTCGCCGAGAATCCGGATCGCATGCCGCGCGGCCGCTTCGCGCAGATTCGCCCATTGCCGCGCAAAGGCAAACTGCAGCGCCTGCTCCTGCGCCAGCGCGCCGCCGCTCCTCTCGCGCACCTCGGCCAGCGCCTGCGGATCGCGCCGCCGCACCGGCTCGGGCCACTCAGTCCACGCGCCCGTCTTGAACTGACGCCGCAGCTCGGCATAAAGCGCGTAATCGTTCAGCCACGAGGCTTGCGCATGGCAGAATGTTTCGAACTGCTTCCACTGCCCGGCCAGCGCTGCGTCGCGCATGCCGCGCTCGAGAAAGTTGCCGGCAGCCTCATAGAGCAGCGGCAGCTTGTGCTCCTCCACGGCTTGAAAGTCCACGTTGCCCGTTCGTCCGGCGAGACCCCCGATGCGCTCGCCCTCGATCCAGCCCCAGTCGGCCAGAAGCTCGAGGCTGATGAGGAAAGGGTTGCCCGCAAACGCCGACGAGCCCGCATAAGGAGAATTTCCAAACCCGGTGGGGCCCAGCGGCAGCACCTGCCACACATGCTGCTTGGCCGCGGCCAGAAAGCCGGCAAATTCGTGCGCTGCGGGGCCCAGATCGCCGATGCCGCCATACGAGGCCAGCGAGCTCACATGAAAAAGCACTCCGGATGAACGTTCGAATTCCATTGGCTCCCCGTCCGCTGCGCCATCGCCGGCGCGCTGCGCCTCTTGAGCCACTATAATTGACCCGCTATAATCCCTCGGTCCGGCGCGCTCGTTCGTCAATCTCACTCCGAAGGTAAAGCTTCTTGATGAAACTCCCTCGCCTTTCCTCTGCCCTGTTTCTCGCGTCGGTCGCGTTCTTGGCATGCGCGGTGCGCGTCCTTGCCTCGCCGGCGGCGCCTCTGCCCGCGCCCGTCATTCTCTCATCGGGCTGGCAGTTGCAGGACGTGGCCAAGGTCCCGCAGCCGGCGGCGCAGGTGGCTCAACTGGGTTTCGAAACTTCCGGCTGGTACGCGGCCACGGTGCCGGGCACAGTGCTCACCACGCTGGTCAACAACCACGTCTATCCCGAGCCGCTCTACGGTGAGAACGACCGGCCCGAAATCATCCCCGACACTCTCGTCCAGACTTCCTACTGGTACCGAACCACGGTGCAGGTGCCGAAAGCCTACAGGCATCGCCACGTATGGCTCAACTTCGACGGCATCAACTTTTCCGCCGACGTCTGGGTTAATGGCATCCAGGTGGGCTCCATCCGCGGCGCTTTCATCCGCGGCATCTTCGACATCACCGGGCAGGTCATCCCAGGCAAGCCCGCCGCCATCGCCGTGCTCATCACGCCGCAGCCGCATCCCGGCATTCCCCACGAGCAC
>DATJRT010000137.1:0-4147 GCA_035504495.1 Occallatibacter sp.
CGTGATCGACGGCCGCGGCGGGGAAAAGATGCTGGGCTCGCAGTATTCGTGGTGGGACCTGGCCGAGCAGGCCCGCGCCGGCGGCAGCCAGCAGGTTCCGCGCCTGATTGTCGCCACCGATTCCGACGACTTCACGCTCTATCGCATCACGCTCAAAAATTCGCCCAATTTTCACGTGGTCTACAACGGCGGCAACGGCTTTACCGTGTGGGGCCTCAAGATCGACACGCCGCAGCGCCTGGCGCGCAATACCGATGGCGTGGATCCCGGCGACGGCGCGCGCAACGTGACCATTACCGAAAGCTACATCCGCACGGGCGACGACAACGTGGCTATCAAAGGCGGCGCAGGCGGAGCAACCAACATGACCATCAGCCACGATCACTTCTACTGGGGCCACGGCATGTCCATCGGCAGTGAGACCTTTGGCGGGGTGAGCAAGATCCGCGTCTTCGATCTTTCGCTCGACGGTCCCGACAACGGCATCCGAATCAAGTCGAACGGCTCGCGCGGCGGCCTCACGCAGGATGTGGTCTACGACGACGTCTGCATTCGCGACTCACCCAACCCCATCACGCTTGACACCGGCTACACCGCGGCGGGCACGCTCACCGGCAACTCGCCGCCGACCATGCGCGACATCACCCTCAAGGAGGTGCGCATCTCCGGCGGCGGCAAAATCACCTTCAGTGGTTACGATTCGACGCATCGCATCGCCGCCCGGCTCGATGGGGTGCAGATCACCGACGACGAGAAGTACACGTACGAGCTGCATCACGCCGATTTGACGCTGGGTCCGGAACCAACGAATCTGCACTTTCCTGGCGGAGAAGACTCCACGGTGGAGGGAACGCCGGAAGAAGCCGTGCCGCTCACCTGCGACGACAAGTTCGTTCCGTTTCCGCAGTGATGTGCAGGCCCAGCGCAGGGTTATTCTTCGCGCAGCAAGACAAGCGGGTCAATGGCGAGCGCGCGCTGCGCCGGGATCCAGGTGGCCACGAGGCCGAGCAGCGCCATGGCCAGCACCACGCCGGCCAGCACCAGCGGATCGCCGGGATTGGCCTGATAGACGATGTGGGCGAGCACACGGCCGGCGAGAACTCCGAGAACCATGCCTGCCGCTGAACCGAATGCCAGCAGTTTAAGGGCGCGGCTCAGGGCGGCGCTGAGAATCTCTCTGCGCTGCGCGCCCAGGGCCATGCGGATGCCCAGCTCGCGCAGGCGCTTGCTCACCGAGTAAGCGGCCATGCCGAAGATGCCGGTAATCGAAAGCATGGCGCCCATGAGCCCCAGCACGCCCAGGGACACCGTGGCGACACGGGACGGAAACAGCGCGATGTCGAGCCCATCGGACCAGGTTTGCAGGGTGACGGGCAGGCCGGAATCGAGGGTGCGCAGGGTGCTGCGGATGGCGCCGGCCAGCTGCTCTTCGCCGCGGCTCAGGCCGCCGCTTTCCCGCACCACCAGGCAGGTGAGGCTGGAGGGCGATTGCAGAAACGGCAGAAAAACTGCCCCTTTCGGATTTTCGGTCAGTTGATAGTACTTTCCGTCCTGGGCAATGCCCACCACCTGCACGCGGGTTCCGTCATCCATTTTGAAGTGTCCGCCGAGCGCCGCGGCGACGGACCCGAAGACTTTGCGCGCGAACACCTGGTTGACCACGGCAACCCGCGGCGCGTTCTTGTCGTCCTGCCAGGAAAAAGCGCGGCCCTCAAGCAAAGAGGTGCCGGCCGCGTGGAAGTACTCAGGAGAAATTTTAAGCATGGCAACGTTCGCAGCGGCATTCGCCGTCCTCAAGTCCGTGGTTTGATCGCGGAAGACGTCTGCGGTCGACATGCCCCCGCCCAACGGGACTTGACTGATGAGTCCCACGGACTCAACGCCGGGAAGCGCTTTCAGCGCGTCGATCATGCGCCTTTGCATGGCGGGCACCCGGTCTCCGCTGTAGCCGGCCATGCTGAGAGTCGTGTCCGCCAGCAGGGCGTTGCGGGGCTCAAAACCGAAGTTGCTGTGCAAGGAGCGCAGCAGGCCGCGCACGGCCACCAGGGAAGATGTGACCAGCACCGCGCAGATGGCGATCTGCACCGCCAGAAGCAAATCGCGCAGCAGCATCCGGCCTCCGGCACGACCCGCGAGGATTGCCGCCGATCCCGCCTTGACCACCTCATAGGGATTGGTGCGCAGCACCTGCCTGACCGGGACCGCGCCGAAAAGGATTCCGCTGACCAGGGCGAGAAGCAAAGCGGCGAGATAGACGTGCGCGTCCGGATTCACGGGCACATACAAGGGATACTCGGGAATGGGCTGCCAGGTGCTCAACTGGCGCAGCAGCGCCATGCTGCCGGCAAGGCCAAGCGCGCCTCCGGCGAGGGAGACGAGCAAGGCTTCAGTAAAGACTCCGCGGAGAATGCGCCTGCGGCTCGAGCCCAGCGCCAGGCGCAGAGCCATTTCCCGGGAACGGTCGGCGGCGCGGGCGGCGAACAGGCTGCCGAGGTTGGCGCATGCGGCCAGCAGAATCAACCCGGCGAGGAGCATCATGCCGGTCATGAACCCCTTTACCGCGGGCCCGAGCAGGTCGCCGGCAAGACCCGGACGCGCCAGCGAATAGGTCATATCGGCGTCGTCCCTGGGGTAGGTCCTTTCAAGATAAGAGCCAACGGAGTTCAGATCGGCAACGGCCCGGGCGGGCGTGACCCCCTCCTTCAGATGCCCCAGCACCATGTAAATGGTGCGCATCCCGCGGTCGTTCAAAACGGTCCAGCCCTGCACCTGTTCCTGCTGAACCATGGGCAGCCAGAAGTCGGCGGAGAAAAACACCAAGGTCCCCCGGAACTGCGGCGGGGCCACGCCGAGGATGGTGAAAGGATGCCTGTTGACCCGCACCACGCGGCCGACCACGCCGCGATCGTCCTGAAAGTGGCTGTGCCAGTATGCATAGCTGAGCACCAGATAGGGAGCGCTGTTGGGGCCATGCTCATCGGAGGGGTGGAAGAAGCGGCCGAGAAATGGCTGAATGCCCAATGCGTCGAAGTAGTTCCCCGCCACTTCATAGCCCCAGGCCTGGGCCGGATTCTTACCCGTATCCAGCCCTACCGGAGCCAGGATGTACGCGGTCAAGGCATCGAAGCTGTGGTTGCGATCGCGGAGATCGAGATAGTCAGGATACGAAGTGCTCTGGTCCTTATCGCTGCCGTGCTCGATGGTGTAGAGGCTCTCGGGGTGGGGCACATCGAGGGGCCGCAGGAACAGCGCGTTCAGCACCGCGAAGACCACCGCGTTGGCGCCGATGGCCAGCGCCAGGGTAAGAACGGCAGTGACGGTGAAGCCGGGGGACTTGCGCAGCACGCGCAGGCTGAAGCGCAGATCCTGGAGAAAGGCGGGGAGCGAGCTCCCGCCCAGCGCCTCGTGGCATTCTTCCCTGTAGCGCTCGCGCCCGCCGAACTCGATGCGCGCGCGGCGATCGGCCTCGGCGCGGGTGAGCCCGGTGCGCAGGAGATCGTCGGCGCGAAGCTGGATGTGCGCGCGCAGCTCTTCCTCCACTTCCCGTGCGACCCGGTCGCGGCGAAAGAGCCGGCCGAGCGCGCGGATTGGCGCGAGCAGGCTCATATCTCCTCCGGCCGCGTGGCCAGAGCGGAGGCAACGGCGTGGGCGAGCCGGTTCCAGCCGTCGGTCTCCTCGCGCAGGCGCTTGCGGCCCGCCGCGGTGAGCTCGTAGAACTTGGCCCGGCGATTGTTCTCGGAGGTTCCCCAGCTCGCTTTCAAGAGACCTTGCCGCACCAGGCGGAAGAGCGCGGGGTAAAGCGCACCCTGCTCGATCAGCAGCGCCCGGCCGGAGATCTGGCCGATGCGCAGCAGCACGCCGTAGCCGTGCAGCGGCCCCAGGGACACGGCCTTGAGAATCAGCAGGTCGAGGGTGCCGGGAAGAAGCTGCGCCTGGTCGGTTGCCCGGTCGGTTGCCCGGTCTGCCATGAAGCTCTCCTAAGGTGCTTAGGAGATTAACTTGGCTTCTCCTAAGCTGTCAAGGAGAATGTTTTCCGGGTGGCGTCAGCTCCTCAGCCGGATGGCCATGACGGAGCTCTTCATCCTTCTGCTCAAGCGCCTCTGGCGAAAAACGGCGGCGACGACCAGGACCGCGCAGCAGACGAGGA
>DATJRT010000138.1:0-4916 GCA_035504495.1 Occallatibacter sp.
CGCGCGCCGGCACGGGCTGCACACCGACGCAAGCCACCGCTTCGAGCGCGGCGCCGACTTCAACGCCGCGCCCGTCGCCTCGGCGCTGGTCTCCGCCATCCTGCTCGCCAACGGCGGCTATAGCCAAGGCGATTTAGTCGATGCGCGCGTCCCGGCCATCGAAGCGCGGACAGCGCATCGCCGCCCCATCGAGCTCAAGCTGAGCGAAGTGCGGCGCATTCTCGGCAAAACCGAAGACGCGGAGGGCATCACCGCGGCCACCGTCGAAACCGTGTTGACTGCGCTTGGATGCGGACTGACGATTCTTCCGGAAACCGCCGCGGGACAAGGCGCAGTTTGGAACGTGAGCCTGCCCAGCTGGCGGCTCGATCTGGAGCGCGAGATCGACCTCATCGAGGAGGTCGCCCGCGTCTACGGCTACAACCGTTTTGCCAACACGCTGCCCGTCTTTGGCGAAGGCGTGCGTGCGCGGCCATCGGCGGAAAAAGAGTCCGCGGTGCGCGGCACGCTGCTCGCCCTGGGATTCAACGAGGCCATCGCCGGCACCTTCTGCTCCGCGGCTGAAGCGGAATTGACCGCGCCGCAGCCGGGGCAGGCGGTTCCGCTCGGCAATCCCCTCAATGAGGAAGCCGGCGTACTTCGCCCTTCGCTCATTCCCGGCATGATGGCCATGATTGACGGCAACCTGCATCGCGATGTGGAAGACGTGCGCCTCTTCGAGATGGGAACCGTCTTCAGCGGCTCGGCGATCAACGGAGCGGTCGAAAAAGTCGACGAGCGGCCCTCTCTGGCCTTCGGCGCGGCAGGCCTCGCGCCCGAGGCCGGTCCGCTGCATGCGCCGCGCGCTATCGATTTCTTCGACGTCAAGGGCGTGGTCGAGCAGGTGCTCGCATGCTTCGAGATGCGCGCCGTCTACTTCGACCGTTTTCCCGCAGAAGCCGGCCTGACGCCCGCGTGGCTGCACCCGTATCGCGCCGCCCGCGTGGCCGCCGAAGGCGTGACCATGGGCTGGTTCGGCGAGCTGCACCCGCGCCAGGCCGCGGCGCGCAAATTCAAGCAGCCGGTGCTGCTCGGCGAGCTCTATCTCGACCGCCTGTTCAAGCTGTCGTTGCGCAAGCCGGTGGCGCAGGAGCTCTCCCGCTTCCAGCCCGTGCGCCGCGATTTTTCCCTGGTCCTGGAGGAGAGCATTGCGTGGGAGGCGATCGACCGCGCCATGGCCTCATTGCGCATTCCCGAGCTGGTGGAGTGGCGCGTGCGCGAAGTGTTCCGCGATGCGCGCCTGGGCGCGGGCGAGTACGCTTTGCTGCTGGGCGCAACCTTCCAGGCGCCCGATCGCACCCTGCGCGAAGAGGAGCTCCGGGAGTTCCAATCCCAGGTGGTGGCGGCTGTTAACAAGGCAGGGGCGCGCCTGCGCACGTAGCGGGAAAACCCGCACCCCAGGCGCTATACTCAATCCGAAACGGCGCCTGTCGCCTGCACGGAAAACAAAGCCCGAGAGTCCGCGGAGGGTGAATCGAATGCCGGAAGGTTTTTGGGAACAGGGGGTGGCTGTGGAAGCCCAGCCGGAAGGCGCGGCGAAAGAGCCGCACGCCGAGCCAGGTTCCCTGGCCGTGAGCGCCGACGATTTTTCCGCTCTGGAAGAGCGGGTGCTGCGCGCGGTGGAGACGGTGAAGCGCGAGCGCGGCGAGCGCGTGCGTGCCGAGGCGCGAGCCACGCAGTCTGAGGGGCGGGCTGCGGCGGCGGAAGCCCGCATCGCGGAGACCGAAGAGCGCGCCCGCGCAGCCGAAGAGCGCGCCGGCCGCAACGATGAGTTCGTGAAGCAGGCCGAGGAGCGCATCAAAGGCGCGGAAGAGCGGGCAACCCTGGCCGAGGCGCAGCTGCATGAGCAGATTCCCGTGCTCGAGCAGATGCAGGCGGAGCTCAAAGCGCACAAGTCCGAGCGCGACCAGGTGCGCCAGCGCGTGGAGCGGCTGCTGAAGCAATTGGACGGCCTGGAATTATGAATCCCGGAAGCATGAAAGCCGGAACGATGAATCCTGGAACGATGAGGCTGAGGAGCTGTGAGGCCTGAGATGACCGAAAGCGCGCACGAAACCCCCACCGAATACATCACCGTGGAAATCTACGACCAGCTCTATCATCTCTCCGGCCAGAACGCCGACCACATCCGCGCCCTGGCTGCCCGCGTGGACGGGAAAATGCGCGCCGTGGCCGCGCAGGGCCGCACCGTCGACTCGCTGCGCGTGGCCGTTCTCGCCGCCTTGAACCTGGCCGACGAGCTGGCCCAGGCCACGTCGGCCGATCCGGCGCTGGGCCGCCTGCGCACCGCCACCCTGCGCGGGCTGCTCGATGAGGTGCTTGAGGACGAACGCAAACCGCCTCCCGATGCACTCGCCGCTTCCGCAGTCCTTTAAGGTCTACCGCCCGCGTCGCTGGCCTGTCTCTGCGCGCAGGTTTCGACCTGGGCTGCATCGCCATGGGGAAGCCGGCCAAGGCGCCCAGCGGAAACACAACGCGCTGTCATCCAGAGCCACCGGGCTCTGAACGATGAAGAGGGCAAGAGAGCCGGAAGAGGGCGAGCGAGCGGAAGAATCTGCGGTTGCTTCCAGAATCGGAGAGCGGGCGCGAACGCCGCCGTTGCCATCAGGCCAATGGTGGCCGGATCAATGCAAAACCGCGATCATCGCAGGCGCAGCCCCGCCCTCACCTGCCGGCAATCAGCATCAGCGGGTCCGGCGTGATGCGGCAGCTTCCGCCTCCGGCAAGACTCCACAGGGAGCCGTCGGCGTAGGTCACTTGCTTGAGCTCGATCGATGCCACCGTCGTTATCCCCGGAACCCAGACGTCCGCCTCGGCTGCCTGGCCGGCTGCTGCGGAGAAGGAAACTGTTACCGTTCGGCTGGCATCGGGCGTGTTGCCCCGGCCCGTCTGGGTTACGCGCGTTTTGTCGGCGAAGCCGTGAACGGTGATCAGCGCCGCTCTAACCTTCTTCTCCTGCGGATTGGCCACCGTCAGGTGCAGCCACTGGCCCACACTCTTCAGGTTCGGGTCGCGGGCTCTCATGATGCCTCCATCGGCCAGATGCTGCGCGCGCAGCGATACCGGGCAGCCAGACGTCTGGGGCGGTGAGGTCAAGACGGTGACCGACTGCGGCGTCGAGCCTTGACCGGACTGTAAGCCCGACACCGCGCCGAACGAATTCTGGACCGGCACGGCGTATTGCGCGGCCAGTGGAAGCGAGCCAAGAAACAGGGCAGCCCAAGCTCCTGAGAACCAGACGCTTGCCGAACGCCTCATACCCGCCACCTCCGGCGCACACGAACACCATACTCCCGTTCCCGGTCCCAGACAAATCGAGGAACCGCACGATTCGCCGCTCGCGGCGACCCTGGTCTCGGGGCGGTTCCGGGCATCGCCGCCTGTGTTACCGTTTGAATACGGCGTCTCTCGGCCGCACCGCAATCATGGGGCGGATTCAGGGACGGCGGGCGTAAAACTGGAATGCAGCAGCAGCCGGAAATGTCTTCGCCATCGCTTGCCCTCAGTCCGGCGCCGCTGCCTGGACCTGAATCCGGGCCTGAGGGCGAGTTCGTCCCCGAGCCGCCTGCACATTCAGCGCCGGGAGAGCTCGGCGTGGCTGAGCCGGACTCCCATCCTCCCCAACGTATTCCCCGCTGGCTGGTGCGCGTGGAGCTGTTTCTGCGCGTCATGTTGCGCATGTACATCGGCCTCGCGGTCTGTTACGCTCCGTGGTCGCCCACGTTCTGGGACCAGAACCCGATCTTCCTCCAATTTCCGTCGCTTTCCGTGGTGGCGACCAATGGCGCCGTCCGCGGCATGGTTACGGGGCTGGGTCTGTTAAATTTGTGGATTGCGCTGCAGGACGCGATCCGCCATCGGGACGAATAAGTCATGGATGCCCCAGAGCCGGCAAACCGGGAGCAGCAAACAGGCCAGGAGCACGCGAAGCACGAGAGCGCCGGCCCGCGCCAGAACGGCCCTGCGCAGGGGCCGGGCGCGGCGTACACCGCTGCAGACGGAGCAGCCATCGCCGCCGGCGCAACGCCCCCGCCGCTCTCCACCGCGCCGCTCGCCTATGAGAATCCCGGCTTTTTGAACAGCGCCGACGGCCGCCTGATCCGCGTCATCTCCGAGTATCTTGAGCCGCTCGCCCGTTTCCGCCGCGAGCAGATTCAGGACACGGTGGTCTTCTTCGGCTCGGCCCGTTTCCGCGGCCGCGACGAAGCCGACCACGCGTTGGAGCTGCTGGAAAACACCGGCTCCACGCGCCCCGCACCCAGCGAAGAACAACCGGCCAGGGCCACCGAGATCGCCGCCGGCGAAGCCACCGACCTGCAGCGCAAGCGCGCCGTGGCCGCGGTGGAAATGGCCCGCTACTATGAGGACGCCCGGCGCCTGGCGCAACTGCTCACCCGCTGGGCCACCAACATTCCCTCGCGCAAGCATCGTTTCGTGGTCACCTCAGGCGGCGGCCCGGGCATTATGGAAGCCGCCAACCGCGGCGCGCGCGAAGCCGGCGGCAAAACCATCGGCCTGAACATCGCCCTGCCCTTTGAGCAGGCGCCCAACCCCTACATCACGCCCTCGCTCAACTTCGAGTTTCACTACTTCTTCATGCGCAAGCTCTGGTTCGCCTATCTTTCCAAGGCGCTGGTCGTGTTTCCCGGCGGCTTCGGCACCCTGGACGAGATGTTCGAGATTCTCACCCTGGCGCAGACCCAGAAGCTGGCCAAAAAAATCACCGTCGTCGTCTACGGCAAGGAGTACTGGAGCAAGGTTCTCAATCTCGACGCGCTCGTCGATGCCGGCGCCATCTCCCCCAAGGACATCGATCTCTTCCAGTTTGCCGACACCCCCGAGCAGGCCTTCGAGATCCTGCGCCGCGGCCTCACGGA
>DATJRT010000139.1:0-5490 GCA_035504495.1 Occallatibacter sp.
CCTGCTCGAGGGGTACGAGTCCGTCCGCCCGCTCACGTGGGAAGAAGCGGCGGCGCTTGCGCCCATGACAGCGCTGTGCCACGCGGAGTTCGCACTCTCCGAAGCGGATTATTTCCTGGGCGTGCTGGGCGCGGAAGAAGCGGCGCGCATGGCGTACGACGGATGGCTCGTGGGGCATGCCCGATGGTTTCGAACGGCCGCGGGGCGCACGCTTCTCGATGCGATCGCGCAATGGGCGGAGACGCACGCGACGCAAAAGCCCGCGGAGGCTGCGCCATGAGCTGGGGCGGCATCTTGAGCTATTGCGCGGTTCACGGGCTCGAGCTGGCTGCCATGGCGGCCACGGTGCTCGGCATCTGGCTCACCACGCGCCGGCTCCTGATTTGCTGGCCGATCACGCTGCTGGCGGATTTTCTTTATCTTGCCGTCTTCATTCGCGCGCGCCTATTTTCCGACGCCTTGCTGCAGATTTTCTTTGTAGCGTTCACGCTTTACGGATGGTGGCACTGGTGGCGCGGCGTTCGCCAGGTAGGCGAGGTGCGCGTGGAACCGTTGGGCAAATCGGCATGCGCGTGGGCATTGGCCGCGGGCGCCGTGGGCAGCGCGCTGTTGGGGGGCTTCATGATCTGGATCGGCGGGTTGTGGCACATCGCCATCGCCCTGCCGCATCTTGACGCCACGCTCGCCAGTTATTCCTTGGTGGCGAGCTGGTGGGGCGCGCGCAAGCACATCGCCAACTGGTGGCTCTGGATCGCGGTGGATGTGATCTATGTCGGCGAGTACGTCTACAAGGACCTGTGGCCGACGGCATTGCTTTACTTGGGACTGGTGGCGCTGGCGGTGCTGGGCTTGCGAGACTGGCGGCGCGCCCAGGCTGCTCAGAGCGCGGCCTGCACCACATTGCGCAGCGGCTCACCGGCCATGTAGCGGCGCAGTTCTCCGGCTGCCGTGCGCAGCGCGCTGGGCGCGAATTGCGGGCTGGAAGCGCCGATGTGCGGCGTGAGCAGAAGGTTGGGGCAGCTCCACAGGGGATGGCCCTCCGGCAGCGGCTCGGGATCGGTGACGTCGAGCGCGGCGCGTATGCGCCCCGCGCGCAGCGCCTCGACCAGTGCGTCGGTGTTGACCACCGGCCCGCGCGCCGCGTTTACGAGCAGGGCGCCCTGGGGCAGAAGCGCAAGCTGCGGGCGGTCGATGAGCCCTTGCGATTCCGCGGTAGCAGGCAGGATGAGTATGGCGATTTCCGCGCGCGGAAGCAGGGCATGGAGATCGTTGACCGAATGCACCGCGGGATGAGCGCGGGCCGCGCGCGCCACGCGCAGGATTTCCACGCGAAACGGCTCGAGCATGCGCTCGATCTCCCGGCCGATGGCGCCGTAGCCGACAATGAGAACGGTTTTTCCCGCCAGCTCCTCGAGCATCACCGGCGGATAATGCGGGCGCCGATCGCCGGTGATGGCGGCGTAATGCACGGGAGCCTCAAAGCGGCGCTTCCAGATTCCGCTGCGCTGAATGTCGAGGTAGAGCGGAAAATACTTCAGAGTGGCGAAAATTGCGGCCACGGTCCATTCCGCCGTAGACCCGTTGTGCGCGCCGTGCGCGTTGCAGATGGTGACATGCGGGCCCACGACAGCGGGAATCCATTCCGTGCCCGCCAGCAACGAGAGCACCAGGCGCACGCCGCGCAGATGCGGCCATGCGCGCAGGGCTCGCGTGGGATAGGGATCGGGAATCCAGACTTCGATCTCGATTTCGTGGTCGAGCCCATCGGCAAGGGGGATCAATTCGACTTGCGGGGGAAAGTCGCGCAACAATTCCGCCGATATTGCGGAAGGATAGCCAACGCGAAGCATGGAGTGATGAGCCGCGACCGAAGCGGGCATCTTGATTCTAAGGCACGCGCCCCCTCCGCGACCCTGGATTTGCGGCCATGGATTGACTGCCCCCGAGGCGAGACGGGAAACTGATGACAAGCCGGACCCACTCTCCAGGCGTGCCAAGACGGAGCGCAATGGATGCAAATGAAGGCGCACAAGACGTGGTCGCAACAACAGCTTGCTCTGGAGTTGCGTGCGGAAGCGCTGAGGGATGAGGGGTTGTTCAACCGCGAGCGGCGGCGGCTGCTGATCCACGCGGCGAAGACGGCTCTGGCGGCGGCGTTGTGCTGGGAGATTGCGCTGCTCCTGGGAATGCATGACGGCTACTGGGGCTCGATCAGCGCCATCATCGTACTGCAATCGAGCGTCGGCGCCACGGTAACGGCCTCGCGCGACCGCACGCTGGGCACGCTGATCGGCGCGGTGCTTGGCTTCGGCTTTTCGCTTTTTGGCCCGGTGCTGCTCAGTTACATTCTGGCGCTGCTCGTCGCCATCGTCGCCTGCGGGCTGATGGGGCTGCGCAACAGCTCTCGGCTGGCGTGCGTCACCATCACCATCGTCATGCTGGTGCACAAGGAGGGTTCGCACTGGGGCCTGGCTTTGGACCGGGTAGGCGAAGTGATCCTGGGCATCGTGGTGGCGCTTGCCGTGACCACGCTGGTGCTGCCGGACCGCGCAAGGCTGCGGCTGCGCGACGGGCTGGCCGCCGAGTTTCTTGCATTGGGAGCACTCTTCGACGCCATTTTCGAGGGTTTCCGCGGCGCGCCCGCGGGAAACCTGCCGGCTCTGCGCGAGGACGTGGAAGCGATGCTGCGCGGCAACGATCAATTGCAGGAGGCCGCGCGTAACGAGCCCTCCGGCGAGGGCTGGCGCGAAGGATTGAGCCTGCTCGCGGAATTCGCGCGATCGCTCTTTGAAGTTCTGCTGGCGCTCGAGCTTTCGGTAAAAGACAGCCACGAGGATGGGTACGCGCAACAACTGGAGCCGGCCCTCGGGCGACTGGCGGCCGACGTGCGCAGCGGTTTTCAGCATGTGGCCGTCTGTATTCACAGATGGCGTTTCGACGTGGCGCCGAAGGGAATCAATCTGGAGCAGGACATTGCCGACCTGGAAAGCCGCATGGACGAAGTGCGGCATCGGGGCCGGGAGTTTGCGCAGGCCGAGATTCTGCGCGCCTACGCAGTGCAGCTTCATCTGAAACAGATTGCCCGCTTGCTGCGGGCGTCACGCGTGGAGACAAGCCGGGCTGTGGGCGAGTCGAAGAAAGGACGGCGCTGATTCGAGCCGCCGGCGGCCGTGTGCGCCAAGGCGAGCGGGTCCGCATCAGACGGTGAGAAGATTCGTGTAGACGGCCATGCCGACAACGGCGTCAGCGCC
Source organism: Occallatibacter sp. (assembly GCA_035504495.1). GTDB lineage: Bacteria > Acidobacteriota > Terriglobia > Terriglobales > Acidobacteriaceae > Telmatobacter. Next base: position 3,252 of record DATJRT010000139.1, read on the forward strand.
GAGCGCATCGAGCGCGTCGACTTCACGCTGGCTACGAATGCCGCCGGCGACGATAAGCTGGCGCCGGGTAAGGTGGCGCAAGCGTACCGCGACCTCAAGGGGGAAACCGTTCAACAGGCCCTCCCCATCCACATTTGTGTAAAGGAACGCGGCCGCGTGCGGCTCGAGTTGGGGAATGGCTTCATCGGGAGTAAGCTCGACCTGCGCCTTCCAGCCTTTCACCGCGATGCGGCCGTTTTTGGTGTCGATACCGGCCACGACTCGGTCCGCGCCGACTGCCGCGGCCAGCTCCTGAGCGAAGCTGGTGTTCACAGCGCCCTCTGCGGAGAAAAGAGCGGAGCCAACGATGACGCGCAGCGCGCCCGCCGAGAGCACTTGACGGGCGCGATCAATCGAATGAATGCCGCCGCCTGCCTGGCAGGGAAGACGCTTGGCGATTTGCTCGACCAGCGCGGAGTTATCGCCCTGGCGCATGGCCGCGTCCAGGTCGATCAGCTGCACGAGGGGAAAGCGCGAGAAGCGCTCGATCCAATATTCGAAGTCGTCAAAGGCAAGACTAAGCTTTTCGCCCTGCACGAGCTGCACGATGCGGCCACCCATCAGATCGATCGAAGGAATCAGCATGGAAGCCTCACGGGAACGCCGGATGCGGCGAGCTTTTCCTTGAGAGAGCGCGCGCTGGAGACGCCGAAATGAAAGATGCCGGCGGCGAGCGCGGCATCGGCCTTGCCGCGCGCGAACACGTCGACAAAGTGAGCCACGGTGCCTGCGCCGCCGGACGCGATGACGGGAATGCTGACGGACTCGCTGACCGCGGCGGTTAGTTCGCAATCGAAGCCGGCGCGGGTGCCGTCCGCGTCCATCGAAGTGAGCAGGATCTCGCCTGCGCCGCGCTGCTCGGCCTCGCGCGCCCACTCGACCGCCCGCCGGCCTGTTGGTTTGCGGCCGCCGCTCACAAAGACCTGCGCGTCGCGGACGGGGTGGGCGGCGGCACCGTCGCGACGTGCGTCGATGGCGACCACGACGGCTTGCGCGCCGAAGGTGTGGCCGATTTCGCCGATGAGCGCGGGATCGGCCAGCGCGGCGGAGTTGATGCTGACTTTATCGGCGCCGGCTTCGAACACTTGTTCCGCGTCGCGCGCGGAGCGGATGCCGCCGCCGACGCAGAAGGGGACAAACAATTCCTTTGCCGTGCGGCGCACCGTGTCGAGCAAGGTCTGGCGGCCTTCGTGCGTGGCTGTGATGTCGAGCAGGACGATCTCATCGGCGCCTTCGCGCGCGTGGCGCGCGGCCTGCGTGGCCGGGTCGCCGGCATCGACGAGATCGACGAACTGCACGCCTTTGACCACGCGGCCGGCGTGCACATCGAGGCAGGCGATGATGCGCTTGGTGATCAAGACCACCTCCGGACGCCGTAGCCGGAAGCGATTCTGTTGAATTCGATCAGTTGTTCAGGTCTAAAGGCAGAAGTCGGGAAGAATAGAAAGTGACTTCCTCGGGTACAGATTACAGTGATCCTATCGTTCTGCCCGATACCCGTGACACTCTTCCATTCGTAGATCAGCTCACAAGTCCCCGGCGTGATATCAACAATCCGATTTTCATCAATCTCGGTAATAGTCTCCACTGAACCATCGCGGTTCTTTCGGTACGCGCGAAATCCAGTCAGGGCATTCAGGTTGCGCAGGAGCGGCAGTCCCGCCGCCAGACAAAGAGAATAATAGAATATCGTCGACGCAAGGCCGTGAAGAGCCTTACTCCCGCCGTGATCATTGACAATTCCGAATACAACAAGGCTCGCGATGCATACAATGATCCAGAAAATCTGGTCGTATCTCAGGAATAGATTCTTCCTTCTGAACATACGGAAGGCGGCTCGATATTCAGAGAATGTGATTTGCTTGTAGGAAAGCCTCATACTTGCGCCTCCAGAAAATTGCGCAGAATCTTCAAGCCGGTCTCGCCGGATTTTTCCGGATGGAACTGAACGCCGAAAACATGGCCGCGCTCGACGGCTGCGGCGAAGGGCTCGATGTAACGTGTGACGGCAGCAGTGTCCGCGGTGACGGGCCCTTTGAATGAATGCGTGAAGTAAACGAATTCGCCGGGGTCGACGCCGGCAAGTAAACGCGAGCCCTCGCGAATCTCCAGTGAATTCCAGCCCACGTGGGGCACTTTTTCCGCGCCTTCCGGGAAGCGCGTGCAAGTCTCCGCGAAATGGCCGAGGCCGGGTTGTCCC
>DATJRT010000140.1:0-7183 GCA_035504495.1 Occallatibacter sp.
TCTTCCACTTCGGGCGGCGCGGGGACGATGGCAGAGAATGTGGTCGCGGGATCGGTGCCGATGGCAACGGCGACTTCGAGACGCGAGCCTTTCTGCGCGACGAGGGAGACCTGGGGCAGACCGCCGATGGGGCCTTCCGGAATGGCCGTGGCGCCGCCGGCGGATTCGGCCATCATGGCTACGCGCGCGCTTGCTGCACTGGCATCGGAGCTTGAAGCGGCCGCCGCCCGCAGCGCGTTGCGGTAATGCTCTGCGGCGACTTTCTGCCGCTGCCAGTGCATGCCGGTGGTGCGGCCGTCGAAGACCTGCATGCGGTACATACCGAGGTTGCGCTTGCCTGTTCGCGGATCGCGCGTGTGCACGCAGGGGAGGGTAATGAAGCGGCCGGCGTCGTGGGGCCAGCACTTGAGGATGGGAAAAAAGTTGAGGTCGAAGTCGTCGAGCCCGCCGCTTCCTTTCGATTTGCGGATGACTTCCTTGCAGGGCGCGTCTTTGGCGCTGACGGTTTTGGGAAACGCGCTGGAGAGCGCGCCGAGTGCGGGGAGCATTTTGAGCTTGTCGATGAGGCCTTCGGGGGCTTTGAGGTTGAGCAGGCCGTGGATGCGCCCGGCGATTTCGTCCAGACGCTCAACGCCAAGCGCGAGAGCCATGCGGCGCTCGCTGCCGAACTGATTGATGAAGACCTTGTGCCCGGGATGGCCCTTCACGTTTTCAAAAAGCAGCGCGGGACCGCCGGGAGAGTAGTTTCCCTTTGCAGCGGTTCCCTGCCCCGCAGAAACGCCGGCACTCGCCGCGCTGCGCGAACCGATCTTCGAGACGCGGTCGGTGATCTCCGTGATTTCGAGCTCGGGCGAAACCTCTTCGCGGATGCGCTTGAGCTCGCCGTGTTTTTCGAGGGCTGCGATCCAGTCGCGCAGGTCGTCGTAGGCCAAGAACGTGCTCCGGGAAGGGATTTCTGCTCTTCCCATACTACGTCTTTTCACGGCGCCGGCAGGAGGGATGTGATACGGTTTGGCTGCGCGGCGCACCATCCTCAGATGGATCCATTCAGCCCGAGGCGGCCCGAGCTTTTTTGAGAGCGCATGGGCGCGCGGTGGAGAATGGGAAGTGCACGGAGGTGCAAAGATGAGCAGGACTCCCCGGTACGGATGCCACCCATATTTCAAGTTGCGCTCGCAGGTGAAGCGGATCGTACGCATGCGCGCGGAGGCTGCCGCGGCGACGCCGTGGACGGTGCCCAGCTTGTGCGCCGCCTACAACTGGCCAAGCGGAATGCCGGGTGGCGGCGTGATTGCGATTGTGGAGCTGGGCGGGGGATGGGTGATGTCGGACATGACATCGTTCTTCCAGTCGGTGAACCAGCCGGTGCCGTCGATCACGGACGTTTCGGTGGACGGCACTGAGAATACGCCCAACCAGAGCGGGCAGGCGGGCGAGGCCGACTACGAGGTTGCGCTCGACATCCAGGTGGCCGGCGCCTCGTATTACGCGGCCACGGGAAAGGCGGCGACCATCCGCGTGTACTGGTCGCAGGACATCGCTTCGGCGGTGGCGAAGGCGACGTCGGACGGGTGCGACGTGTGCACGATCTCCTGGGGCGCGGACGAGGCCAACTGGGGCACGACGGCGGCCGAGCAGATGGAGACGACGGCCTCAGCCGCGGTAAGCGCGGGGATGGCGGTGTTTGCCGCTTCGGGCGACAACGACTCGAGCGATGGCGGCTCGACGCCGGCGAATGTGGATTGCCCTTCCTCGTGCCCGCACGTGGTGGGTTGCGGGGGCACCTACAAGACCACGACCGAAGAGACGGTGTGGAACGACAATCCGGGCGAGACGGACGGCGAAGGAACGGGCGGCGGCTACTCGACGATCTTTCCCGTGCAAAGCTTTCAGATCGGCGCGCCGCCGGCGCCGGCAAACACGCAATACGGCAGCGGACGCATGGTGCCGGACGTGTGCGCGGACGCCGATCCCAACACCGGTTACGACATCTATGTGCACGGGGCGGCGACGGTTGTGGGCGGAACGAGCGCGGTGGCGCCGCTCTACGCAGGATTGTTTGCGTCGTTTGGAACCAAGCTCGGGTTTGTGACGCCCACGCTGTGGCTGAACCAGAAGGCGTTCAATGACATTACCGTGGGCAGTAACGGGCTTTACAGCGCGGCCGTGGGCCCCGATCCGTGCAGCGGAATCGGTTCGCCGATCGGGACGAGTGTTGCGGCGCTGTTTGTGAAGAGCGGGTCGTAGTGCTTCCTTCAGCGTCAATCACTGCGCGGGCTGGATGGTGGTGAGCTGGGGGATGACGGGAGCGATGGGATCGAGCGGGAAGCCGAGGCGCTTCCATTCGTCGAAGCCGCCGCGCAGGGGGCGCACGCGCTCAATGCCGAGCCGATGCAGCGTCATGGCGACTTTGGCGGACGTGGCCTCGCTGGGGCAGGTGCAGTAGAGCACGACGTCGCGGTCGCGGGGAATCTCCAGGTTGCGAGCGGCCAGCTCCTCCGGCGAGAGATGGAGCGCGCCCGGCAGCGTGAAGGGGTCCGGCAGCAGCTCGAGAGGATGGCGCAGGTCGACGATGTAAAAAGACTCACCGGCATCGAGCAGGCGCTTGAGTTCCCGGGGTTCGAGGCGCGCCGCGGCGAGCTTGCTGAGGACGGCACGGCGGCGATAGAGGCGGGCAAGGAGGAATCCCAGGATGCCGAGCAGGAGCAGTGCGCCGGAGAAACGGCCGACCCAGTGCAGCAGACCGGGGTTGTGCTTGATGATATCGCCGAACAGCCGGCCGCAGACGAGCAGGGTGGTAACCCAAAGCGTGGCGCCCAATCCGTCATAGGCCAGGAATACGCCCAGGCTCATGCCATTCTGACCGGCGACCGGCGGGGCCAGAAGGCCGAGGCCGGGAATGAATTTTGCGAACAGGAGCATGGTCCCGCGGCGGCGGCCGAAGGAGTCCTGGGTGCGGCGGACGCAGGTGGTGGGCTCGAGCGAGAGCTTGCAGAGGATGCGCAGGACGTGGTGGCCATAGCGGCGGCCAAAGAGGAACCAGGTGGAATCGGCGCAGACGGCGCCAGCAGCAGCGGCAAGCAGCGCCAGAGCGAAACTGAAATGCCCTTCGGCCGAGAGCGCGCCGGCGGCCAGCAGGATGGGCGTCGCGGGCAGGGGAATGCCGAGCTGCTCCACCAGAACCCACACAAGGAGCAGCAGATAGCCGTACACGAGAAGGATATGAGTGGGCAGCTCCATCAGACGCACCTTGCAAACGCACTTTGCTCGAGGTTCCGGTGAAAAGCTACGGTAACCGCTTCGGCCACACGAAAAACCCCAGAGCCCTCATCCTCTTGGATGAGGGAGCGGGGAAATTGTTGCAAAGGATCGACGGGGCACGCTAAGGCATTTCTCCTTCAGGTATAGCCGTCTTGATTTTCGTGCAAGGTGGCGATTGCTTCCGCCCCAGCGACCTAGACCTGTCGCCGGGGACCCCAGGGAAAATCGCCAGTTGAAGGTATCGGTTTCGGCAACCGTCAGAAGGAGAAATGCTCTAGGGTTTCAGCTTGAGCTTCTGGCGGCTCCGGAAGGGCTCGAAAGCGGGGGAATTGCGCGCCGGGCGAGACAACTTTTGGCGCCGCCGAGGGGTCTAAAATGGCATTTGAAGGACGTGTGTGCGCAAGATGGCTGAAATGTCCGCGTAGCTTGGGGATGACCGGAGCCGGCGAAAGTGCGTCCAACGAGACGGCGGCACGCGAAGAGCCGGCACAGCCGATGGACGGCACAGGAAGGTAGCGGACGCATTTTGAACCAGTGCGCGCAATCGACGGAGCCGCACAGACGCGGCCTGGGACGGAGCCTGGAACGCGGCCTGGAATGCAGTCTTGAACGCGGGCCGGCAAGGGAGTGGAGACCCGGTTCGGCAGGCAGCGGGAAGAGAGCCGGCGCGGGTCCGGCGATGGGCCGCATGGGCGCACGGGCGGCGCGGGCACTGGCGATCGCCGCGGTTCCGGCGGCCATGGCGCTGGCCGGTTGCGGCGGCGGCAGCGTTTCCGCAGGCGGAGGGTTGTCCGTCTCTCCCGGGACCCTCACGATCGACACCAACTGCACCGGGTGCAATACCACCAACAGTTCGGGCTCGGCGGTGGAGCAGTTTACGGCGACGCTGGCGGGCGGGAGTGCGGCCAGCGTGAGCTGGGCGGTGAGCGGCGGCGATGCGATGGCCGGCGCAGGGACGATTACCTCGACCGGGCAGTACACGCCGCCGGGCTACCTGACCGCGGACAGCGTGAAGGTGACGGTGACGGCGACGCTCGGTTCCAACGCCAGCGACAAGGCGACGGCCGCGGTGACAGTGACGCCGGGATTCCTGCAGCCGCTGACGCCGGAGAACGCGGCGCTGGGCGCGAACGGCACGGTGACGGTTACGGGCTACATTGCCGAAGCGGGCGGGTCGGACGGGATCGACTATGCGGTGTCGAACACGACGACGGGCTCGAGCGGCGGCGATGGAAGCGTGAGCACGCCGAGCTGCGTGCGCGGCGCGCAGACTTTTACCTATTGCTCGGTGACCTACACGGCGCCGAGCACACTGAGCGCGACGACGGCCACGTATGTGGTGGCGACGGTGGGGACATCGGCTTCAAAGACGGCGGCGGAGATGCTGCTGAATACGGAAGGGGTTGACAGCGATCCTTCAACCCACCAGGCGCAGCTGGCGACGCCGATCGATCTGGGCAGCTCGGGCGGCAATGACAACGACTACGACACGAATTCGAGCGGCCAGGTTACGGATTGCTGCGGAGGAACGCTGGGATCGCTGATCCAGAACGCGGGCGGAACGCAGTACCTGCTGAGCTGCAACCACGTGCTGGCGCGCAGCGACCAGGCAAGCACGGGCGAGAAGATTATTCAGCCAGGACTGATCGACGACGATTGCGAGCCGCTCAACGGCGACCCACCGGGCACGGAGACGCTGGTGGGCACGCTGAGCGGATTTGTGAAGCTGGAATCGAGCGGCAACGTGGATGCGGCGATTGCGCAGGTGGAATCGGGCGCGGTGAACCCGAATGGCGACATTCTGGAGCTGGGCGCCAAGCAGGGGAATGGGACGCTGGCGGCTGAGGCGCCGGGGGTTTCCTCGACGGGCGGCAAGGGCGAGAGCGCCACGATCAACATGAGCGTGGCCAAGAGCGGGCGGACGACGGGCTTGACGTGCGCGGCGGTTTCTAGCGTGAGCCAGACGATCGAGGTTTCGTATTTCACCAACTGCGCGGAGACGAATCCCTATTACACGAAGACCTATAGCGACCAGATCGTGATTACGGGCGACCAGTTCAGCGACGCCGGCGACTCCGGCTCTCTGGTGGTGGATGCGAGCGATGCGGAGCCGGTGGGACTGTTCTTTGCCGGCGGCCAGAACTCCGACAACGTGGATGTGGGGATTGCGAATCCGGTTTCCGAGGTGCTGAGCGAGCTGGGATCGCAGATGAGCACCACGTACACGTTTGTGGGCACGACGGATCATGCGGTGAGCTGCCTGAACTACGGCAACCCAACGGTGACGGCGGCGCAGGGGCGGACGCTGACGGCGGGCCAGGCAGCGCGCGCCGAATCGGCGCTGAACGCAGCGCGGGCGCTGGTGAATCCCTCGATCGGCATTCTGGGCGTGGCCACGGGCAAGAGCAGCGACCGCTCGGGCGAGGGCGCGGTGCTGGTGTACGTGGACCAGAACATGAACGCGGCGGTTCCGCAGACGGTGAGCGGGGTGCGCACGGTGGTGATCCCGACCACGGCGCAGGCGGTGAACGCGGGCACGGCGCCACGGACGCCGGCGCAGATGCCGCTGCCGGCCGCGGTGCTGAACCAGGCGGTGAGCACGAAGCAACAGATCGTGGCCGGACTGCTCAAGCAGAACCCGGCTTTCTTTGGCGTGGGCGTGGGGCAGAGCCTGGACAATCCCAAAGAGGCGGCGCTGGTGATCTTTGTGGACCGGCAGCAGGTTCCGGCGCAATTGCCGGCGACGATCGACGGGCTGCGCGTCCGGTACATCATCATGGACCGGCTGCACGTGACCCGCGCCTACGCAACCGGGCTGCAGTCGCGGAGCCGCTGCATGAGCCACGCGGTGAACCTGCCGGCGGATTCGAACGATCCGTTCCACCTTCATCGCGCGCCGAGATTGACGATTTATTGAAGCGATGCCGTGCCACACGAGCTCGCGCGGGGAGTCGTGATCTGCCTCTCTTCCGCGAAGAGAAGCAAACGCAGATCCTTCGACGCCCTCGCGCAAACCGCTCGGTTGCTCAGGATGACGCTGAGCGTTTCAGGGGTCTGAAGACCTCTGCTCCCTCGCAAGCCAAGCACCTCAGTCGACGGGGCGGGCCTTGCCGTCCTTGAGCGACTCGTCGATGAGGGAGCGGATCTTTTCGCTGTTCTCCTTTGCAGCCTGGCCCATCTGCGAGCCGAGCGCGCCCATCTGCGCGCCGTACTTGCTCATGGCATCGCTCCATTTGCTCCAGTCGCCGGCGTTCCAGTCGACCTTGACTTCAGAGGCGATGAGCTTGCTCTGAATCTCGCTCAGGCGGCGCTGGATTTCAGCCAGCTGCTCGCGGGAGACGGTGCCGCCCTGGGAGGATTTGAGGCCGGCGACGGCGGCATTGAGCTGGGCCACGGCGTCAGAGAGATCGGGCTTGGGAAGATTCTGCGCGGCCTCACGCTGCTTGCGGGCCTGGTCACGCCACTGCTGACTCACGCCGCGGTACTGCTGGCGCAGGTCGCGCATCTGCTTGCGCAGATCGTCAAGACGGGACTGCATGGATTCAAGCTGGCCGACGATGGCGGGGTCGTCGACGATGTAGGATTTGCCGTCCTTGCGGAACCAGAAGAAATGGCCGTGCGCGAGCTTGCGCGCTTTGTCGATCTCCTGGGCGTCGCCGTCCTGCGCGAAGCCGAAGAGGCGGGGGGTTGTGCCGGGATCGCCGACGAGGGCGCAGGCCTCCGCGCAGGCGCCGAAGCCTTCGCGGTCGAGGAGAAGGAGCTGGCCATTCAGGTCCGGGATGCTGATGGCGCCGATGTCGATGGGCGGAATTGCGATTTCCGGAACGGTAATGCGGGGGATGCTGATGGGCGGGATTTCGAGAGGCGGAATGGGCGGAACCGGGCCGGCGGGGCCGATCGCGTTCTGGCCCGGGGCGGCGGA
>DATJRT010000141.1:0-7098 GCA_035504495.1 Occallatibacter sp.
GAGCATTCGTGCTACACGGCGTTGAATGAGATCGTGGTCTCCAAGGGTGACATCGCCCGCATGGGCGACTTTGCCGTGGAGCTCGACGGAAAGAGCGTGGCCCGCTTTCGCGCCGATGGCGTCATCGTCTCCACGCCCACCGGCTCCACGGCCTATACCCTCGCCGCCAATGGCCCCATCCTCACGCCCGATGTCGATGCGCTGGTGGTCACGCCGATCTGCCCGCATCTGCTCACGCTGCGGCCCATCGTGGTGCGCGGTGACGCGCATCTGACCGTGCGCATCGAGGGCGTGCCGGAACTGGCCCTGCTCACGGTCGACGGACAGCAGGCCGTCCCGCTGCTCAAGGGCGACGAGGTGCGCTGCCATCGCTCGGCTCATACCGTCAAACTGGTCCGCCTCAGCGAAAGCGGATTCTTTGAAGCCCTGCGCAGCAAGTTGAGCTGGGGCGAGCTTTGAGAACGGGATGAAAAAATCCGGCCCCGCTTGGGTGCCCTGTCTCTGAAATCCCATTCACAAGACCGCTTTCATCCTGAGCGGATTCTGCCGCGCATTTTGCGGCCAACGCAGTCGAAAGCCTGCCCTGGGCGAGCACTGCGCATGCAATCCGTGTCGAATGGGCATCTGCGGCTGCTTTTTTGCTCCGGCGTTTGCCGGGCCGCCGTCGAATTTCCTTACGGGGTCAGCTCCGCCAAAAGCACCTTGGCTTTTTCCGCCAGTGTGTGCGCGCCATCCACGTCGCCTGAAGCCAGCGCCTGTTTGGCTTCCTTCAGGTCCTCGCGAATCTGGTCCGCGGTCTTCTTCTCGGTGTCGTTCAGCGTTCGCGTGATGTTGTTGAGCCCGCGTTCCGTCGCGTCGATCATGTCCGCAGTTTCTTTCTTATAGTTAGCCGGGTCGCCCGAAGAAAGCTGCCCGATTGCGGATACTCCGGGATTGGGCGCCGGGTTCGCCGCTTCTTCTGTGCCGCTTGAGCTGCCGGCCGGTGCATTTTCGGTCTTCTTCGGCTTCTTGTGTTTCGCCGGCGGTTTGGTCGGAGGCGTGGGCGCGTTTTTCGTGGGCTCGGTCGGGATGGTCACAACCGGTGGGGGAAGATTCACGGGCGCGGTGGAGGGCGCGGGAGGCGGGTTGTCCTCAACCGGAGGAGCCAGTGGCTGCACCTGTGCCTGCTGCTGTTTGTGGCAGGCAACCAGGAAAAGAGGTAACAGCCAAACAACGATCTTCGCAGGCAACTTCATCCCGCAAATCCCTTCTAATCTTCGACAACTGCCGGTCGAGGATGCCGGCGCCCCCATTCCGTAGCGGCGAGGGGAATTCGCAGCCGGAATTCCGTGCCACGGTCTTTCATTGATTGTACTTCCACGCTGCCATGGTGCAACTGCAGAATCCGATACGTCATCGCCAATCCAATCCCGCTTCCACCGATTTTGGTGGTGAAATAAAGGTCGAAGATTCTCTCGCGAATCTCTTCGGGAATGCCCGGGCCTTCGTCGGCAATCCGCAGCACCGCCGACTTCCATGCCCCCGCCCCTTGCCGCTCGCCGGCCGGCGCTGTCCGCCAGCTTGCTGAGCGGTCCGCCGTTGCCGTAACGCGCTGGTCTCCCTCGAGCACCACTTCCAGCCGTCCGCCTTCCGGCATGGCCTGCGCGCCGTTCTCGATCACGTTGAGAGCGGCCTGTTTCAGCAGGTCCGCGTCCACGTTGGCAATCAGCGGCTCGTCCGGCATGCTGCTCACCACGGTCACGTTGCGCGTGGAAAGCTCTTCGGCGGCCAGGGCCAGCACATCGGCAATCACGCCGCGCAAATCCTGTTCGCGCAGCTGCAGCTCCACCGGCCTTGAAAAATCCACCAGCATCTGCACCACGCGGTCCAGGCGATGGATCTCGGCGTCGATCACCTCCAGGTGCCGCACCGCGGGGGCGCCCGCATCGCCCAGCTTGGCCTTGAGCAGCTCCAGGTGGACCACGATGGCGTTGATGGGATTCTTCACCTCGTGGCCCACGCCGGACGTGAGCCTGCCGATCGCCGCCATGCGCCGCGAAAGCTCCAGCTCCGACTCGATCTCTTCGGCCGATTCCACGTCGTGCAGCGTTACCAGCGCGCCCAGTCCCTGATTGGTTTCGTCGTCGTGAATAAAATCGACCGAAGTCCGGATCCGCCTTCCCGTTTCCGTGCGAATCTCCTCCTGCACCATGGAAACGCCGGCGTCGAGCGCCTCCCAAAGCGTTCGGCCCAGCACGGTGGAGCGGTCGAAGATGTCGCGCGCATGCAGGCCCAGAATGCTGTCGCGCTCCCGATGCAGGAACCGCCGCGCCGCCTCGGACACCAGCACCGCGCGCCCGTCCCCGGTAAACAGCAGGATTCCATCCTGCAGGTTGCCGAGAATCTGGTCGAGATTCTCCTTGAGCGCCGCGAATACTTCTTCCACGTTGCGCATGCGCTGGCCGATCATCTCGATCTTGGTGGAAACCTGCGCCGCCAGCTCCTTTTTGGGTTCATCCATCTTCGCGCCCTGCGTCTCCCCGGCTGCGGTCCAGTAGTCGAGCTGCAGGCTGATCTCCTCCATCGGCCGCAGCGCCAGGTTGCTCAGCAGGAAACCCACCACCAGCGCCGCGCCCAGGGCAAAGCCCATCAGCCACAGCGCCTGCTTGATCCAGGGCATGTAGAACGCGCTCAGCAGCGTGGTGCGCACGCCCACGTGCACGCTGGCGAACGGCTGGCCGTTGCGGTCGAGCGGCACCACCACGTCAAATACCTTGGGAGGGCCAAAGACCTCGGCCATCAATTGCATCGGCCCGGCATCGAGCAACTGCTGGTACTTTGGGCGCACCGGCAGCGGCTTGTCGTTATTGTCAGGGTTGGAGCTGAGCAGCGTGGTGCCCATGTTGTCGCCGATGTTCACGTCGTACACGGTGAGCGAATAGCGGTTCACTGACTCGATGACCGCTTTGAGCGGGGCATCGCTGCGCACCGCCTTGGCGGCCAGCGCGCGCAGCTCCAGGGGATTGTTGGGGTCGACCTCCTGGCCCTTGAGCCCGTTTTCGAGCGCATTGTCCAGCGCCAGCCAGACCTGCTCTGCCACCATGCGGGTGTTCTGGTAGGTCTGTTGCACGGCCGCGCCCACAAGCTGGCTCACGTACACCAGAGACACCAGGCCCGCAACCAGGAAAACCAGCGTCGTGATCGCCAGGACGAGTTTGGTCTTCAGGCGCATCGTTCAGCCCCTTGCCTCCGGCCCGGCGAGTTTCGCAGTCTGGGCCGTTTTGAAAGGGCACGAGTTTACTCGTGCCGTCGAACGCCCTGAATAAGCGCGGGCTTCAGCCCCGGAAAAAAACATCCGGCAAGTCGCGACTCTGGCTGAAACCAGGTTCGCAGCCGGTCATGACGGGCAACCCCCAAAGAAGGAAATGGCCAAAGCGGGACCACCGCGCCGGCTTACGCTTCGTCTGTAGTTTTGTACTCCTTGAGCTTGTTGTGCAGCGTCTTCAGGCTTACGCCCAGAATCTCGGCCGCGCGCGTCTTGTTCTGGCCCGTGGCTTCAAGCGTGCGCAGAATCAGCATTCGTTCCGCTTCGTCCACAGTGGCGCCCACCTGCACTGAAATCGTTCCCGCATCGGGCGTGGGCGCCGTGGCCGGCTTCACCTTGCCGAACCCCGGCGGCAGATGCCCGGCATCCAGCGGCATGCCGTCCGGGCACAGAATCACCGCGCGCTCGATGGTATTGCGCAGCTCGCGCGCATTGCCCGGCCAGTCGAAGCTCATCAGCCGGTCAAGCATCGATTGCGCCACTCCGGAAACCTTGCGCCCGTGCTTCTCGTTCATCTCGTTCAGCATCGCCTCGGTCATGGCCGGCAGGTCTTCGAGATGCTCGCGCAGCGGCGGCATGTGAATGTTGAAGACGTTGAGCCGGTAGAAAAGATCGGCGCGCAGATGCCCCTCTTCCACGGCGCTGCCGGGCTCGCGGTTGGTGGCCGCCAGCACCCGCACATCCACATCCTGCTCGGTGCGCGCGCCCAGCCGGCGCAGCTTCCGCTCTTCCAGCACGCGCAGCAGCTTGGCCTGCGTGCCGATCGGCATCTCGCCCACTTCGTCCAGCAGCAGCGTTCCCCCCGTGGCCAGCTCGAAGCATCCCGCGCGCCGCTCGGCTGCGCCGGTAAACGCGCCCTTTTCGTGCCCGAAGATCTCGCTCTCGATCAGCGTCTCCGGAATCGCCGCGCAGTTCACCGCCACAAACGGCCGCGGCTTGCGCGGGCTCAGCGCGTGCAGCGTGCGCGCCACCAGCTCCTTGCCCGTCCCGCTCTCGCCGGTAATCAGTACGGGCACGTTCGAAGGCGCAATCTGCTCGATCAGCGCGAAGATTTCCCGCATCTGCTTCGAATTGCCCACCATCGAGCCCAGCACGCCGCTCTCGCGCAGCCGCCGCCGCGCCACTTCCAGCTCGATCGTCGTCTCCCGCTGCCGTGTTGCATTGCCCAGAATGGTCTTGAGCCGCGTTGCGTCCACGGGCTTCTGCAGAAAGTCGTATGCGCCCAGCTTCATTGCGTCCACGGCCTGCTGCACGCTTCCCATCGCCGTGAGCACCACCACGGCCACGTTGGCGCTCAAGGCCGAGTTTTCCTTGGCCAGCCTGGTCAGCAGGCCCATCCCGTCCAGCCGCGGCATCTTCAGGTCCGTCACCACGATCGCCGGATCCCACGCCAGCGCCTTTTCCCACGCCTCCTGCCCATCCCGCGCCGTCTCGGTCGTATAGCCCCAGCCGGAGATCAGCTCCGCCAGACCCATCAGGGCGTGCGGCTCATCTTCTGCAATCAGGACTTTAACCGTGTTCTCCATACCCGCTGTGCTCAAGAATCCTCAGGCTATCTTTCTACCATGCACCCGGAACCCGCTGCATTTGCCAGGCAGGCCTCCCGATGGGCAGAAAAGGGACATTCCTGTTCAAGAGTAAAGGCTCGCCGTGTCCTCGCGCATCCCCGGCCCTCGATGGCGACCGCTTGGAGGCTCTAAACTGAACTGGATGCTTGATTACGAGATTAGTGCAGCCGAGGCCGCGGCGCTGCTTGGCGAAAACAAAGCCCGGCTCCTCGATGTCCGCGAACCCTGGGAGTTCCAAACGGCGCACGTCGAAGGCAGCCTACCCATCCCCATGAACGAGGTGCCCGCGCGCGCCGCGCAGGAGCTCGACCCCGCCGGGCGCCTGGTCGTCCTCTGCCATCACGGCGTTCGTTCGATGAACGTCGCGGTCTGGCTGCGCCGGCAGGGCTTTGCGCAGGCGCAATCGATCCGCGGCGGCATCGACGCCTGGAGCCTCGAAGTCGACGCGGCGGTTCCGCGCTACTGATGCGCGATACTGAGACTTCGCCACTGCGCGCCGCGAAATCTATGCCGAAACACCTCCCCGCCATCCTCGGATTCTGCCTCCTGCTTTCCCCGCTCGCCTCCGCCCAGGTCAAACCCGCCGCGCTCTTCTCGGACCACATGGTCCTCCAGCGCGATGTGCCCATCCCCGTCTGGGGAACCGCGAGTCCCGGCGAAACCGTCACGGTCACCCTCAACGGCCAGTCGCAGACCACCACCGCGGCTCCCGGCGGCCGTTGGATGGTCCGCCTCAAGAAACTCGCCGCCGGCGGCCCTTACGACATGCAGATCGCCGGCAGAAACACCGTCGTCCTCCACGATGTCCTCGTCGGCGAAGTCTGGCTGGCCGCGGGCCAGTCGAACATGGCCTTCACCGTCTCCAAAAAGGCGGAGTTCTTTGCCGGCATGCTCGATGAAGACAAGGTAATCGCCGCGGCCAACGATCCCAACCTCCGCATGTTCACCGTGGCCACAGTGAAAGCCCTCACCCCGCAGGAAATCGTCAACGGCTCGTGGAAAGTCTGCAGCCCGCAAACCGTGGGCGCGTTTTCCGCCATCGGCTACATCTTTGCCCGCGAGCTCGAGGAGCGCCTGCACGTGCCCGTCGGCATCGTCACCGTGGCCTTCGGCGCCAGCACCGCGGAGTCCTGGCTGCCCCGCGAAGCTCTCGCCGCCGACCCTGCGCTCAAGCCCATGCTCGACCGCTTCGATGCCCTCGAAGTGTTTTTTAAGTCCCATCCCCGCTCCACCGTCGCCGAAGCGCCGCCCGCGCCTGAACCCCTCAACGGGCTGCCCATGCCTCCGTCCACGCTCCTGCGCGATCCCGCCGAAGACCAGCACCAGCCCACGGTCATGTTCAACGGCATGCTTCATCCCGTCATTCCCTACGCCATCCGTGGCGTCATCTGGTACCAGGGCGAGTCCATCGTCGGCGGCGCGGCCGGCGTTGCCCTCTACCCGCACGTGATGGAGACACTCGTTCAAACCTGGCGCGCACTCTGGGGCGAGGGCGATTTCCCCTTCTACGCCGTGCAACTGGCCCCGCTCCGGAACATCAGCAACAACCCCGTCGTCCGCGAGCAGCAGGCGAAGATTCTCGCCCTGCCCAACACCGGCCTCGCCATCACCATCGACGTGGGCGACCCCGCCAACGTCCATCCCAAAAACAAAGTGCCCGTCGGCCATCGTCTCGCGCTCATCGCGCTCGCCAAAACCTACGGCCAAAAGTTGGAGTATTCCGGCCCCGTCTACGCCTCGATGAAAATCGAAGGCCACGTCATCCGCATCCGCTTCACCCACGCGGCCGGCGGCCTCGTCGCCAAAAACGGCCCGCTCAGCGGCTTCGCCATCGCCGGCGCGGACCAGAAATTCTTTGACGCGCAGGCTGCAATCAAGGGCGATACCGTGGTTGTCCACAGCCGCAGCGTGCCCGCGCCGGTTGCGGTGCGCTACGCCTTTGCCGACTATCCCGCCGGCGCGAACCTCTACAACGCCGCCGGCCTTCCCGCCGCGCCCTTCCGCACCGACCACTGGGACGCGCTCGCCGCCATCGCCGGCGATTTCACCGGCCGATAGCGCTCGACCTGGATTTGGTTCGAAGGAACCAAACGCAGTTCGGCCGCGGCGGTTTCCGGGCACAATAGTTCCAGAACCGTTGTAGCGCCTGCGCGAAGACCGGCAAACTCCGCGTCTGCGTGGCGGCAAATGCATCCCGGAGGGATGCCGCGAGAGTAGCCCAGGATG
>DATJRT010000142.1:0-10119 GCA_035504495.1 Occallatibacter sp.
GGGCGGCCATCTGGTGGAGGAAGGAACCCATGCGCGGCTGATGGCGCTGGGCGGGCGCTACGCCGCGATGTTCGAGATGCAAGCCGCCAGTTACCGATGAGGGCCCATGAACGAACCGGTTGCAATCCGCGATCCGCAGCAGAGATCGGAAGATCTTCTTGAGCGCATTTACGACTCCGTACGCGCCTGCAGCGCGTGGGAAGTTGTATTGCGGCCTGAAGGCCAGGGAACCTTTCCGGCGCGCGTGCGTGCGGCCCGCCACGGGCTGGAGCGGCTGGAGAAGGACCTGGCCCGCCGATCGCGGCCGCAGCGCGGCGGCCAAGATGCGGAATCGAGCGCCGAGCTTGCGCTGCACAATCTCGAGCTGAATCCGCGCCTGCTGCGTTCTGCTATTTCGGCCGTCTCCGACCGGCCGAAGATTGTGGCGCAGTTACCGCGCGTCGTGCTGGAGCGCGGCCGAACCGAGCCCAGACCGGCCGCGGCTGCCGCTGTCTATCTCGATGCCGTGCAAGGCGATTTCTCCGCGGAGACTTTTCGCAGTTTTATCAAGGCGTATCAAGCCAGTGAGCCTTTCACTGTCAACGAGCTTTGGAATATTGCCGCATTTCTCAGGTTTGTGCTGCTGGAAGCGATGCTTCAGGATGCGCGCGGGTTGTTGCGCTCGCGCAACGCGGAGACGGCGTCTACGCTGTCGGTTCGATTGAAGAGCCTGAGAGCGATCACCAACGCCGATCTAGTGTTTCTCATCGAACCCCTGATCATTTTCGACTCTCTGCTCAACCAGGATCCGGCGGGAACATACGCGCGCATGGATTTTGAGAGCCGCGAGCTCTATCGCAAGCGCATCGCCGATGTAGCGCGCCACTCCGATTGCACCGAGGGTGAGGTGGCGCAGGCGGCTTTGGCGCTCGCGCGCAAGGGCGGAACGCGTCCGGACGCCGATCCGCGCGTGCGCCTGTGCCAGACGCACGTGGGCTATTACCTCATCGGCAAAGGATTCCCGCAGCTGGCAGAAGAGGTGGGCTTCCATCCGTCGGTCGCATTTCGCCTCCGCCGATTCGTCCGCAGGTATGGTGAGGATTTCTATATCACCGGAATCCAGCTTTTCACGATACTTTTCATCGCCGCGGTCTTATTCCCGGTGCTCGCCCGCATCTCGGGATTTCTCGAGCTGGCGATCACGGTGCTGCTGCTGGCGGCTCCCGTAACGCAGGACGCCGTTGAGCTGGTCAACAGCATGGTCACGGCGTTTTTTGAGCCAGAGCCGCTGCCCAAGCTCGACTTTGCCAAGACCATTCCGCGGGAATGCATGACGCTGGTTACCGTGCCTTCTTTGCTGCTGAGCGAGAAGCAGGTGCGATCGCTGGTCACCGACCTCGAAGTGCGCTATCTTGCCAATCGCGACCCGAATCTGCACTTCGCGTTGCTTACCGATCTGCCGGACTCAGTGAGCGTACCGCATGAGAAAGACGCGCATCCGCTGGTCGATCTGGCGGTGCGTTTGATTGACGAACTGAACGAGCGCTACTGTTCCGCGCAGAGCGGCTGCTTCATCCTGCTGCATCGCCATCGCGTCTTCAACACGCGCCAGGGCGTGTGGATGGGCTGGGAGCGCAAGCGGGGCAAGCTGCTCGACCTGAACAAGCTCCTCGCCGGCGAGTACGACGCATTTCCCATCAAGTCGGGTCACGTGGAAGCGCTCAAGCAGGTTCGGTACATCATCACGCTCGATGCGGATACGGAGCTTCCGCGCGGCACGGCAGCGCGGATGATCGGGGCCATCGCCCATCCGCTGAACCAGGCGGTTATCGACCCGCAATTGCACCTGGTTACATCCGGCTACGGAATTCTGCAGCCGCGGGTCGGCGTCTCCGTGCAATCCACCGCGAGGTCGCGTTTGGCAGCCATTTATTCCGGCCAGAGCGGGTTCGACATCTATACGCGCGCCATTTCCGACGCTTACCAGGACCTTTTTGGCGAAGGCATCTTTACCGGCAAGGGCATCTATGAAGTGGCTACGCTTCACGCGGTGCTGAATCGCAGGTTCCCGCGCAACGCGCTGCTTAGCCACGATCTGATCGAAGGGGCGTACGCGCGCGCCGGATTGGCCACCGACATTGAGATTGTCGACGATTATCCTTCGCACTATAGCGCCTATAGCCAGCGCAAGCATCGCTGGGTGCGGGGCGACTGGCAGATAGCGCAATGGATGTTCGGCCGGGTGCCGGACGAGTCCGGGCACTGGGGGCGCAATCCAATTTCGGAGATTTCGCGCTGGAAGATCTTCGACAATCTGCGCCGCTCGCTGGTCGACCCCTTCCTTTTCATTCTGTTTGTCGCCGGCTGGTATGGACTGCCCGGCGGACCCTTGTACTGGACCTCGGTTTCGCTGCTTCTGCTTCTCTTTCCTGTGCTGGTGCAGTTTGGGTTCGGCCTGGCTCGCGCGCTCAGCAGCGGTTACAAAGGCCAGGCAGCGGAAGCCGTGGCGGCCCTGGGGCATGCGTCGCTGCTTTCTCTTTTTCGCTTGATTTTTCTTCCCCACCAGACCTTGCTTGCCATCGATGCGATCGTTCGCTCCCTGGTGCGCCGCTTCATTACCGGGGAACGGCTGCTGGAGTGGGAGACGGCTGCACAGGCAGAACAGCGCCGAGGCAATCGCACACCGGTGGACCGCTATCTTGCGGTGATGCCGCTTGTGGCTTTCTGCCTGGCGTTGCTGGTTTGGCTGTGTGCGCCGCATCGAGCGGCAATTCTTTGCGCGGCGCCCGTTCTCGTGCTTTGGGCGCTGGCGAACCGGGTTACGGTGTGGCTCGATCGCCCGCCGCGCGAACGCGAGCCGCTGGCTGCGGCTGACGAAGCGTTGCTGATGAGCCATGCTCTGCGCATCTGGCGATACTTCCGCCAGTTCAGCAGCGAGCGCCATCATTACCTGATTCCCGACAACGTGGAAGAAGAGGGTCTGTTTGAAGCTGCTCGAGTTTCGCCTACCAATATCGGCCTGCTTGTGAACGCGCGCCAGGCCGCCTGCGAGCTTGGCTTTCTCACCGTGCCGGAGTTTTGCGCCCTCACGCGGCGAACGCTCTCATCGATCGGGCAGCTCGAAAAATATCGCGGACACCTGTTCAACTGGTACAACACGGAGACGCTGGCGCCGCTCGACGAATCGCCGTTTGTGTCTTCGGTGGACAGCGGCAATTTTGTTGCATCGCTATACACGCTGCACTCGGGCGCGCGCGATCTGCTGCGAAGGCCGCTGCTTCCCCCCCGCCTGTTTGCCGGGTTGCGCGCCCATTGGCGGCTGATGCAATCGGAAAACCATCTTCCGCATGCGGTGGCGAAATTGCGAACGCCGGCTCAATCGGCCACGTTCTCCACCTGGCTTGAGTGGCTGCCGTCGGCTGAGTCCGCGCTGTCCAGGGCTGCCTCCGCCGAATCGCCGGACGAGCGCGGAGGATGGTGGATCACAGAATCGCTGTGCCGCATCGAGGCGATTCGTGCTCTGATTCGCGATTATCTGCCATGGGCGCTGCCCGAATTTGCGCCGCTGCGTGCGCTGCCGCAATTTGCGCGCGAAGAAAAGGCCGGCGCGCTCTCAATCCGCGAGGCGCTTGTGTTTGCCGAAGCGCTGAGCGTGCGATTTTCCGGTTCCTGGGGAGCCGTTTCGGGGGACGCCGCGCTTTCCGATCTGGCAGAACGATTTCGAAGCTGTCTTGCCAGCGCGAGCGAGAACCTGCGCGCACTCTCGGCGAGCCTGCGCAAAATCAGCGAAGAGGCGGAACGTCTTGCCGAGGACACGGAATTCGGATTCCTCGTCGATCCGGGACGGCAGATTCTCTCCATCGGCTACGACGTGCGGCAGAAAAAGCTGCATGAAGCCTGTTACGACATGATTGCGTCCGAGGCGCGGATTGCCACGCTGCTGGCCATCGCACGCGGCGACCTGCCGCAACAAAGCTGGTTCAAGCTGGCACGCGACCACGCGTATGCCTACGGGCGCTTTCTGCTGCTTTCCTGGACGGGGACGATGTTTGAATACCTGATGCCAGCCTTGTGGATGAGGAGCTATCCGGGCACATTGATTGCCCGTACGCAGGACGCGGTGGTCTACGTGCAAAGGTCGTTTGCGCGTTCGCTGGGCATTCCCTGGGGCATCTCGGAGTCGGGCGCGGCGCGCAAGGATCATGCCGGCCATTATCATTACCAGGCATTTGGGGTGCCGCGCATCGCGCTCTGGTTTGAAGCGGCCGCAGGACCGGTCATCTCACCCTATTCCACTTTTCTCGCGCTCAGTGTCGATCCGCACGAGGCCCTCCGCAACCTGCGCCGCATGGAGTCCGCGCGCTGGGTGGGCGCCTACGGCTTTTACGAGGCTGCGGATTACACCGCTTCCCTGCGCACGCCGGTGCTGGCCCGGGAATGGATGGCGCACCACCAGGGAATGTCGCTGCTGGCGATGACGAATCTGCTCCACGACAATGTGGTGCAGCGCTGGTTCCATGAAAATCCGCTGGTGCAGGCAACCGAGCTGCTCCTGCACGAAGTGCCGGTGAGCAAAGCCGTGCTCAAGGCCAAGCTGGCCGAGTTTGCGCCGATTCACGCGGCGTAGACGCTTCGGCGCGCGCGGGAACATGGGGATGATCCGGGTCGCAAGCCGAACTTTACGGCAGGCATCAGAGATGCCGACAGAATCTCCTTTGCGCATGGGTCTTTGGAAAAGCCAGCTCGGCGGCTAAAGCCGCCCGATGATTGCTGGGCGACTTTTGCGGCATGGCTGAAGCCATGGCTTGATACAAGACCGTTACGCGTACATTTTCAGCGAGCTGTGAAGCCTTCCCTTTACATCGTGCCTCTTCCAAGGAGCTTTTCCGCAGTCTGCTAAGGCTGGACTTTGACCAGCGCGAGCGTATTGGGCGTCAGAGTCAACTCGAGCTTGCCTGCGCTGAGGTGCGTTTCTTCGGGCGGCGGGAGCGCGGTCTCGCGATTCAATTCATCCACCTGCACGGGAGTGGGGTCGAGCGGACTACCCATCGCTGCATACTCCTTGAGTACGTTGCCATGGTCGGAATCGACGCGCTGGATGCTGACGCGCGCGTTGGCGGGAACGTGCGCGAAGTCGAGGTCCAGGGTGGTGGTTGCTCCCTGCTGACCTGGGTCGACAAGATTCCAGGCGGCAATGGCGAGACTCCCATCCGGAGCTTTGGTCACAATCACGTCGTGCGAAGGGTTGGGCAGCCGTTGGTCGCCGAGCTGATGCAAAAGACCGTAAGCATAATAGTCGGGCTTGTTGATTCCGCCCTTGGCGCGGAGGCCGAACATGCCGACGAAAGGTTTTGCAATGGGGCCGCCCTCTTCGAAGACATCGGAGAACGTCCAGAACGACATCATATTGACCAGCCCATCGCACTGGCGCACGGTATTGGCGATCGCGGGGCCCATAAAGATGGTGTCGCGCGAGCCCATCATTCCCTGCACATTCCATTCCGTGAGAAAGAAGGGTAGATCGGGCGTCGCGGAGGACTCGATCTGATCCTTGACCTTTGCCACGGCGCGGCACACGCGATCATCCATGGGGATGGGCTCGTTGTTTCCGAAGAGATTTTCCACCGTATCGTCTGCATAGGCGTGGGTTGAGACGAAATCGACGGGAACATGATTCTCCGAAGTGAACTTGAGGAAATCCGGAATCCAGGCTGCGGCCGCAGTGGCCGGACCGCCCACACACAGGCGCGGGCTCACGCTTTTGAGCGTGCGTGCCGTGTGCGCATACAGGTCAAAGTAGGATTGCTCACGCGGGATGCCGTCCCAGAAGTCGATGTTAGGCTCATTCCATACTTCGAAGTACCACTTCGAGACTTCGTCGATTCCGTAGCGATCGACGAGATGCTGGGCAAAGTGGCGCACCAGGTCGTCCCACGCGTCCATGCTCTTCGGCGGCGAGACGTTCTGCTTGTACCAGAAGGCGTGCAGCGCATCGGGATTGAAGGCCAGTTTTTTGGGCATGAAGCTGATTTCGACGAAGGGGCGCACGCCGTTTTTGAGCAGGCCATCGTAGATCTGGTCGACATAAGAGAAGTTGTAGACGGGCTGGCAGTGATCGTCGAGGTTGTAGACGCCTACGTCGTCGTCAAGGATGGCGTGGAAGCGCACGTACTTGAAATCAGCCACCTGCTTGACGGCGCGCATATCTTCGCGGTAGCTCTCGCGCAGGCTGAGGATGGCGCGGCCGGAACCGAACATCTGTTCCCAAAAATGCGGAAACGGAGTGGTGGGCGCCTGCGCGTCGATCTCAATTCGCTGCTGCGCAGGCACGATCTGCTGCTGCGCAGGAACGTAAGCCGGCGGGAGCAACGCAAAGAGAAAGACGAACAGAAGGAATCTGCGGAGCATAGCGGGTCTCCTCTGCCAGTGGAACCGGTAGTCAGAGCAAACAGGGCGCGGCGATGAGACGACATCTCGCCGCGCCCGAAGAAAGGAAGCGGCTAGAAATTGACGCTAGCCTGCAGCGTGAGTACACGTGCGCCCAATGCGGAACTCGCCTGACCAAAATTTGTCGTGGTGATGTTGTTGTTGATGCTGCCCGGGTTGAAGTTCAAATTGTTGAAGACGTTGAATGCGTCGGCGCGGAACTCTAGCCCTGCACCCTCACTCAGCTTCGGCATGCCGAAGGTCTTGGTGATGGTGGCATCAAAGTCACGGTAATGGGGGCCGGGCATTGAGTTGCGGCCGACACCAGGACTCTGCGGGATGGTTCCGCCGGTGGCGGGAAAGGCCGGGCCCGGCGTGTAAGTGGGCGGCGCAAAGTAGGCCGTGGCTGTTTGAGTGGCCGCCAATGGGAAGTTGATATTCATGCCGTTGCCCACGTTCGGGCCGGACTTGAAAGCCGCATTGCTGGTGTTGCGGCCCGCTCCGCCAAGATAGGCTCCCGGGTATAGCTGATAGTAGCCGCAGTCG
This sequence comes from Occallatibacter sp., assembly GCA_035504495.1. GTDB lineage: Bacteria > Acidobacteriota > Terriglobia > Terriglobales > Acidobacteriaceae > Telmatobacter. The sequence goes on from DATJRT010000142.1 coordinate 6,952, forward strand.
CTGCAATAGAGGCTTCCCGACGGTGTCCCGGCTGAGCCGGTGTAAAAGACCGGCGTCCAGGGAAATCCGGTATGCCAGTTGAAGATGCCGCTCAGGCTCCAGCCGCCGGCAATCTTTTCAGCCCAGGAGTGGCTGCCATGGAAGAATACTGGCTGCCACAAACCGAAGATCTTCAACTCCTGCGGCACATTGTAATCGGAGGGTCCATAGGTGAGCTGCGGATCGTAAGGATAATCCTGCTCTGAATACGGAGCCGAGCTGGTGTCCATGCTCCGCGCCCAGTTGTATTCCAGTTCGGCGCTGAACTGGCGCGACATCTGGTGGCGCAGAGTAGCGATCATCGAGTTGTAGTTGGCGTGTCCGTTGCTGTTCCAGAAGCTGGCGCTGGTGACGAGGGGGTTCAGCGGGATTCCGTTCACCGAGGCCACCGCGTCCTCGTCGTAGTGGAAATAACTGTGCCGCGACTGGCTGCCCGAATAGCCCAAGGTGAATACGTTGCGCCAGCCTACGTCGTACTCCATGTCCAGAGAGTAGTGTTCCACGTATGCAGTGGGCATGTTGGTGGGGAGAATGTTCACCAACGCGTTTCCCGTGGTAGGCAGTCCGCTGGTGTTGAAAGCTGACGCTCCAACGGCGGTCACGTTGGGGTTCGGCGGATAGCCGTAGAGCGAGTGGATGCTGCTTGCGGTTGCGTAGACTATGCCGGGATTCGGAGAGGAAGGCGTGCTCATCACAAAGTTGGGCGAGATGGTGATGCCGGGGTTGTAATAGACTTGGGTAGTGATCGCCATCTCATTCTGGTTGTAGTTGATGCCAAAGCCGCCGCGGAACACCAGCTTGCCGCTATCGGTCCGCGGGCTCCAGGCAAAGCCGAACTCGGGACCGAAGTTCCATTTCTGTGGCACCCACAGATTGCCGCCGCGCTGCAGAGACAAGCCCGTCAGCACAGCGCTTCCGCTTCCTAGGCGTGCAGAGAACAAATCGTCCTGCTTGGCATAGATTGACCCGAAGTAGTTATAGCGGAGCCCAAGATTGAGAGTGAGGTTTGGCGAGAGCTTGTAATCATCCTGCGCGAACGCGCCCCACAGGTTCTCGCGGTCGTCCTGCCGCGCAAGCGACGGTGTTCCCGTGGCTGGGTCAAAGGTGCCACTCTCGGACTGCGGCGCGTCATTCAGGAAGTCCCACAGGTTGAAGAACCCATAACTTGGACGCGCACCGGAGGGATTGTCGTTCAGATAGTAGAGCCGCGTAAGCTCCGCACCGAATTTGATATTGTGCCGGCCCGTCACCTTGGTGACAATGTCGCGGTAGCCGAAGGTCCATTGATCGAAGATGCTGGGGCCCGGAGCGCCGAAGAATTCCAGGCCAGCGCTGCCGATGTCGCCGATATTGTCCTGGGGCAGGCCGAAAGGCGCCTGCGGATTGGTGGAAACCTCATTCCATCGCCAGCCTGCGGCGTTGGCACGGGCTTCATTGAGCAGAGTCGGGTTGAACACGTGGTTCCAAAGCCCGGTAAAGGCGTCGTTCACCTGGTTGTGGTGCCAGAGATTCATGGCCCGATTCGGGCCGTTGTAGTCGGTTTTTGACGTTGGGACCCAATAGATGGTTCCCGTCAGCCGGTCCTTGCTGGTGATGTCCGCGTCCACGCGCCCGTTGTACTGGTCGTCGGTGATGGTGGTCGGGTCCGTGGCCGTGTATTCAGCAATATCCGGGGTGGTGGAATTCAGGCCGCCGCCCACACCGGGTGAAGTCGGGCTGCTCCAGGTTGGGTCCTGCGCCCCGCGCGCGACGCCGGTCATCGGCGAGCCCACGTTCAGCCCCTGTCCAGGAATATAGACGCAGTTCGAAGCTCCCAGGCCGATATCTCCGCAGGTCTGGTCGACATACGTACCAACAACACCCGCCCCGGGGAAGGTGAGATAACCGGACGAAATGTAGCCCGAAGGCGCCAGCTTGTCGAAGTCCGACGTATCGTACCATCCCGTCGACGTCGCCTGAACGACGCCGCTGCGCTCACCTTCATAAGCAAAAAAGGCGAAGATTCGGTTCTTCCAAAGCGGACCGCCGAGGCTTCCGCCCATCTGATTGAATTGCTGCGGGTCGCGCAGCAGGCCGCGCTGCGAGGGGGTGCAGGGAATGGGCGTGCCGGTGGGGATGCTCGGCGTGCCGGGTGCGGGCTCGGTGCAGGTGGCGTAGAACCCGGTGCCGTTATAGCGCTGGTAGGCGTTCATTCCGGCGCTCCAGCGCTGGAAAAATGCGCTGCCATGCAACTGGTTGGTACCGCTCTTGGTGGTCACCTGGGTTTCCGCGCCGGAAAAGCGGCCATTCTCGGCGTCGTAATCGTTGGTGGTCACGCGCACGTCGTCAACCGACTGCTCTGAGGGCGTAATCACGGTGGCGCCGCCCCAAACCGCGCTCTCCGTGCTGATGCCGTCGATCTGGATGCCATTGTTTTCGAACTGATTGCCGTTGGCCAACACCTGCGGGCCATTCTCAGTGGCAAAGATGCCGCCGCTCGCCGTCGTTCCGACCGCCGCCGACTGCACGCCAGGAAGCGTGTAAGTGCCGCCGCCCGCCGCTTGCGACATATCGCTGATGGCTCCGGGCGCGAATTGCGTGAGCTGGAAGACGTCGCGGCCGAAGCTCGGCATGTGCTGCACTTCATTTGAGCTGATGGTGGCGCCCACAGACGCGTTTTCAGTATCGATCAGCGGGATCGCTGCCGCGTTCACAGTGACTGTCTGCTGCGTGGAACTGATGGCGAGCTGAACGTTCAAGGCATTGGTCTGCTCGGGAATGATCTGCACATTGTTGAGGGTCTTGGTCTCGAACCCAGAGCGTTCGGCAACCAGCGTGAAGGTGCCTGGGGGCAGGGCGCTGAAGTTGTATACGCCGTCGCCGTTGCTTGTGCTCGCCTGCTTTTCGTTGGTGGCGTTGTTGGTGAGCGTAAGCGTGGTCCCGGGGATCAACGCGCCTGTGGGGTCAGTAACGACACCCTGAATGGAGCCGCGATACTGGGCGTGCGCAAAGGCGGCGAAGAGAACAGAAGCGAGCCCGAAGATGAGCAAGAGGCGGATGGTTTGGTGGAAGCGAAGAGGACTGGAGTGCATCCTGGCCGGGAGGCTGAGGGGGAGTGGCATACGCATTCTCCTTGTCGATTGCCTGTTT
>DATJRT010000143.1:0-5388 GCA_035504495.1 Occallatibacter sp.
TACGAGCGCACCCTGCGCGCCCGCGCCTTCGACGTGGCCCGCTATCTGCTGCCCCTGGCCACCAATACCTCGCTCGGCCAGATTGTGAGCGCGCGCACCCTCGAGAGCCAGGTCGCGCGTCTGCTCTCTTCGCCTTATGCCGAAGTCCGCGACCTGGGCGCGAAGCTGCGGGACGCGGCCACAGGCCCGGCCTGGAACGTAAATGCGCAAGCTGCCGCAGCTTTGGCAGAAAAGATCGCCGCTGTCAGCATCGATGCCGACCAGGGCGTCCTTGCCGACGAAGCCGCCCAGCTCCTCACCCGCGAAATCCGCACTGCGCCCACGCTGGTGAAGTACGCGCAGGCCAATCCCTACCTGCTCGCTACCCGCGCCGAACTTCGCCAGGTTGCCGCCGAACTGCTGAAGAATCAGCCCATCGCGCCGGCTCCGCTCGTCGACCTGGTCGAACGCACGGAAACTCTTGAAGTCGAGCTTGCTGCCACGCTGCTTTACTCCGCCAGCCACCACCCCTACCGCCAGGTTCGTGACTTCGTCTCCGGCCTTCCCGGCTCCCGCGTCGCGGAGATCATTGAGCTGGGAACAAAACATCGCGGCAAGCACGACGAAGCCCTCCGCGCCTTCCACGCCGGAGCCGCTTTGCGCTTCGACATTCTGATGGACATCGGCGGCTTTCGCGACATGCACCGGCATCGCCGCGCGACCCAGATCATCCAGGAGTTCACCGTGCTTCACGGCTACGAGACGCCCACCTCCGGCGATCTGCCGCCCGATCTCGACATTCTGACCGAGGCCGGCGTCCTGGCCGATTATCGATCCGCCATCGAAGCGGCCCAGCAGGCGAGCGCGCAGATCGCTGCCGGCTCCGCGCCGGAGGCCGCGCAGTCCGCCCTCTATCTTCTGCCACTGGCGACGCGCGTCCGCAGCCTCTTCAAGATGGATTTTGCCGAGGCCCAATATATCGCCGAGCTGCGCTCCGCACCGGCCGGCCACTTCAGCTACCGCCGCGTGGCCTGGGAGATGTTTTTGGCTCTCGAGCGCCAGCACCCGACGCTCGCCAAACACATCCGCGTCACGGACTTCACCCAGCCGATCGATATATTTAACCGCTGACGGCGCGACATTTAACCGCTGACGGCGCCATCTTCAACTGCTCAGGGCTCTATCTTTGATCGCTGAGGGCTGATGGCGCAGCGGCGAAGTGAGAAACAGCGTCCGTCTCCGCTTGCTCCCGTAGTGCGATTCGATAACGCGCATCAACAACGCGTTCCAAGCTAATACCTCCTCCGAGATGCAGCTAACTTTCCTCGTGTCAAAACGGTTTCTACTCTTGTGGCCCATTCTGGTTGATCCCGGTGGTCCGTGCCGTCTCACTCCCGCTAGAGCGCGAAACGAAATTCCGCTATTCTAGAAGGGACGGCCGGATCGTTGGCCACCCAAATCTCCATTTCTCCCAGGAGGAATCCCTTATGGCAGAGACCGTCAAGAAGGCGAGCTCCACAAAGGCTCCGTCGAAGCCGCGCAAATCCGCAGCGAAGAAAGCCGCGGAAAATGGCGCGTCGAACAACGTGTCCAGCAACGTGACTGAGATCAAGTTTTCCCATGACCAGGTAGCGCAGCTTGCCCACAAGTATTGGGCCGAGCGCGGACAAAAGGATGGGCATCACCTCGAAGACTGGTTCCGGGCTGAGCAAGAACTGCGCGCCAGGGCCTCCTGAAACTTAAGGGCCCACCCGCCGTTCGCCAGACCTCCGATCGCCCAACCCATCCTCGTGCGTCTGCAGATCGGGGACTGCTGTGTCTGAGGCCGGAACTTGGCCCGTGCGCTGTGCGAAAATGAACCTTTGCACACGCAGTCCAAGTTGCGCTTGCTCGTGGTCCGGCTGGGCGCCATGGGCGATATTCTGCATGCCCTTCCGGCCGTTACCGCGCTGCGCGCGGCGCATCCGTTCTGGGAAATTGGCTGGGTGGTCGAACCCCACTGGCAGGCGCTCCTGTCGGCTCCGGACGTGGAGGAATGCGCTCCGACGGCGCCTGGCGTACCCAGGGTTGCTGGGCGGCGGGACGCTCGGCCGGTTATCGACTGGCTGCACCTGGCGCCGATCCGCAACTGGCGCGATAAGCCCTTGAGCCTGAACACGCTGCGCGGGATACGCACCCTGCGCGCTGAGTTGCGCGCGCGCTGTTACGACGCCGTGATCGACCTCCAGGGCGCCATCCGTTCGGCCGTGCTTGGGCGTCTGGCGGGCGCGCGCCGGCTCATCGGCGAGGCAGAGCCGCGCGAAGGCACCGCGCGCTGGCTGTTTACCGAGACGGTGGCCACGCGCGGCGAGCACGTGATCGAGCAGGATCTCGAGCTTGCGAGCCGGATCGCCGGCGACGCGCTCGTCGCCGTCCCGGCGCTACTACCCGTCGATCCCGCCGCCGAATCCTGGTGCGAGGCGCTTCTGGCTTCGAGCGGCACCCGTCCCGTGGCGCTGATCAATCCCGGCGCCGGCTGGGGCGCCAAGCGCTGGCCGGTTGAGCGCTATGCGCTTGTTGCCCGGGGGCTGATTGCGCGCGGCTTCCGCGTGCTGGTGAACGCCGGCCCCGGCGAAGAGCGCATGGCCGACGTAATTGTGAAGGAAGCGTCGAGCGCCGCCATTCCTCTCGCGACTTCGCTCAGCCAGCTCATCGCGCTCACCCGGCGCGTGGCCCTCTGCATTGCCGGAGACACCGGCCCGCTCCATCTGGCCTGCGCCCTTGGCCGGCCCGTTGTGGGCATCTATGGGCCTACCGACCCTGGCCGCAACGGCCCTTATGGCACCCGCTTTCGCGTTCTGCGCAGCCCGCAGAGCCGCCGCGACCACGCCCGCCGGCCTGAGCCCGAAGCCGGCCTGCTGACCATTCAGCCCGAAGAGGTGCTCGGTGCTGCCGACGAGCTGCTGGCCGGGGAGGCTGCCAGATGAGCGGGAGCGAAGCAAATCCAAAGCCGCGCTCCGCCGAGCAGCGCCCCACGCAGCGGCAGCCGTGGCGACGGCTGGCGCGCCGCATCCGCGTGCCGCTGGGCTTCTTGATAGCCGCGCTCTACCTCTTCGAGCTCGGCCGCAGAGCGCCGCGCCCAGCCGCAATTGCCTGGAGCCTGGCGCTCGTGCTGCCCGGCCTTTTGCTGCGTGGTTACGCCTCAGGCTATGTGAAGAAAGACCGCGAACTCACCACCGCCGGCCCCTACGCTCACACCCGTAACCCGTTGTATCTAGGATCGATGCTCATGGCCGCCGGCTTTGCCGTAGCGCTCTTGAGCTGGCTGGTGGCGGCGGTTCTCGCCTGCGGCTTTGCTTTCGTTTACATTCCCGTGATTGGCGACGAAGAGCGCTTTCTGCGCTCAGAGTTCCCCGGATTCGCCGCTTACTGCCGCGCCGTGCCCCGCCTGATTCCGCGTCTCACCCAGGCGCATTTCCCAGACGAAGCATCGGCTGGTGCCGGGGAGGGCGCCGATCCGGTCGCGGCGCCCTCCGGGTTTTCGCTTGCTCTCTATCTCCAGCACCGCGAGTACAATGCTGCAATAGGCACCGTCCTGCTTTATTTGAGCCTGCTGTTTCTGCGTCCAGCGTTGGCGACAATAGGTTTGTGGGCGCGGTGAAGGGATGCGCAGTCAACTTTTCAGAGCACAGGGGTCGTCAAAAGCAAGAGGGTCGGCGGATTAATAGAGTCGTCCAGGCACAAAGGAGCCATCCTACCCGTTGAAGATGCGCGCTTACGCAGCGATGACTCTCTTAGCTTCCGCGCTCGCGGCAGCTCCCGGCCAGCAAACGGCCACGCTCACCGCGCCACGCCCCGGATTCAGCTTTCCCCAGAAGCAGACCCTCACCTACGCGGTGGACTGGCGCGTTTTTCCCGTGGCCACGGCCACAGTCCACTTTGAGGCCGACGGCGCCCGGGAGCGCCTGACCGCCAGCGCGGAGACCAGCGGCGCCATCAATCTGCTCTTCCACCTGAGCGACCGCTTCCAGACCAGCTTTGACCGCGAGAAGGGCTGCACGTACGAGTTCGACAAGCAGACCACGGAAGGCCGCCGCCAGGTGAACTCGACTCTGCGCATGGACTATGCCGCGAACAGGATGATCCTAGAGGAAAAAAACCTGGTCAATGGCCAGACCAAGCATGCGGAGACGCCGATCGCCGGCTGCCTGACCGATCTGCTCACCGGCATGTTCTATACCGCCTCGCAGCCGCTCGAGGTGGGCCACAGCTTTGTGGTTCCGGTGGCCGACGCGCAGCGGACCGTGCCTGTGACCATGAAGGTCGAGGGCACGGAAGAGATCAAGACCACCCTCGGCACCTTCAAGACCATCCGCGTGCAGCCCACGGCTGACGCCGGCGTGGTGAAGAACCGCGGCGCCATCTGGATCTGGTACACCGACGACGACCGTCACCTGCCGGTGCAGATGCGCGCCCGCTCCTTCTGGGGCACCATCACCTTCCGCCTCTCCGGCAACGAGAACAAATAGCTGGAGAGCGGAGCCCGGGCGCTGACGCCTGATAACCATGCCGTGTACACTTTCTCTTCACTCCGGTGAATGAGGATATGGCATGCGCAGGGCTCTTCTTTTCGCAGTCTTGATTTCTACCGTTTCTCCCTTCAGCCTCGGCCAGTCAAAACGCCCCATGACCTTCGACGACATGATGGCGATGAAGCGGCTGGGCGAAACTGCGGTCTCGCCCGACGGCCAGTGGCTGGCTTACTCCGTCACCACCGTCGATCTGGCCGAGAATACGAAGACGCCGGAGCTGTGGCTCAAAAAGATTGCCGGAGGCGATCCAATCAAGCTCGCGGCCGGTCAGGCCGGCGACAGCGACCCCGCGTTCTCGCCCGACGGTCACTCCGTGCTCTGGGTTTCCGGACGAGAGAATGGGCAACAGATCTGGCTCGCGGACTTCGACCCTGAGACGGGCGCCACCAGCAATCCGCGCAGGCTGACCAACATCGCCACCGAGGCCGACAGCCCCAAGTGGTCGCCCGACGGGCGCTCCATCGTCTTCACATCGGCGGTCTATCCCGACTGCGCGCCGATAACGTCAGCGGACTTTGCGGCCGGGAACACGTGCAATGCCGATCGCGACAAGGCGCTCGCGGACAGCAAAGTAAAAGCGCAGATCTGGACGCAGCTTTTGTATCGGCACTGGAATCACTACACGGGCGAAAAGCGCAAGCACATTTTCCTGGTTTCGGTTGAGAGCGGTGCAACAAGAGACCTGAATCCCGGCGATCCGCACGACGTGCCGCCGTTCTCATTGGAGGATTCAAGCTGCGGCTGCGACATTTCGCCCGACGGGAAGGAGCTTGCGTTCACCGAGAATCCCGATCCGGTTCCGGCGATCTCGACCAGCGCGCAGATCTATACGCTGGAC
>DATJRT010000144.1:0-25475 GCA_035504495.1 Occallatibacter sp.
ACTCCCTGGTCGCTGTATCTTGGTCTCGAACCATGCCCGCAGATTCGCCGCTCCTTCCCGGCCTCTACCTCGTCGCCACGCCCATCGGCAATCTGGGCGACATCACCCTCCGCGCGCTCGAGGTTCTCCGCCGCGTCGACCGCATCGCCTGCGAAGACACGCGGCAGACGCAAAAGCTCCTCAACCATTTCGAGATCGCCACGCCGACCTTAAGCTGCCACAAGCACAACGAGCACGATCGCGCACCGGAATTGATTGCGGCCATCGAGCGCGGAAGCGCTATCGCCCTGGTTTCGGATGCGGGCTTGCCCGGCGTCAGCGATCCCGGCCACGCGCTGGTCTCCGCCGCCATCGCCGCCGGCCTTCGCGTCGTTCCCATCCCCGGCGCCAACGCCGCACTGAGTGCTTTGATCGCCTCCGGGCTGCCCGCGAACGAATTCATCTTCGTCGGCTTTCTTCCGGAAAAAGCGGGGGCGCGCCGCACCTGCCTTGAAAAGCTCGCGGCCATTCCGCGCCAGACCGCGCAGACACTCATCTTCTATGAAGCCCCGCACCGCATCGTGCAAACCCTGTCGGACATGGAAGAGATCTGGGGAAGCTCGCTCCGCGTAGTGATTGCCCGCGAGCTGACCAAAATCCATGAGGAGTTTCTGCGCGGCACGGTGGCCGAAGTCCGCAGCGGTCTCGCCGGCCGCGATCCCCTGCGTGGGGAAATCACGCTTCTCGTCGAAGCGCCTGTCCGCGCGCCCGCCTCTTCCGGGAGCCCGGCGGAAGCCCGGGAAACCCTCACCGCCCGGCTGCGCCGCATGCAATCGGAATCCGGACTCGACGAAAAGGATGCACTCAAACGCCTGGCGCGCGAATTGGGCCAATCGAAGAGCGAGGTGTACCGGGAGTTGCAACGCGAGCGCGCCCGCCGCTGAGCTTCATCCCGCTTCCGCTGCGTTCCGCGCCCCGCAGCGCCCGACTTCGGAGCCCTGCACCGCCCTGATCTCTGCGATCAGCTCCGCCAGCTGCTCGCGCTTGCGCGCGCTCACGTCGAGAAAGCGGATGCCCACTTCCTTGCGCCCGTGGATCGCCTGGACCACGCCGCCGAGCTGCAGCGGGGTTCCTCGCAGCCGGAACTCGACTTCGACCCGTGTATAAATTCCCACGGGGAATCTCTCCGCCGTTCGGATGCGGCATCCGCTCAAACTCACATCGAGGATCTGCCCGGAGAGACGCGAGCCGATCTTGACCAGCCGAATCACTGCGGAGGTGTCCACGCCGCACCGCGCATCGCCGCGCCGGTTGCGCGGTGAAGGGATCACCTCGTCCCGGCCTGCGCCGTCCATCGCCGTATCCGGCCGCTCGGCGTCCGGGCGCTCCGGCAAAACGCGGTCGCCGCCGGCATCGCTTCGCTGCGGAGCCAGGCTGGCCTCCACCTCGCACAACACTTCCAGCAGATCGTCGCGCCTGCGCGGGCTCATGGGTCCAAAGCTCACTTCCACCGAGCTGCCGCCCGAGGTCCATTCGGTCAGGCCGCTCAATCGGAACGCGATCCCCCGCAGCTTGAAGCTCGCCTCCACCGCCGCATGCTCTCCGCGCGGCAGCTCTTCCGCGAGCACCATCCGGCACCCGCTCCCGCTCAGCTCCACGATGCGGCCGGCAATCACCTTTCCCAGGCTCACCAGAACCAGCGCCGCCTCTTCATCCAACGGGCATCGGGGCATGCCCCGGCGCTCCAACTCGTGCGCCGCCAGACCAATCACCTTGTCCGCGTTTTCGTTGGGCATGCCGCCGCTCCGCTACCGGAATCAATGCGCGCCGGGCAGCTCCCACGGCTGTACCGCCGCAGCCGCTTCCACCTCCCGGCCTTGCAGGCGGTCATATTCATAGACGTCGCTCGTGGTTCCCAGCGACTGGTTGTACAGGGTAATGGCTCCGGTTACCTGCTTCAGCTCTTCACTGAACGCGTGGATTGCCTGCAATTGCGCCGCCGAGGCAGGAATTTCGTATTGGGAAGTCTTAATGAACTTCTGATAGCCACGGTCCAGCAGCCGGCCCACCTCGCTCTTGACCATCAGCCCCGGGCTGACGGCAAAGGCTGCTCCGCCGGGGTGCGCCACCAGCACGGCGCCGGCTCCATGCTTGGTCACCAGCACGCCTCCCGGCACGCTGGCGAAGGCGATTGCGTCGAAACCCTGGGCCCGCAGGTGTTCGACAGTCTGATCGAAATCGGGATGCCTCGATTTACGTCTCATATCCGCATTCTACGGTGTTTCCATCCCTCGCGATTTGCGTGCCGATGTGTGCGCGCGGCAGCACACCGGAACGGAGCCGCCGCGTCTCTCTCGCCCCAGCCGGGAGAAGCGCGCTCGGCTGGGAGCCGTTCGCCTCGAGGTACGCAACCGGGATTCACCCGTCCGTCCCTGCGGTTGAAACCTCTGCACCGCGAAAACTCCTTTTGGCGCCATGCCACGGATGGGTCATTTTGCGGGCGCTCCCGGTCCACCCCGAGCGGCTTTCCGTGCATCCAAGTTACGTGGTGCTTCCTAGCTCTTCCAGTCTTGTTGAGGTCCTCCGTTCTACTCTCAAGCAGCTCGAGCAAAATGAGGATCTCGCCTCGGACGATCCAGCTCTGGCCGAGCTGAAGGGGTCCATCCTGCGCACCATCGCCGAGCTTGAGATCGGCAAGACGCCCAAATCGCCCGCACAGCAGCGGATACTCTGGATCACACCCAAGCCGCGTACCGTGCAGTTGGATTCGCGCCCCGATACCGGCGTGGATTTGAAACCGGATCAATCGAGCGACGGCGGCGAGACTCTCCCCGTCAAGACGCTTGCCGCGCCTGCCGGCAAGGCTTCCTTACGCAAGCCGCGCACTCGAACCGCAGCCGGGCGGCGCTCCGGCTGAAACTGTTGAGGGCTCCATTTGCCGGGCCGTATTCGCGCAAGTGTCTGATTGGCAGCCATTCGGGCGCCTGAAAGCCAAAACCCTCAAGCCGGATTGATCTCATCAAAATTCTCTTTACTCCGCGAATATCCAGGCACGATAATCGCGGAACGCCCCAAGAACCCAGCCGGATACATTCCTGCCGGTCCCCCCTCGTGTGGAGTCTGCGGGCGCCGAGGAGGATTCACACTCATGAAAATCGTCCGTTCTGTTGCATTGGGATTATTTCTCGCGGCTGCTGGAAGCTGTCTCGCCGCCGCTCAGGATGCGTCCGGTCCACCCAAGGTTCTGCAAATCGATCGCGAGTTCATCAAGCCCGGCAAAGCGGGCGCGCTGCATGACCGCTCCGAAGGCAATTTTGTCCAGGCGATGGAGCGGGCCAAGTGGCCCACGCACTACGTTGCCCTCAACTCGATGAGCGGCAAGTCGCGCGCGCTCTATCTCATCGGTTATTCGTCTTTCGCTGACATTCAGAAGGACGGAGACGCCATGGACAAGAATCCTGCACTCGGCGCCGAGCTCGACCGGCTCAACGTGGCCGATGGCGAACTGCTCGATGCTTACGACCAGTTTCTCCTGACCTACGACGAGGATGATAGCTACCGCGCCCACAGCGACCTGAGTCACGACCGCTTTATCGAAGTCTCCTCCTACCACGTTCGCCCGGGACACCGGAGCGAATGGAAGGAGATCGTCAAAATGGTTATCGCGGCGCACCAGAAGGCGGGCACCAGCGCCCACTGGGCTACCTATGAGCTCGCTTACGGCGGCGACGAGGAATACGTAATCTTAAGCGGCGACAAGGGGCTGGCCGAAATCGATCAGGGCTTCGCTGAAGGCAAGCAGTTCAACGAGGCCATGGGCGAAGAGGGCATGAAGAAGCTGAGCGATCTGGTCAGTTCCGCAATTGAAAGCTCAGACTCGGAGCTGTTCGCCATCAACCCCCGCCAGAGCTACCCTCCCGAAGACTGGGTGAAGGCCAATCCGGATTTTTGGAAGCCCAAGCCGATGGCCGCGCCCGCTGCCAAGCCCACGGCCCCGGAAAAGAAAACTCCGTGACGCGCTTTCTTGGCTGGGCCTGAGAATCGGAGCGGCTCTGCCCATGCGGAGCCGCTCGCCGCGCCAAGCCCAGGCAGAAACAACAAGCCCGCTCGATTCTTCGCCGAGCGGGCATGGCTACGCAATTGCGGTCATGTCGCTCGCCACGCATACTAAGAAACGTGGACCTCGACGGTGCAAACCTCGATACGATCGTTCTCTCCGGCAAGCATATTCGTCTCGAGCCGCTCTCCCATGCCCACGCTGAAGCGCTCGTCGCGGCCTCCGCGGGCGATCCCGGGCTCTACCGCTGGAGCGCAGTGCCGATCGGACGCGATGCCGTCACGCGCTATATCGAGACCGCGCTTGCCTGGCGCGATGCCGGCACCGCGCTCGCCTTCGTGCACGTGCGCAACGCCGACGGCGCCGTCCTGGGGTCGACTCGGTTTTTCGATATGGAACGATGGGAGTGGCCTCAAGGCCATCCGCGCCATGGCAACCGGAATCCCGACGTCTGCGAAATCGGCTACACCTGGCTCACGCGCTCCGCCCTCCGCACCGCGGCCAACACCGAGGCCAAGCTGCTGATGCTGACCCACGCCTTTGAGGCCTGGGATATGCTTCGCGTCTGCCTGCACACGGACGCGCGCAACCAGCGCTCGCAGGCCGCGATCGAACGCATCGGAGCAAAGTTCGAAGGGATCCTGCGCGGGCACCGCATGGCTGCGGATTTTATCCCGCGCGATTCGTATCGCTACTCAATCATCGCCGCCGAGTGGCCCGCGGCGAAGCAGAAGCTCGTAAGCCTGCTCGCGCGCTCTTAAGCGGACAGATGCCAGGCGCGCCTCTTGTCAGCGCGCGCTCTCCGCCGTCTCGCTGGCCACCATCTTCCCGTTCTCGTCCATCTTGCCGAAGATCATCTTCCCGCTGGCCGTCTGCAGCACGCTGGTTACGGCGATGTCCACGCTGCGTCCGATCATCCGCCGCGCGTGATCCACAACCACCATGGTGCCGTCGTCGAGGTAGCCCACGCCCTGGTTATATTCCTTGCCTTCCTTGAGGATCAGCACATTCATCCGCTCCCCGGGCAGCACCACCGGTTTGAGCGCATTGGCCAGGTCGTTGATGTTGAGCACCTCCACGTGGTGCAGGTGCGCCACCTTGTTGAGGTTGAAGTCGTTGGTCACCACTTTTGCTTCCCATTTCTTGGCCAGCTCCAGCAGCTTCAAATCCACTTCGTGGATCGAGGGAAAATCGTCGGGCACGATCTGCACCTGCAGGCTCTCGTTCGACTGCATGCGCTGCAGCATGTCCAGGCCGCGCCGTCCGCGCTGCCGCTTGGAGCCGTCCGTCGAGTCGGCCACCACCTGCAGCTCTCGCAGCACAAACTCCGGCACCACAATCATCCCGTCGATAAAGCCGGCTTCGGCGATGTCGGCAATGCGCCCGTCGATGATCACGCTCGTGTCCAGCACTTTGGCGCTGCGCCGTGTCGGCCGGTCGCCGGCAAAGATCGTGCCCAGTGCGGCCGGATTCAGCAGGTCGCCCTTGCTTGCGCCCACCAGCAGCCCCACATAGGTCATGAGCAGCAGAACGAAGATTTGCAGCGCCGCCGAATTGGCGCTCTTGAGCGGTGCTGAGCGCAATACCAGGCAGAACAGGGCCGCGCCCACAATGCCCAGCAGGCTTCCGGTCACAGCACCGATCAGCCGCTTCAGGCTGAGCGCCCGCACCCGCAGCTCGAAGACAATCACCGCGCCCGCCGCCAGCGCACCGCCGGCTGCGCCCTCCCAGCCGTTCTCAACCCCGAACGGATGGAGGAAGTAACAAACCCCGGCAAGAATCACTACAAAAAGAAGCCGTAACAGGACGAGATCCATAAGGCCAACTTCCGCAGGCGCGTGAAAAACGTGCGCCCCTTGGTCACAATTCGCGAGTATGCCCACGGCTCCATGCCATCGTCAAGAGGAAATGAGAGACAGGGAATAGCGAGCAGGGAACAGGCAACCAAAACCCCGAAGAAAGGCCTCTTCGAGGATTCATGGAGTTGGATCGGCCATGGTTTGCGGCAGAACGCCGAGCGGGCCCGGCGTTTTGCGCTACGCCCTATCGTCCACTCCGTGTATCCTGCCGTCTCACGACGCCGCCGCCAGCGCCGGCGCCTGCGGCTGGCGCAGGGAGCCTTTGCGCGGCCCGCGCTTGCGCGCGCTCATGGTCTTGATGCGCTCGAGCAGCTCCATCGAAGTACAGTTCTTCTTGGCCAGCATCGCGTCCGCCAGGTGAATTTCGCCGCCCGCCGGCTGCGGATCGCCGAGCAGAATCATGGGCACGTGAGCCGCAATCTTTTTAAGGCGCTGGACCAGTTGATCTCCGCTCATCTGCGGGAGATTCATCTCCGTCAGCACCAGGTCCACCTGCATCGAGCCGAAGGCGCCGATCGCCTCCTGGCCGGTGGCCGCGGGCACTACCTTGTATCCGTTCGTTGACAGGGTGAACTTGAGGACCGACAGCTCTTGTTCGTTTCCATTTACGCAAAGAATGATTTTCTTCGGGCGCATGATTCTGGTCTTGGCTCCTTGCCTCTTATCGTTATGGTGCATGTTCTCGGCCGCGCACGCAGCCTCTCTCGCTCCCCTCGCAAGAGCGGAGTGGCAACTGCATGGCGGTGCCGGCAACTGAACGCGAACATCCCGCCCCGGGGCAGGATCGGCGCCCTGGTTTGCTGCGTGCGCACTGCGCTTCGCCGCTCCCGGCACACGATCCCGACCAAGGCCGGCCCTCGTTCGCGATCAAGATTTCAGTGGTCGTGACGCGGGGGACAACCGGTAAGAACCCGGTTCATTTTTCCCTCAATGAGTGCCAAGACTACGATTCCCGGCGCGGCATGGGAAGAGGGAAGGGCAGGCGAAAAATTCGCTGAAAATCAGCGTGTAACAAGTGGAAATCGCCTAGCTGAAACATGGATCGCCACTTGGGATGATGAATTTCTGTTGAAAGCATGTGCATCACGGCTGGAAAAGCCGGCCTTTTGCCACAAGAACAGTGCTCCCGCCCACGCGCACGTCCGTCACCCTGCCGCCAACGCGCCGCGCACTCAGCAAAATCAGGCTTGGCCGGCCGATCTCCACGCCCTGCATCACGCGGACGGTCTCGCCTTCAGCCACGGCGCCGCGCGCCACCAGGTAGCTGATGGCGCAGCCCGACGCCGATCCGGTTGCCGGATCCTCGCCATTGTAAAACTGCATCCGCGATCTGAAGTCCACTGCGTCTCCTTTTTTTTCGCGCGCAGGGGCCAGAACATAGAGCCAGCGCGCCCCGCGTTCCCGCAGCCACGGCGTTGCCTCCTCGTGATTCACCTTGAGCCGCGTCAGCGCTTCCAGCGAGCGCAGCACCACAATGGCAAACGCCGTGCCCGTTGACACCACCTGCGGCGGCAGCGAGGGATCGAGATCTTCTGCGCGCAGCCCCGCCAGGCGCGCCACTTCTGCGGGTTCGAGCTCCGCGCCAAACTCGGGATCGCGCTGCGTCATCTCCCCGCGGATCGCGCCCTGGCTCTCGCCGCCGGAAAACCGCACCGGCACCGTGCCCACATTCAGCTTGAGCTTCACCGTGCCCTCCTCACATGTTTCGGGCGCGGTCATCTTCAGCACGCCGGCCGTACCCAGCGTCGGATGGCCGGCAAAGTTCAGTTCTTCCTGCGTGGTGAAGATGCGCACCCTTACGCCCTCGCGCCGCTCGGCCTCCACCGGCCCGCGCTCCACGAAGGTGGTTTCCGACAGATTGAATTCGCGTGCAATGGCCTGCATGCGCTCCGTGTCAAGACCCGCCGTGTTCATCACCACGGCCAGCGGATTGCCCTTGAGCGCCTCGCTGGTGAACACATCGACGACGAAATATTCCAGCCCCATGCCGCTGCTCCTCACATACGCCTCTACTTCAAATTTAGCCTTTGTGCTTCCGCGGCGCGGGATAATACAATCCATTCACCGGAGCCTTCACGTCTTCGGGTCTTGCTCCAATGGGTGCTACCAGACCGTTCTCCCCGGATTCCCTGTGACTTGAAAGGCGCCGCTCTTCATCGCGCCGCGGACTTCACCTGAGGCTGTGCAGGACGCGCGAACCCGCACCATCGGAGACATTCTTTGAGCGGTAACCCGTCCGCTGCCGCTGCTGGCGCGCACCGCCTGCGGCCGGAGCACGGGCGCGTGCAACTCGGGCCGGCGAAAGGCTCCAATTCCTTCGCGCCATGAAAGCTTTTTTTGGAGGGCGTGTACTATGGCTCAAACCGTCAACATTGCGCAGGCGGCCATTGCCTCCGGCGCCGTGGCCGACATCAAAATCGAAGAGATTGTGCTCGGCGGCGTCACCATCGGCCAGCTCACGCTCGAAGGCACCACCCTCGATATCGCCGCCGCCAGCGCCGCGCTCCAGGCCGTGCGCATCGTGATCAACCTCGATTTCGCCTTCGACTGGTGGATCAATCTCGGTTTCTGGAGCGACTCCGGCACCGCCAGCCTGGGCAGCCTTTCTTTCGCACTCGATCTCGGCAATGTCTCCATCCCCTCACTCGGCAATATTCCTCTCTCCGTTCCCAACATCGCCATCGCCAACCTAAGCGCGGTGGTTGCGCCCATCGCCGCTGCCGATCTGGGTGGAGGAACCTTCTCCGCACTCAGCGCAACCAACATCGTCGTTCCCAAGAACGGATTCACGCTCACCGGCTTCGCCGTCGGCGGCGTCACCATCGCCAACGTCGAGGTTCCCGAGGCCGCGGCCGCCGCCGTCTCCATTCAGGATTTTCATCCCAACGGCAACCTGGTGCTGCCCAATGCGTCGCTGGGCCCGCTGCAGATTCCCTCCGTCACCACCGCGGACGTCGAGACCACCGCGGCCATCGGCTTCAACGGCAACGCCACGCAACAGGGCCTGGGCCTGAACCTGGGCGTACTCGGCGGCACCTTCGACGTAACGCCCACGGCTTACGTCAGCATCGGTTCACTGCAGTTGCAGGGGGTCTCGCTCTCCGGCTCGGTGGCCAAAGCCATCCTCGACAATATCGGCGTGCCCGTGGACATTGGCGGCATCAACCTGAGCACCATCGACATCGGCCAGATCACCGCGGCCAACATCACCCTCTAGCCCCGGCAAGGAGACATTTCCATGGCCCCTATCAATTCCGCGGAATTCGAAACCCTGTGGCAGAATGCCCAGAACCAGCCCCGCTTTCGCAAGGTGGAGACGCCGCTCATCCAGGCCGATCTCTCGCTCGCGGGAATCCTGAATCAATACATGGCCATGGTTGCGCGGCAGCGCGAGTGGGGCAAACTCAGCCAGCAGGACTTCAACGACCTCACTTCCGCCATCGATGCGCTGAAGGCCGTGCTCTTGCGCATCAACGACCGCGGGCTGGTGGCCGACGCCACGGCGCAGAATGCCGCGGTCATTCAACAGAAATTAGGCGGAAGAGTGGGCTAGTATATACGGCGCCTGGCTCGCGAAAGAGAGCCGCTCAGCGGGCCATCGCCGCCGGCGACGGCCGTGTCCTGGCGCGATCGAGAAAAATCCGCATGCGCAGCGCTTCAGTTCGCTGCGCCGCCACCAGCCGCATTTGCCGGCGAATGTGATCCGGGTCATCGAGTTGCATCACGTTGGCCTCGTCCTGGGCCGCGTCCCGCTCGAGGCGCGCCACGCGCTCTTCCACTGTTTGGCGGAAGCGGGGGCTGATCTCATAACCGTCTAAGGCGGCGCAATTGACCATCGTGGCCAGCTCCTCTGGGGTTGGAAACCGGGGCATCCGGATTTTTCTCGCGGAGAGCCTCAAGTTTCCCGAGCTACTGCCGATATTAACCATCCGCCGGATTTCGCGCCAGATTACGAAGTCATTCCCCGTCGGTAACTAATTGTCCGGAAACAAGACACCATCGGATGGAGATTTCCGCAATTTGCAGGCGCGGCCCGCGCGAGTGTTCTGAATCGCGACACCCGCTGCCCGCAGGTGATGCACGAGCGTCCGCAATAGCTCAGCATCGAATCCGCTTGTCGGGGAGTTTCGAACGCGAATTGAAAACTCCGGCTCTACTCCATCGCGTCCTGCGGCGGAGTGGCATAGTAGCCCTTGCGCACCTGCACCTTCATGCCCTCGCCGCATTGCACGGCCAGATGCCGGAACGTCCCGTCCAGCTTGGTGTTGGTCGGCGTATAGCTGGCCACGTACTGCGTGCGCAGCTCGTCTTCAATCTGCTCGAACGCGGCCTCGAGCTTGGGTCCGTTGTTGCCCACGTCGATCACGCGTCCACCCGTTTCATCGGCAATCTTCTTCGCCGCCGAGTATCCGGTATACGCCATCCCCTGGCTCCAGTACATGCCCCGGTCGGCAATCAGGATCACGTAAACGATCACATTGGAGCGCTGCGCCGCGGCAATGGCGTCGGCAATCTTGGTGTTACTGCCCTCATCTTCGCCGTCGGTGAGAATGATCAACGCCTTGCGCCCGGTCTGCTGCACCAGCTTCTCCGTCGATGCCAGGTAGATCGCGTCGTAAAGCAGCGTGCCCTTGGGATCGCCCACGGTGGGAACCGTTCCCCCGCCCAGCCCCGGAATTCCCGATCCGTTACCGCCGGCGGTATTGATCTCCGCCTTGTCCAGCGCGCGCGCCAGCATGTGCGCGCTGTTGGTGTAGTCCTGCAGCAGGTCCACGTTCACGTCGAAGGAAAGCACAAATGCTTCATCCTTGGCCCGCAGCACCCGCTCAAGGAATTCGCTGCCCGCCTGCTGCTCGAGCGGCAGCACCCGCTGCTGGCTGCCGGAGGTATCCAGCAGAATCCCTAGCGTCAAAGGCTGATTGCTCTCGGCCACAAACGTCTTCAGCGTCTGCGGCACCTTGTCCTCATCCACGGTGCAGTCGTTTTTCGTCAGATGGGGAACCAGCGCGCCATTCTTGTCTTTCACGGTGAAGATCACGTCCACCAGGTTCACGTTCACATGAAAGGTGGCCACCGGCTGCTGATCCGGCGTGGTGGCCGGAGCCGTGCTCACGGGCGGCGCATCCGGCGAGGGCGCAAGCTGTCCCAGCGCCGCCGGAACTCCCGGCAGCGCCAGCAAAAAGGCGGCAAGTGGGATGCGTGCGTACATCTTCCCCTTTGGTTAGACGCCTTTCCCGTTCCAAAGAAAGCATACCCATTCGCTCAGGAAGGGGCAACCTGCGCCGCACTCGCGCGTCTGATACTCTGTCAGGTGCAGCCCTGCATCGTATGAATCAGAGCGATTGCGCCTGCGGCTCAACTGCACCGGAAACCATGAGCGCGCTGGCAGCGGTTTTTCGGAGGATCAAACTTCAGTGAAGTGCGGGTTAAGTGCATTGGCGCTCGCGTGTCTGCTCGTGGTTGGCCCCGGCTCCAGCCTTTCGGGTCAATCCCCGCAGCCGGCCCGGCAACAGCAGCAGTCGGTCCCCGATGCGCCCACCCCCCAGGCGCCGCCGCCCTTGCCCGGCTCCTCCACGGTTGTCCCCGGTGAAGGCGCCGGACCCGCTACGAACGGCGCGGGCTCCTCGTCTGCGACCTCTTCGGCAGGCGCCGGCGATCAGCCCGAAGCCGGTGAGGACGAAGCACCGGCCAACGTGTCTCCGGCTTCCGTCCCGCCGCCGGCGCAACCGCAGGACAACATCCAGCAGCCCGCTCCGGAAACAGGCACCGAGGCGCTGGCGAACTTTCGCATCGAGGTAAACTTCGTCCAGGTTCCCGTCACCGTAAAAGACGCGAAGGGCCACCAGGTGGCCGGCCTCACGTGGCGTGACTTCAAGGTCTACGAGAGCGGCACGCAGCAGCACCTTAGCTTCTTCAGCGTCGATCCCCAGCCGCTGGCCATCGCGTTCGTTGTCGATCAGAGCCTTCCCTCGAACTTCATGGACCAGGTGAACGCTTCAATGGGCGCAATCCAGGGCGCGCTCACTCCTTACGACGAAGCTGCCGTTTTCTCTTACAGTAACGGAGCCAAGGAATGGACGGGCTTCACCGGCGGGCAAAGCGCGCGCCTGCCCTATGTGCTCTCAATGGCTCAGTCGGCCGGCACCGACCCCATGGTGCCCATCAACGACGGCCCGCTGGCCGGCTGCTCCATCTCCGTCAACGGCAACTGCGCCGATCCCAATTTGCAGGTGGGAAAATCCACCGGCGATAACGGGTTCATTACCATCCCCAAGGAGATTCACACTCTCAATGACGCCATCCTCGCCGCCGCGCAGCAGCTCTCCACGCAGCCCAAGCAGTTCCGGCGCCTCATCTACGTCATCTCCGACGGCAAGGAATACGGCAGCAAGGCCAGCTGGAAGGAAGTAGTCCGTTATCTCGAGACCAACAAGATCACCGTCTACGCCACGCTTGTGGGCGACTCCGCGCGCTGGGGCGAAGGCTGGATTGACCGCTTCCACCTGCCGTTTCAGATGTACGACAACATTCTCTACAAGTACACCCTGGCCACCGGCGGCGACACCGATGCCGAAGGCGGCGTGAACGGCATTGAAAAGAGCTACCAGAAGATCGCCGGGGAAGCCCGCAATCAATACACGCTGGGCTACTTCACCCACCTGCCCAACTTCGACGATCGATACCGGCCCATCGATGTGCGCGTGGATCGTCCCGATCTCGTGATCATTGCCAAGCGCGGCTATTATCCCTCGGCGCAAGATCGTTGATCGGCTGCCCACGGCAGCCTGGGCAGGCTCACGGCGGATCGCTCCACTCCAGCTCTTTTCCTGGGAACACGAAGGCCTGTGCGCTCGGCACAGGCCTCTTCATGCATCGGATTCATCTCGGCATTCGCCCGCTGTCTGGTCCCGGGATCGGGTTTCGGCTGGGCGCTCGAGGCGCCGTCCGGCAGGTTGCCGGGAAACCTCCCCCTATGCCTTGGGCTCGACCGGGGTGGAATTCGCCGGAGGCGGCGCGGCAGCCGTATTTTGCTGCACCGGCTGAGCCGGCGGCGTAGGCTCCGCCACGCCCTTCAATCCCTCCTTGAAACCCTTGAGACCTTCGCCCAACCCCTTGCCCAGTTCCGGTAGCCGTTTGGCGCCAAACAACACCAGCAGGATGATCGCAATCACCAGCAGATGTGTCGGTTGCAGAAAATCGCCCATCGTTATTCCTCCGCGCGCCGCCCTTCGGCCGACGCACACTCGCCCATCCCGTTATTGTCGCACAGAACCGCAAAACCGGGCGAACGCCACAGAAGAACCGGAAACTTCCCG
Source organism: Occallatibacter sp. (assembly GCA_035504495.1). Classification (GTDB taxonomy): domain Bacteria; phylum Acidobacteriota; class Terriglobia; order Terriglobales; family Acidobacteriaceae; genus Telmatobacter. Next base: position 13,212 of record DATJRT010000144.1, read on the forward strand.
TGCCTCGTCCATTGCGCCCGGCGCGGTGGATGGAAAGGGTAAGAAAGCAAGGACCCGGCTCACCGGCTCGCTCACTGGTTTCAATTCACCTGCGCCGGCTTGCCCAGCCTCTCCGTCACCATGCTGAAAAATGAGTGCAGGTCCTCTTCCTCGCCCGCGGTCAGGCGCCGGTAGACCTTCATCAGCGGAAACAGCCTCGATCCCCGCACGTCGATAGACGGAACCGCCGTCGCGCCGCCGGGATACACCGTCATCTCCCAGCTTCCGGCGTAGCGCCGCCGCAGCACCTCGCCCAGGTAACTGCCCCAAAGGCGCACTTCGAAATCCAGATCGAGCTCCGGACTTTCGCTCACCAACACCAGCACCTCGTCCAGCACATCGATGGACTCGGCGGTAAAGTCCAGCTTTTGTTTCACCTCGCAGGAGCCGAGCGCCGCCGCGGCCTGGGCGTAGCCGTCCATCATGGCTCCCAGGTCGGGATAGGCCGCCGCCTCCAGGCGCTTGCGCAGTGTTGTTCGGTCGCGCATCCAGCCTCCAGAGTAAACGCCCACGCCGCCGCGCCAGAAGCCATAAAAGTGGCATCGCGCTCAAACCTTTGGGGCAGGTTTGTGGCAGACTAGGAGTGTTGGAGGTCACCCTCATGAAATCCGCGCGCTTGCTCGCTCTGGGTATCCTGCTCGCGCTCGCCGCCGGCCCGGCCAGTCCCGCTGGCCGCGATATTTATCCTGAACCGAATCAGGCCCGTGCCGACATCGCCGCAGCCCTTAAGACCGCCGCGGCCACGCATCGCCGCGTTCTGCTGGACTTTGGCGGAAACTGGTGCGGCGACTGCCAGGTGCTGAATCTTTATTTTCACGACGATGCGAACCGCGACCTGCTCGAAAAGAACTTTGTGCTCGTCGATATCAACATCGGACGCATGGACACCAACCTCGACATCGCCCGCGAATACGGCGTGCCCATCGAAAAAGGCGTGCCTGCGCTCGCCGTGCTCAGCCCCGAGGGCAAGCTGCTCCACAGCCAGAAGAGCGGCGAGTTCGAGGACATGCGCCACATGGAGTCCTCTTCCGTCACCTCGTTCCTGGTGCAATGGCGTCCGCAACGTCCCGGCTGCTCTGCCGTAGTGGTGGACTGCTGAGCGCGGCTTCCTTTACCTGGAAATCTGAATGGAATTCGATCTCGAGAAAACCTCCGGCCCGGAAACTTACAAGCTGCTGATCGGGCTGGTGGTTCCGCGTCCCATCGCGCTCATCACCAGCCTCGACGAACAGGGCGTCCTGAACGCCGCGCCTTTCAGCGCCTACAACTACTTCTGCACCGATCCGGCCATCGTCGGTATCGGCGTCACCAATCGCCCGGCTGACGTTTACGTGCCCAAGGACACCGCGCGCAACATCCGCCGCACCGGCGAGTTCGTCGTCAACGTGGTCACCGAGGACATCGCCGAAAAAATGAACATCTGCGCCACCGATTTTCCCGCGGAGATGAGCGAGGTGGAGATCGCCGGCTTTACCACCGCGCGCTCGAAGAAGGTCAAGCCGCCACGCATCGCGGAGGCGCACGCCGCCCTCGAATGCCGCGAGTTCACCACCATGGAGATCGGCCGCTCGCGCATCATCCTCGGCCGCGTGGTCTCCATCTACGTCGAAGACCGCTTCGTCGATCCCGCCGGCCCCTACATTAACGCCGAGGAGATGCACACCGTGGGCCGCATGAATGGCCTGGGCAACTACGTCCGCACCCGCGATGCCTTCCTGCGCATTCCCCGCATCTCGTATGAGGAGTGGAAGAAGGGGCGGCGGTAGTGAGCCGTCCTACCCCAGCGGCGCCAGGAACTTCGTGTTCTGGTAGGTATACGTGACGCGGTGAATCACGGTGATGGTCGAGAGCACGGCCAGCACCCACAGCACCGGGGCCATCACGTCCCAGTGGTTGAACAGCGCGCCCAGGATCACCAGCACAATGCGCTCCGGCCGCTCCATGAAGCCCACCTTGCAACTGCCGATCAGCGCCTCGGCGCGCGCCCGCGTGTAGCTCACCATGAGCGAAGTCACCATGACGAACGCCACCAGCACCACATAGCGGAAGCGGTTAATCCGCCCGTAGTAGACCAGCAATCCGAAAAAAAGCACCACGTCAGAGTAGCGGTCGATGACCGAATCGAAGAACGAGCCGAAGACCGTCACCTGGTTGGTGCGCCGCGCCACGCGCCCGTCCACCATGTCGAAGAGCCCCGCGCCCACAATCACCAATCCGGCGTAAACAAACATGCGGTCCGCATTCGAGGAGTTGGCGTGCCCGAAGAGAAATGCCGCCGCGATGTTGATCACCAGCCCCAGGAAGGTGAGCACGTTGGGCGAGATGCGGGTGAGCGCCAGCCCATGCACGATGCGGTCGAGCAACCAACCGCAGGCGCGGCCGAATGCGCTGGTCCAGGTCATGTTGAGCTTTCAGCTCCTAGCTTCCAGCTTCTAGCCGCCAGCCGGATTTCCGCTTGGGTGATGAGGGGAGGGCATGAACCTGGAGAGCTAGCAGCTAGAGGCTAGAAGCTAGCAGCTAGTTCTCACGCGCCGGCTGCGGCCTCTTCCTCGTCTTCATCCTCGTCATCGCCGGCTTCGTCGTGAATCGTGGTCAGTTTCAGCACTTCCAGATCGCGCTTGCCGTTGGGCGTAACGATCGTGGCTACGTCGCCCACGCGCTTTCCCACCAGTCCGCGCCCGATCGGCGACGTCGTCGAGATGAGTCCCTTGGACACATCGGACTCCTCGCTCGTCACCAGCCGGTACACAATCTCCTCGTCCTTGGTCGAGTCGTAAACCACCACCGTCGACCCGAAGCCCGCCTTGTCCCGGGGAATGTTCTGCAGGTTCACCAGCGACAACTCCGCCATGCGTTTCTTCAATTGCCCCAGGCGTGCGTTCACAAAATCCTGGCGCTGCTTCGCCATGTGATACTCGGCATTCTCCGAGAGATCGCCCAGCGCCACGGCCTTTTTAATCTCCGCAGGAAGCTCGTGGGCAAGCTCGTGTTCGAGCTGCTTGATCTCCTTGAGGAGCTGTCTTTTGATGTGTTCGGGCATCCACGGTCCTGGCGGGAAGGGGGGCACTCTACCCGCAAAAGGTAAGAGAACCTGTCCCCTTCATTATACGCAAGCCTCCCAAAGCTGAAATTCGACAAAGGCGTCCCGCGTTCGTCCCTCCCGGCCCCGGTGTTTCTTCTTTTAGTCCCCCAGTCCCCCGTTCCCTTCGTCCCTCGTTCCCAGTCTCTCCAAAAACCCTTGCAGGATCATCACCGCCGCCACCTGGTCGACCACGCGCTTGTGCGTCTGCCGCTTCCGTCCGGCCCCATAAAGAATCTCGTGCGCCTCATGGCTCGTCAGCCGCTCATCCTCGAAGTGGATCGGCAACCCGGTTAGAGTGCCCAGCTCTTCGGCGAGCGCGCGCGTCTTCCTTGCCTGCGGGCTCTCTTCACCGGAAAGGTGGAGCGGCAACCCCACCACGATGCCGGCCACGCCAAAGCGACGCGCCAGCCGCGCCAGGGAGCGCAGATCCTCGCGCCGGTTGCTCTTGCGCTCAAGCGTCAGCACCGGTTGCGCCGTCAGCCCTAACTCGTCCGACACGGCCACACCCACACGGCGATTGCCCACGTCCAGACCCAGATAACGCAGCGGCTTGCCAGGATCCAATATCCACTCCCTGCCTCCAGCTTAAAGTGCTCCCCGTGAAACGCTCCCCCTGCGCCCGATACAATCGAAAGATAGAGAGTCCTCGCGTGGGCAAGACGCGTCCTAAACTCCTGAAGGGTCGAGACCAGCCGAATGGCCAGGCGCACAGGAATCAGCAGAAAAAAGCCGCGCTCCGGAGCGAAGAAATTCCTGCTGGCCGTGTTCCTTCTTCTCCTCGCCGCCGCTGGCGCTGCCTGGTTCGTCTTCATGCCCTTTGGCCCTGAAGCCGAAACCTTCGTCGATCTCCCTCCCGGCTCGTCCACCCTGCAAATTGGCCGAAATCTCGAGCAGGCCGGCGTGGTCCGCAGCCGGTTCGCCTTTGACCTGCTGCGCGCCTGCCTGCGGGGAAAGCTCAAGGCCGGGGAATACCGTTTCGATCACCCCACGCCAGCCATCGAAGTTTATGAGCGCATCGCCCGCGGCGACGTTTACACCGTCGCCCTTGTGGTTCCGGAAGGCGCAAACATCTTTGATATTGCGGCTCGAGTTCAGCAGGCGGGTCTGGCCACCCGCGCCAATTTCCTCGATGCCGCCGTCAAACAGGCAGGGCTGGTAGCCGACCTCGATCCCCAGGCAAGATCGCTGGAGGGCTATCTTTTCCCGGATACCTACCGCTTCGCTCCAACGGCCGGCGCCGTGCAGATTGTGGCAATCATGGTTCGCCGTTTCCGCGCCGTCGCCGCGCAGTTGGGAATCCAAGAGAACGTTCACCAGGTGGTCACCATCGCATCTCTGGTTGAAAAAGAAACCGCTGTCGACGCCGACCGACCGCTGGTCGCCAGCGTCTTCGATAACCGGCTGAAGAAGAACATGCCCCTCGAAACCGATCCCTCGGTGATCTACGGACTGGAGCTTGCCGGGCACTGGCGTGGCGCCATCTACCAAAGCGACCTGACCCGCGACACTGCCTACAACACCTATCTCCACCCCGGCTTGCCGCCCGGTCCCGTGGCCAATCCCGGCGTGGCTTCGCTGCGCGCGGCCCTGCACCCGGCCCGCACCGACTATCTTTACTTCGTTGCCGCCGGCAGCGACGCCCAGGGCCACTCTCTGTTCGCTGTCACCCTCGACCAGCACAAACGCAATGTGGCCGGCTATCGCCGTGCCCTACGGAAGACGGGTGCGCCATGAGAGCCGTGCGCCGCACTTTCATTTCCGCTCTGCTCTCCACGCCGTTTCTGCTCGCGGGCTGCTCCCTGCTGCCCAGCACGCGCAAGCTGCCCGTTCCCAAAGCGCCGGCGACGGTGCAGACCGTCGATCCCGAAGAGCTGGTCGCCCAGCTCAATCGGCGCTGGAACGCGCTTGAAACCCTGAATGCCAAAGTCACCATCCAGGCCAGCCAGCAGAAGCCCGACCAGGGCCTGGAAACAACGGAGCCCACTTTTCCCGCCGTCATTCTGCTGCGCAAGCCGGAGATGCTGCGCGTCTATGGCCGCGTGCCGGTGCTGGGAACGCCGATGTTCGACATGGCCAGCGACGGTAAGCACTTCACCATTTACATCCCTTCGCGCAAGCAGGCGCTCACCGGCTCGAACTCTCTTGAGAAGAAATCGCCCAACACGCTGGAAAATCTCCGCCCCGGCTTCTTCTTTGACGCCATGGTCGTCAAGGGTCTCTCCCCCGAGGACTACTACTCCGTCACCTCAGATTCTGAAACCATCGAGGACCCCTCCAAGAAGCACCTGCTGCTCAAGCCCGAGTATGTCCTCAGCGTTTTTCACCAGAAGTCCGGCAGCCACGAGGAGCCAACCACGCGCGAAGTTGTGTTTGACCGCACCACCCTGCTTCCTTACGAGCAGGACGTCTATGCAAGCAACGGCCAGGTGGAGACGCAGGTCCTTTACTCCGCCTACCGCGACTTCAACGGCGTGCAATACCCCTCCACCATCACCATCAAACGCCCCATCGATGGCACCGAGCTGGTCCTCACCGTTTTGAGCGTCAATCAGAATCAGACTCTCAAGGACGATCAATTCGTGGTCACCTATCCCGCTGACACGCAGGTCAAGAATCTCGACTGAGACGGCCGCGCGCCGGCTGAGGCCCCGCGCACCTCGTACGCTCCGGCGAACGCTGACTTGCTGGTTGATTGCTTACTGCGGAGCGGCCGGAGGCGCTCCGCTGCCCGGGCCGCGCCGATTCCCCGGTTGCATCGCGCCCATATCGCCCACGCTTGTGGCCGTGAACACGCCGTCCTTCACCGTTCCATCCACCCGCAGCGTATCGCCTACCTGAATGTCGGCCAGCGTGATGGGATCGCGCCTGCGGCGGAAGGTCGTGTTCTCGTCGGCCACAAAGCTGTGCGGCGCGTTGTCGAGCGCGCCCGCCAGCGTCACCTTCACGCCATCGATCCCGGTCACCTTCCCCATCAGCCAGGTCTTTCCGAAGTTGGCTACCATCTCTTCCATCTGCTTCGCGCGCTCGGGATCCACGAGCGCCACCGACGTGGCGCCCACCGATTTCGCCGTTGCATCCACCTCGCCCCGCGCGTCAATCACGTCTCCCACCTTGATGTCGGTGGGCTTGATTTCCTGCGGCGGGTTTCCGCCATTGCCCGCGCCGCGTCCCCAACCCTGGCCAGGTTCCCGCCCGCCGCCTTCATCGCTGCCCTCACCGCCTTCAGGACCCTCCCCGCGCCGCATGCCGGCCGGCATCTTCACGAACCGCGTATTGCCGCCGAACTGGATCGAATACGTATCGCCGAGAAAGGTTTTGACGGTGAAGTGATCTGAGGCAACCTCAGTTACCGTCCCTGCCACGCCGCGGCCCATCATCCCCATGCCAAATCCGCCCCGGCCGCCTCGCTGGCCGTATCCTCCGCCCGGCTCGGCATTCTGCCCGCCCGCATCCTGTCCGGCCGGGTTTTGTCCCGCGGGCGGTTGCGCACTCGCGTACTGAGCCGCCCCGGCTGCAGTCAACCCCAACGCAAAAACGAAAAGGGCCACGAACTTCTTCATGATTCAGCTCCCGATTGGAACGCGCCGGGGATCTGACCGCTGCCCGCAGATCGCTCCGGACGCACTGAACTCATAGACGCCGGAATCCCGGCGCCGGACGACGCGGCTCCGCTCATGGGTCCGGGCGCCGAGGACCCGGCCCCAGCAAAGCTGGCTACAGCGGCTCCGCGGTTGCTCTGTCCTGAAGCCAGTGCAATCAAGCGGATTCTTCTTTGAGCCGGGGTCCTCAGCGACAGGTCTTCGCTGAGGTGGAAGCAAACTCCATCTGGCACCGAGGCCGGAAACCTCCACAACCCCTGCGGAGCCTTTCTAGCGGGATTGCGCGGGTTTCGCGTTTTTCTGAGAGGCAAGCAGCAGTTTGAAATCAGGATTGTCGCGCAGGCTGGCGAAGGCCAGGTCGGATGCGACTTTCTTGGGGGTGGTATACCCCTCATCCATCGCCATGCGCAGATACTGCAGCGCGCACGCGGTTTGCCCCACGCGGACGCAACCGAGCGCCATGTAGTAGTTCATCACTCCCCGCTGCTCCACCGTTGCGGGATTCTGCACCTGCGGGCTGTTGCGGTCCTCGAAAATCTGCGGATCAATGGACAGGGCCTGCTCGTACATCTCCCAACCGCGGGTGTTCTTGTGCTGGCTCAAAAGGTTTGTCCCCAGGTTTTTGAGCACCAGGGCCGACTTCGGGTCCAGCTTCAATGCCTTTTTGTAAAGTTTCTCCGCCTGCCCATATTCCTTCAGGGAGTCGTAGATCGTGGCTAAATTGTTCAGCACGTTTGGGTTTTTCGGTTCGAGCTCCAGCGACTCCTTGTAGCAGTGGGTCGCATCCTTCAAATTAAACATCATTTGGTAGGCGATCCCCATCTTATTCCAGACGGTTGCCGACGGTGGCGCTTTGGCGTAAGCGGCCAGCGCAGCCTGGTACCGCTGATGAATCACCAGCGTATCTCCCAGTTCCTCGGGCGTGGGTGGAGGGACTGGAACAGCCGCCACCACTTGCGCCGCAGGACGGGCGGTGGAGGCCTGTGCGGGAGCCTGGGCTGGTGTTTGCGCAGATGCTGAGACCTGGAGGTTTGTCTCTACTTGAGCGGAAGCCTGAGCCGTTGTCGGAGCCACGAACGCAGCCTGGGCCGGGACCGGGCTTGGCGCAGCCAACTGGCCTGAAATCAGTCCAATGATAAGCACCGAGCCGGATTCGACCAGCCTGAACATGACTCCTCCCGGTTTCCCGTCGCGAAGCCGGCGAGGGGGCGAGGGGAAGACCGATGTGTGGAAATCGTTCGAGAAGATTAAAGCACCAAAACTTCGGCAAGTGAAGAGCAGGGGCGAGAAATTTTCCCCAACGTACCGTTGAGGGAAATCGTCGGCGGCCCTTGAACGAGCGATAAACTCTTGATCAGCTAAGCGGTAGGGGCAGGAGGCACAAGCCACTATGAAATCAGCGGAAGTCGTCGAAACCGGTGCCGGGCTAAGCGAGCGCTTTGGCGCGGTGCGCCGGCAAACCCTCGAACTCTGCGCCTCGCTCACGCCTGAAGACATGATGGTGCAATCGTGTCCTGAAGCTTCGCCGGCCAAGTGGCATCTCGCCCACACAGCCTGGTTCTTCGAGTCTTTTGTGCTGCGCCAATTTCTTCACGGATACCGTCCTTTCCATCCCGATTTTCACTGGCTCTTCAACAGCTACTACGAAGGCTACTCCGCCTTCCCTGAGAAAAAGCTGCGCTCCTCGTTCTCCCGTCCCCCGCTTGACGAGATCCTCGCCTACCGTGCCCATGTCGACGACGCCATCGAGCGGCTGCTCCGGTCCAACTCTGAATCTGGACCCGAGCCGGAAGCGCTTAGGCGGATTGAGCTGGGCGCGAACCACGAGGAACAGCACCAGGAGCTCCTGCTCACCGACATCCTGCACGCGTTCTTCACCAACCCTCTGCGTCCTGCCTACCGCGCTCCGCTTGCCTCCGCGCCGGCTCGCAGAGCGGATCGAAACCCAGGCCGAGTCCCGCAACCAGCCCCGGGGCAGGTCTTCGAGCCGCCCGCATTTCTTCCCTTCTCTGGCGGACTCCTTCAGGCGGGCTATGGCGGAGGCGGCTTTTGCTTCGACAATGAGCTTGGCCGCCACCAGGTCTGGCTCGAGCCCTATGCCTTGAGCGAGCGCCTGGTCACCTGCGGCGAATATCTCGCCTTCATGGCCGATGGCGGCTATCGCCGGCCCGAGCTGTGGCTCTCCGCCGGCTGGGACGCGGTGAAGAGCTACGGCTGGCGCGCCCCGCTCTACTGGACCAGGGAGAATTTGCGCGAAGACACGAGCGCGGACGGTTGGAGCGTGTTCACCTTGCGCGGCCTCATCCCGCTCGAAGAGCGCATGAGCGCGCCCGTGAGCCACGTGAGCTACTACGAGGCCGACGCCTATGCACGCTGGGCGGGCTTTCGCCTGCCCACGGAGTTCGAGTGGGAAGCAGCGGCCGAAAACGCGTCTGCGGAGACCGCGCCCGTTGAAGGCAATCTGCTCGACTCCGGTGCGTTTCTGCCTTTACCGGCCGCGAATCCAGTCCAAAGCCGGGGCCGTGCACAACTCTTTGGGGACTGCTGGCAATGGACGGGCAGCGCCTATCTGCCGTATCCGGGATTCAGGCCGCTCGAGGGGGCTTTGGGTGAGTACAACGGCAAATTCATGAGCGGTCAAATGGTCCTGCGCGGCGGCTCCTGCGCCACGCCACGGCGCCACATCCGCCCGAGCTATCGCAACTTCTTTCCTCCCGAGACGCGCTGGCAGTTCTCCGGTATCCGCCTGGCGCAATAATCCATTCCTCAATCAACCGCAAATTCAAACGATACGAACCCCACGCGCGCTGCATCGAAGGACCAGGATGGCTCTCGCGATTCCCGTTCCAACTGAATTACATGCCGATACCAAGGTGGCTCGCGCCGTGCGCGCCGGCCTCGCCAGCGTGCCCAGGCGTCTGCCTCCCTGGCTTTTTTACGACGAGGCCGGCTCGCGGCTCTTCGATGAGATTACCGAACTGCCGGAGTACTACCTCACGCGCACCGAGCACTCGATCCTCGCCCGCAATGCCGGCGAAATTCTCGCCCTCACCGCCGCCGGCGCGCGCCTGCGCATTGCGGAGCTGGGCGCGGGTTCGGCCGCCAAAACGCGCCTTCTGCTCGCGGCTGCCATCGAGCGGCAGGGCTCCCTGCTCTACGAGCCCATCGACATTTCGCTGACTGCGCTCCTGGTCGCGCGGGCGCGCATCGAGCGGGAGATCCCCGGCGCGCGCGTCTGCCCGCTGGTGATGGACTATACCAATGGCTTTGCCCTCGATCCCGCCGCGCCCGGCGAGCGCCGGCTGTTGCTCTACATCGGCTCGAGCATCGGCAACTTCGAGCCCAGGGAGTCCGCACACTTGCTGCACAAGCTGCGCGGCCAGCTCCAATCCGGCGACAGTCTTCTGCTTGGAGTCGATCTGGTGAAGGACGAATCCGTTCTTCTCCACGCCTACGACGATGCCGCCGGCGTCACCGCGGCCTTCAACAAGAATCTGCTCGTCCGCCTCAACCGCGAACTTTCCGCCGACTTCGACCCCGCAGCCTTTGTCCATCGTGCGGTCTGGAACCCTGTTCACTCCCGCATGGAGATGCACCTCGAGAGCCGGGCCGCGCAGCGAGTACGGATCGGAGCTCTGGGCTGGAAAGTGGAGTTCGATGCGGGAGAGACCATCCACACCGAAAACAGCTACAAATTTCAGCCGGGCCAGGCCGAAGAGATGCTGAAGGAAGCCGGATTCGTACCAGCCGCAACCTGGACTGACCCGCGCGGCTGGTTTGCGGTGTGTCTGGGTCAAGCCGGCTAGGATCGCTCTCCTACTTCGGCGCCGCAATCCGCACCAACAAGATGTCGTGTGTCCCGATATCGAGCGGCATCTCATCGGTCAGGTCCATCTCCTTGCCGCTCCACAGATCTTTCGCGTGTTGTGTGCCGTGCAGACCCAGCCGGGCCAGGCTTAGGTGAAAGGGATGCGTCGAGTACCGGTCGCTGCCTGCATTCACCACTGCAATCGCCAGCGCACCGCCGGCCAGATGCCGCGTCCACACATCGACTTCGCCCTCCGAGTACGCACGCGTGGCCTCGTGTCCCAGCCGGTCCTGGTCAATTGCGATCACATCGCGGTTGGTGAGAATGGCTTTCACCTCCGGCGTCATGTTCGGAAGGTCGTTGCCGGCCAGCAGCGGCGCCGCCAGCATGGCCCACATGGTAAAGTGGGCGCGGTTCTCGGCCGGCGTCAGCTTCCCGTTGCCCACTTCCAGCATGTCAGGATCGTTCCAGTGGCCGGGGCCGGCGTATGCCTCGAGGCCGTCCTGCTGGCTGAGGATGGCGTAGATCCGATCCCAGTGCGGGGAAATGTCGTCGGTGGTGCGCCAGAGATTGCCGCCGAGGGCCGGCGCCCACTCCCAGGGTGCGTCCCAGCCGTACTGGCAGAGGGAAAGGACGATGGGGCGGCCCGTGGCGCGCAGGGCGTTCGCCATTTTCACGTAAGCGGCGGCCATGAGCCGCATCTGCTCCGCGGGATCATTGGGCGCCTGCTTTTCCATCACGGCGGGAATGTAACTGCAGAGGTCGTATTTGAGATAGTCGATGCCCCAGGAAGCGAAGAGCTGGGCATCCTGCTGCTCGTGCCCCAGCGACCCTTCGTATCCCGCGCAGGTTTTGGGCCCGGGCGAGGAGTAGATGCCGAGCTTGAGGCCCTTCGAGTGGACGTAGTCGGCAAGCGACTTCATGTCGGGAAATTTTGCATTCGAGTGAAGCATGCCGCCGGCGTCGCGTTCTCCTTCCCAGGTGTCGTCGATGTTCACGTACACGTAGCCCGCATCCCTCATGCCGCTGGCCACCATGGCGTCGGCGGCGGCCCGCACGCCCTGGTCCGAGACCTTGTCGGCGAAATAATTCCAGCTGTTCCACCCCATGGGAGGGGTTTGCGCAACCCGGGGCGAGGCGGGCGGCGCGGCAGCGACGGGCTCGGGCACGAGGGTGGCAAGCGCGGCCATTCCAATCACGGCGGGCAGTGTGCATGCGAGGCAGCGCATCGCGGACGTTCCTCCCGAAGATCGATCGTACAGCGATTGTTGCGGTTCTGCGGAGCCCGGCCGCGAGGGCACGAACCCGCCGCGGCCGACGCTGGTCACGGTTGCCCTCCGCGCGGGGTCTTCAGACGGATGTGGAAATAGCCGCGACCGGCGCCGCCGTCGTCGAGCGATTTCGCGGTTGCGGCGGAATGGAGCCGGCGAGCAACAGAATGGCGCCGCCAAAGAAGAGGGTGTCCGCAAAGTAGTTCATGCCCACGCCAATGTCGCTGGGCTTGACGGCGAGAATGGGCAGGTAGACGACCAGCACGACGAAGAACACCACAATTCCCAGCCAGGTAGCGGCCAGCCGCGCCTGCCGGTTGACGGCCATGGCGAGGCCGGCGACGACTTCCACCGTGCCCACCCCATCGCTGATGAGGAGATGGAAGGGCATCCACGACGGCAACGGTTTCTCCAGCGGGATGACGGGAACGAACTGCGGATGCAGGAAGTGCTGTACGCCGTAGA
>DATJRT010000145.1:0-11336 GCA_035504495.1 Occallatibacter sp.
CCCTCGCAGGCCTGCTTGTAGAGCTTCGCCGACTGCTCCAGATCCTTCGCCGTCCCGTTGCCGTTCTCAAGCATCCAGCCCAGGTTGCTGCAGCTCTCCATCCCGCCGCCGTCGCAGCCCTTCCTGTAGTACTTGATGGCCTGTGCGGTGTCCTTGCTGACGCCCTCCCCAAAGAGGTAAAGATTGCCCAGGTTTTCGCAGCTGCGCATGAAGCCTCCGCCGCAGGCCTTCTGCCAGTCGCTCAGCGCCTCAGCGTAGTTTTGCGGAACTCCGACCGCATAGGCGTAGAGGGCGCCAAGGCCGTTGCAGCCCTGCATCTCGCCGCCCGCGCATGCTTTTGCAAAGAGGTCTTTCGCTTTTTCCGGGTCTTTGGCCACGCCCTGGCCGGTCATATACATCCGGCTCAGCCCGATACAGCCGCGCAGGTTGCCCTGGTCGCACGATTCCTCAAACAGCCGCTGCGCGCTCTGGAGGTCGGGCTCGATGGTCTCGCCCTGCTGGTAGAGCGTGCCCAGCAGAACGCACGCTCCCGACCGTTGCGCCTGGCATGCCTCCTGCGCCATTTCCACGGCGCGGGCGTAGTCCGATCCTCCGCCCAGTCCCAGGGTGAAGCTGCGCGCCGCCGCCTCGCAGCCCCAGGCATCGCCGCCCTCGCACAGCTTGACGGCGCCGCTGCGGGCGAGGGCAAACCGCTTGAGGGGATCGTCGGCGCGCCAATAGTGCTCTTCCTTGTGCACGCGGTCAAGCTCGCTCTTTTCGTCTTCGCTCAGGGTGCTTTCGGGGTCAGACTTCTGCGCGGCATCCGCGCCCGATTCCTTGCCCATGGGGATGATCAGCTCGCCCCCGTCGTCTCCGTCGAAGGTTCCGAATTGCGGCACCTGGTGCGATTGCTTGTCCTCGCCGATCTGATCCTTCACATAGAGTCCAAGCAGACTCGCGCTCACCCAGCCGCGATGGAACATGTCCGCCTTGCGGGAAGTGAGCCCCTGGATCATAAGCCCGGTAAAAAGGGAGTGCCCGGGAACCGGGCCCCTGTCGGCTGCGGTCTGGTTGCGATCAGCGCTCGAGATCACCTGCCGGCTCGCCTTTGCGGCGATGTCCTGCTGCAGTTGAACGTCGCCGCGGGCGGCGGAAACCTTGTCCCCCAGCGCCATGCCGCTGTAGCAACTGTCGAGGATGACGAGGATGTGATTGGGCGGCAGCTCGCTGATACCCTGCAGCAGGGAATCGATTCTCACGTAGTCGCTCCAGTGCTCCTCGTCTCCGCCTTGCGCGGGCGCGTCCCATGGCACGATGTAGCCCACATTGCGGGTTTCATTTTCAATGGGAACGGGCTGCGTGGTGCCGTGGCCGGCGAAGAAAAAAATCAGCGAGTCCTCGGGGTGAAGGTGGGGGCGCAGGTCGTCCGAGACCAACTTGTTGATCGCGTCCCGTGTGGCGTTCTGGTCCGTGAGCGGCGGCACCACTTCTTCAAAGCCGAAGTTTTTCGTGAGGAGCTCTGCGAACCCGGTGGCGTCGCTGACGGCGGTGCTCAGGTTGAGCCAGTTCTTATAGTGATCGATTCCGATGGCGACGACGTAGAGATGGCCGTTCCTGACCGCAGGCTCTTCGCTGTTTTCCGGCTGAATGCCGCGCATCGCGGGCGGCGCGGCGGGAGAATTCGCCTGTTGCGCCGGGACCAGAGCAGCCGTGGCGAAGAAGAAAAGAACGCCGGCCCTGAGCAGGGAGGGCATACTCGACTCCTGAAGATAAAACTCGGGAAGGATCCGGTGGCATCACGCTATCACAAGCAGGCGTTCCCCGGCCCGATTTTTTGCGGAGGACGGCTCCTCGCGGGCGGCCGGCGATCAGCAAACCGGCGAAGGATATACTGCTTGCGCCGGGAGGGTTGCACCATGCGCCTTGGTCATCGACTCGGAGTTCTTTCTCTGGCGGCGGTTCTGCCCCTTTCCGCCGCCGCGCAGCCCACGCCCAAAGCCGCCCTGCTGGCGCTCTCCAAGCAGGATCACACGCTCTCGATCATCGATCCCGCGAGCCTGCGCGTGGTTGCGCGGATTCCCGTGGGCGACGATCCGCACGAAGTGACCGCCTCTGCCGACGGCCGCACGGCCTACGTTTCCAATTACGGCTTCGGGGCGTTTCACACGCTCGCGGTGATCGATCTGGTGGCGCAGAAGCAGCTGCCCTTTATCGATCTTGGCGCGCTGCGCGGGCCGCACGGGCTCGCGTTCGTCGACGGCAAGGTGTGGTTCACCGCCGAGGCAGCCAAAGCGATCGGCAGCTACAACCCGGCCACGGGCAAAATCGACTGGATCATGGGCACGGGCCAGAACCGCACCCACATGATTTACGTCTTTCCCGGCGCGCAGCGCATTCTCACCACCAACGTCAACTCGGGGACGGTGACCATCCTCGATCACACCAAGGGGCCGGCCGGCGCGCCTGCCGCTCCGCCGCCGGGACGCGCGCCGCTTCCCGGCCCTCCGGGCGGCGACTGGAACGAGACCGTGATTCCCGTGGGCCACGGGTCAGAGGGTTTCGATGTTTCGCCCGACGGCAAAGAAGCGTGGGTGGCGAACGCGGGTGACGGCACCATCTCCGTCATCGACCTCGCGTCAAAGAGCGTCGTGGCCACCATCGACGCCGATGTGCCCGGCGCCAACCGGCTCAAGTTCACGCCGGACGGCCGCCACGTTCTTGTCACTGCGGGCACGCTCGTGGTTCTCGACGCCGCGACGCGCACGGTGGTAAAGCGCCTGGCCGATGTTCGCGGCACCGGCGGCATTTTGATGCAGCCCGATGGCGCGCGCGCTTACGTTGCCTGCTCGCCTGTGGGATACGTCGCCGTTATCGACCTGAAGACGCTGGCCATGGCCGGCCACGTCGATGTCGCCGGCCCCGACGGCCTGGCCTGGGCTGTGCGGCCGTGAACACGGGAGCGGCCCAGCTCCCATCCAGCAGCGCAAACGCAAAAAACCCGCCGGGGCGCGGCGGGTTTTTGTGGACTCGTGCAGGGTTTATAGCGCGCTCCGGTGGCGCAGCTTACCACCGGGAGATGGTGAGGCTATCGAGATAAACGGTGGTCGTTCCGCTGGAACCGAGCCCATCCACCTGGAATTGCGTGTTGATTGTCGGTCCCCAGCCGAGCGCGGCCGCCCCGAAGACCGTTTCGTTGATAGAGCTCTCCGCGCCATCCAGCCAAATCGAGTGGTAGGTGATGTTGCCGGAATCGTCTCGCGAGTAATACGCCTGCACGTGATGCCAGGTGTCGCGCGACCAGTTGCGCGGATTGCAGCTGGTGCCGCTCTTGCCCACCCAGGTGGGCTTGGGGCTCGAAGCCGAGCCCTTGTTCACCGTGTACGCCCACTCGCCGGAGTAGCCGTCGCATTGCACGCCGATGAGCACGGTTTGCCCGTTGGCCATCACCTGGTTCACATCCATCTCCAGGTTGGCGATGTCGCTGGCCGAACTGGTGAAGTAAACCCACGCGTCATAAAAGAAATTGGTATCGCCGGTGTTGTCTGAGAAGGAAACGGAATAACGTTCATCGCCAGCGCTCGTGTAGGTGGTGACAAAACGCCGCGTGCTTCCATAGAGCGAGGGCGAGCTCACGATCGAGGTCGACCCGCTCGAAGATCCGGGCCCGCCATCGTCGTGCGCCGCGGCCCATCCGCCCAATGCCTGAATGCTGCTGACCGCCACGGCATCGGAGGGAACGACGGAGTCGCTGGTTTCGGTGCTGGTTCCCGATGCCACATCGATCACTACATCGGTGACGCAGGAAGAACCGTCATCGCCCCAGGCCTTCACGTGCAGGGTGTGGGTGCCGCTGGAAGACGCGATGGATGCGTCGATGGACTGCTTGCCGCTATAGACGGTCGTATCCGAGCTGCTGTCGAATGAGTAGCCCATGGAAGCTACATTTTGCGATGAGCAGGTGGCTGCAGAGGCTGACAGCGTGAACGGCGAGGATACGTCTGAATTACTTGCGGGACTGTTGACGGTAACTCCGGCCATTGCGGGGATTGCCACGGAAACGGCAACCGAGGAGGCGACTAAGAGCGCTCGGGTAATGTTCATCGGATTCCTTTGAATGGGTATTTCCGGCGCAGTCTCCCTCGTCGCTCTCGTGAAGGAGCCGAACCCGTTCTCGGTTTTCAGTGGGCTGTTCTGAGCGGCACAGGACAAAACGCGCCGTCGTCGAACTACTCAGCAACCTCTATGCAGCTTATGCTGCTATGTTGCGCCGGTAGCCGCAGTGATCGTTGTCACCCAACCGCCAGACCATGTTCCGATCTAATCCTGAGAACCTTCATGCGACTTTCATGACCCGGAAAAACTTTTTACTAACTCCGTTCCAAGCGCACGCTCAAAAGATCGATCGCAGGCAACCTTTAAGAATGTTCTAGGGAATACTTACACAATTCATCGAGCGCGGCAATCGTTTTCCGCGGATTTTTCAAAAAAATTTGCAAGCCGCGGACATCCCCGTAATTCTTACGCGCATCGCGTAAAAACTCCTCGCCAACGATGTAAAAACGGTGATGAATCCAGGGGAAAACCCCTGCGCCCACAGGGCTTCGCGCTGCTTGAGAGCGGAGCGCGCGCGCCTGGCGACGAAGTTCCGCGCGGCTTTTCGCCGATGCGGCGCAGACTGCCGCGCGGTTCCTGCCCGGCTACCAGCGATACATGGTGAATTTGTCAAGATATAACGTGGATGAGCCGCTCGCGCCCGAACCATCGATCTGGAAGTTAGCCATCAAATCTCCCGCGGCCCAGCCGAGCGAGAACGCGCTGGGCACGGTTTCATTGATGGGCGCTTCCACTCCATCGAGCCACACGCCGTTGTAAGTCACGTTGCCCGCATCGTCGCGCGAAGTACTGATCTGCACATGGTGCCACGCGTTCGGCGTCCAGTTTTCGGGATTGCAGGGCTGGCTGGATTTGATCCATTTCACCACCGGAGCCTGCGGCGTCCCCGCGTTCTCGCTGTAATCCCAGGTGTTCGAATCACCGGCGCACTGGAATGCATAAATGACCGTGTCTCCGTTGGCGATCACCTGATTGTTGTCCATCTCCAGGTTGCCGAGAACGCTGCCTGCCTCAATCCACACCTCGGCGTCGTAGACAAAATTGGTAGCGCCGGGGTCTTTTGCGTAGGACACGGAGTAGAGCTCGCCACCCCAGTCAGTGAACGCGGTGTTGAACTCAGCCGTTTCGCCGCTCAGTGACGGGTCGCTCACCAGGCTCATGCCGCCGTTGGCTGTTCCCCCCGTGGCCGGGTCGTGATCCATTTGCCAATTGGGCAGGGTCTGAATCTGGGTCACGCTGGTTGCGGTGGAAGGAATGTTTGGCCCCGACGAAGGCAGGTTGATGACGTAATCGCCGCGCGCCATGCCGCTGGCGGCATATCCCTGCGCGACCGCCACGGCCTCGATCGCTTCCGAGCTTCCTACCGCGATGGGCCCGGAGTATTGCGCCGAAGACGTCGTGGGCGCGGAACCGTTGGTGGTGTAGTAGATCGCCGCTCCCGGAGTGGCCGTGGACAAAGTCACGGACTGCTTGCCGGTATACGTGCCGGGCGCGGGCGAAAACGCGGGAGTGGCTGCGGCGGACGGCGTCACGGTGATATCCACCAGCACCTGATCGTTGGTCTGCTGGCCCCAGCACTTGACATGCAGCACGTGCGCTCCCGCGCTCGCAGACACCATGGCGCTGAAGGATGTGGGCTCGATGACCGCGGTCCCGCTATCGAGGGAGTAGCCCATGGAAACAGCGGGTTTTGAAGCGCACGTGGTTGCGCTGGCCACAAGCTCGAAGGGGGAACTGACCTGAGCCCCATTGACGGGCGTGGTTACGGCAATGTTCGACACCGGAGCTGAAATCACGGTGATATTCAACAGGACCTGGGAGTTCACTTTCTCTCCCCAGCACTTCACGTGGAGGACGTGCGCGCCCAGGCCGGCGGCCACTTGAACGCTGAAAGAAGTGGGCTCGATGACGGCTTCGCCATCGTCGAGCGAATAACCCATGGAAACAGCGGGCTTCGAAGCGCACGTGGTTGCGCTGGCAGTCAGGGTGAAGGGCGACGTGACCTGGGCTCCGTTTGCCGGAGCTGCCACGATGATGGCTGATGCGGTTCCGCTTGCGGGTGTGGCCGCGGTGGTTGCGGATGTAAGTGTGGGCACGGAGCATGCCGCAAGCGTCATGGCGGCAAAGCTAAGAAGAATCCTCATGAAATAAACCTCGAATGATGGGCGCCCGCGCTCGTGTCCCGGGTAGCCGCAGCCTGCGTCATCGGTGAAAACCAGCATGTTGATCAAACCCCCAATCTTGCCTTGCGCGGCTTGCATCGCTGCCATTCGCCTTGCAGGGCCGGATCGAAATTGCCGATAAAGTTCATCTGTGCGGGCGCAGAACCGCCGCGCCCTGCGGAGTGCCGGCTCAAGGAGAATCAGGAAGGAAAAAGAAGATTGAAGCGTTGCCGCCGAGCGCGCCGTAACATGCTTCGCTTCAGGGCCAGCGCGCATGCGGCCGACGATGCCGCCCGCATCGGCTGGTTCACACCTGCAAACTTCCCTGGCCGTCTCTTGCGGAGAAACATTCTTCTCCACAAAAAGGGGTCATGCGCGCACACGAGGCACTGATCCCGTAAACCCGGAAATCGTTCCGGGCCGGGCCGGCCTTGCTCCCAGGATTTGCGGTTGAGATGAGAGACCGAGCCACGCGTGCGTCCTTCCAGAATCGCCAGACGAACTGGCACATGCGCAAGGACCCTACACCCGCGGGGCAGACAAACGCCCATCGAAGCTGGCTCGGTGTGAATAGAGGGTTCTTTGGTAACGAGTATAGGGGGTACTTGAAAGTTGTCAACTAGTACTTTTTGGGTAGATAAGGTGCATCGATGGAATTAGTGGCGATAAGCAGGCCGGCGGCGCGGATTTTTGGCGTGGACGCGCACTAACTCGAGAGGAGAAAGGGAGGGACCGCGCGCAGAAACCAAGCACTTAAAGATGCGGCTTTGAGGGAGGCAAAGAAAAAGCCCTGCCGCGGACGATCGCATGCGCGAAACGGCCTGGGGCAGGGCGGATGGATAGCGTAGCTGGCGCTTACATGGCTAGCGCACGATTTCAGCCGTCATTGGACGGTGAGGGAGACCGCGGTGCTTGCCGAAGCCGATCCGCTGGTGCCGGTCACGGTGATGGTATAGGCGCCTGCGGTGGTTCCGCCGCTGCTCTGGCCTCCGGTGGAAATTCCGCTGGAACTGGCGCATCCGCCGACGACTGCGGCGAGAATCACGAGCACGAGCAGGCTGAAGAACGATTGCCACTTTCGCCTGCGGATGGGCAGACAGAAGAAGAGCAGGGTGGCAAGGCTTGCGCCTCCGCCGGCAACAAAGATCCGGCGAAGCGAGCCGTTGAAGGCGGTAGCCGTTGGCGCGGTAGTGTTCACGGTGAGCGTGGCCATGACCGCGCCTGAGGCGATGGCTGCGGGCTGGGTCACCGTGCAGGTGGGCAAATCGGCCGCGCCCGCCGGGCTGGCGGTTACCGCGCAGCCAAGAGACACCATGCCGGTGAAGCCGCCGCTCGGCGTGACGGTAACGGTCGACGTCGCCGTTGCGCCTGCGGGAAATGCGGTGACCGGCGACGAGCTCAACTGGAAGGAGCCTGCGCCGGACGTCCCGGCTGGGGTGGTTGTGTAAGTCCAGGTGAGGATCTTCTGGCTCGAGGTGAGTCCGCCGCTGCCTCCGGTAAAGCCCACGTACGCCGTGTCTCCGCCGACGATTTGCGGGATATTGATCTGTTGCGACGTGGTGAAGGTATCGCCGGTCACCAGATCGTCCAGGCTCAGGGTGAGGGTGGTGCCGTCGTACGTAAGCTGTGCCTGAATTCCGTCGCCGCTGCCCAGCTCGATTCCGCTGGGGCTGACGTCGATGGTCGGCGTTACCGGCGGTTCTCCGTCGGTATAGAAGCCGGTCGAGTCGCTGCCCTCGTCCTCATAATTGTAGAAATTGAATTTGACGGCGACGCTGTTCTGGATGCCCTGGTAGCCGAGCCCCGCCGAGTCGCCGCCAAGCGCCGTCGGGCCCTGGTTCTGGATGGTGAAGGTGAATCCGTTGCCCTGCGCATTGGAGAGCTGAAATTCGAAGTTGGTGGTGAAGTTCGTAATGTTGATGGGCGCGCTCCAGAATACGCTGCTGGCCTGCCACAACTGGCCGTCGGTTAACTGCAGGCGCGTATCGTCGTCGGCCGCGGCGCTGCCGTTCAGGGTCAGTCCGGCGGTGGAAGAGAAGCCCATGCCGAAGTTGATCGATGTGCCGCCGTTCTGAATCACGTAGGCCGCCGATTCCACGTCGCTGTTCTGGAGGCTGGGA
Source organism: Occallatibacter sp. (assembly GCA_035504495.1). GTDB lineage: Bacteria > Acidobacteriota > Terriglobia > Terriglobales > Acidobacteriaceae > Telmatobacter. The sequence goes on from DATJRT010000145.1 coordinate 8,375, forward strand.
TCTATGGCTATGGCCTGAATGGTCTCCGAAGCCGCAACTGCGATCGGGCCCGTGTACAGGGTCGACGAGGCCGACGGGGTGGCGCCGTTGGTGGTGTAATAAATCTTCGCGTTCGTATCCGCATCGGTGATCGTCACCTGCTGTGCGTTCAGATAGGTGCCCGCGGCCGGGGAAAAGGTAAGCAGCGGCGTCTGGTCAGAGAAGGTGAAGGTGGCCGTGCTCACGCTGCTCTGGATGTAACCGGCCGCGCTGGCAATTGCGTCCAAAGTTGAATCCGTGGTCAGGGTGATCGGTCCGGTGTAGAGGGTCGACGCCGGCGTGGGCGTGGTTCCGTTCAGCGTGTAGTAGATATTTGCGTCCGCGGTCGTGGTCGAAAGCGTTATCGACGTTGTCGAGGCAAAGGTGCCGCCGTTGGGAGCGATGGTGGGCGCGGCCGCGACCGGTTGCCCGTTGAGCAGGCCGTACACATCTACCTCTCCATGCGCGGCCACGTACACTTTGCCGTTGGTCACAACGGGGATGGAAAACTTGTTTGCCGGTCCGGCGGCATCGCGCGAGGAATCGGTGTCGCTTTCGTAGATGATTTGCGAAAGGTCATTCGCGTCCCACGCGTAAAGCACGGCCGGCCCGTCGGTGTTGAACTGGTCGGAGCGCACCGCCCACGCGATGCCGTCCGCGGTGCCGTTGGAGGAGATGGAAAACGACGGGCTGGGAAACGCGGCGGTGATGCTCGAGGTACTGGCGGGGGTGGTGTCCATTACGCCGCTGTTCAACTGGAACAGCATCGGCGAGCCGTCTTCCGGCCAGAGGTAGACATTGCCGTTCCAATACGCCGGGGTATTCCAGAATCCCTCGCCCTGCGTTGTGATGCCGGTGATGTCCTGAAGAGCATTGGTATTGGACGAAGCGCCCGCGGCATAGCCGCCGAGATTGTCGCGGTTGAGAACCACGATGCGGCCCTCTTTGCCGCCCTGCACCAGCTCATGCGGATAGGCGCCCTGCTGGTCGGGCACCATGAGAATCCCGCCCGAGCCAAGATCCCAGTCGTGGCTGTTCAGGGTTTCGTAGTTGAATGAAGTAAACGCATCCGTCGGCGTGAGGCCGCCGTTGGCAAGGCTGAGATCGATGACACTTTCGCCCAGGTCACTGCTTTCATTGAACGGTGGATAGGTAGTGGTGGCGGCTCCGTTACCCGTGACGATAAACATGCGCCCGCCCGATGCGTCGTCATCGATCGGCAATCCGGCTCCCGCACCCCAAACGCCTGCGCCGACGTCATTCGGCGAGAGACAAAGGGCCGCGCTCTGCGCCAGCGTGGTTGCGTTGTAAGCGAACACCCATCCATGCCAGGGCCCGTTGTCGCCGTGCGCGGCGTAGCCGAAATAGACGTAGCCGTTGTAGTAATCGAGCGCCGTGCGCTGGTTCTCCCAGAGCGGGCTGAACGTGAGCTGCCCGCCGGAGCTGCCGTTGCCGGTTCCCGCAACCGTGGCCGTGACCACCACCGGGCTGCCCGATTCTTCTTGCCCGTTCACGATGTTGATGGCGTGGAGGCGCGAGTAATAGGTGCCGTTTTCTTTGGTTGCGGCCACCACATACAGGGTGTTGGTGGCGGGATTGATGGTGGGCGTGCCGGTGATGCCGATGGTCGGAGCCACGTCCGGAGATCCGGTGTCGCTCCAGGGCACCGCGGTCGCTCCTGCTCCGGCTCCGTGCGCCGCCGTGAGCAGGCTGATCTGCCATATTGGATTCGCGTCCGCGCCGCCATTCGAGTCGGCGTCGAAAGCATAGATCGAATCGTTCTCAGTGCACACGAACAGCACGTTGTGCACGTTGCCGTCGCTCATCTTGATATTGGGCACATAGAGCGGCTGCGCGTACACGGTGCTGTCAACGGGCAAGGCAAAGAGCTTGCCGAACGAATTCACATTCACGTTCTGCGGCGTCAGCGCGGTCTCATCGGTGTTTTGCCCGGCGTGGGTCAGATCGTACCGCCAGGTGAGCACCGGAACCGGCGTGGGCGTCTGAGCCCGCAGGCCCGGTCCAGCCAGAGCCAGCAAGCCGGCAGCGAGCAGGCCGAGGGCGGCAAACTTTCGAAGCATTTGGGTCCTGGCGGAAATGGAATGGAAGCGGGCAGCCTGGGGGAACCGGAGGTGTGTAATCATGCGCAAAACCCTTCGCCAAAGTTATGGATTAGCGGTCCCTGCCTGAAGGAGCCGGAGCAGGCTGGCACAATCCCATGCATCGCGGGCCCATGCATCGCGGGGCGCACGAAGCCCTTCAAAAGAACCATTCAAGGGGTTCTTTTGCTGAACACGCGGGCGGGCCAGTCTGAAAAACTCCCTTCGGCAACAGGACTCTGGTCGTTTACGAGCGCAACAATAACGATGTAACGATAGGAATCTTTCGACTGCGAACGCTCCGCACAGCTTCGGAAGCGATAGTTTGGATGGCTCGAAGGCAGCCCGCGGTTGCTTTTGGCGGGCTCATCCGTTTTCGCCTTACCGCGCATCAAAATATTGTGAAATGCATGCAACCCCGTCCGGTGCTCTGAGTCCTCCCTGTTGCGCGCGCAATGCGGCGCTGCGGCCGCACTTCCTTTTCGCGTTGCCGTTGCTGCTGGCGATGTTGCCAGTGGCGGTTTGGGCGCAGACGCAAGCGGCCGCGCAATTGCCCCTCGGCGTCGCCTGGCAGGTGCACGGGCTGTGGCGGCTCGACCGCGGGAACGCGCCCGTTCTTACCGGCGATGCCATCCCTCCGGGGTCGCTTCTTCATCCCGGCGGCGAGGCCGGCGATCATTCCATCCTGATTTTTCTTCCCGATGGCCAGCGCATTCTCTACGAGTGCTTCGAAGCGGCCGATTGCGGGCGCGGTTTTCGCGTACCTCCGCTCTACCGCCGGCCCGATCCATTTGCCGTGGACATGCTTGCGCGCGTGCGCGCAGCATTGGCGCGCGAAGCTCTTT
>DATJRT010000146.1:0-5600 GCA_035504495.1 Occallatibacter sp.
TTCGCACCCGGTCCCTCAGTCCTTTAGTCCTTCAGTCTCTGTCCCAGAACCTGCTCGTAAAACCGCACATACTGCGGAACCACCAGCGAGGCACAAAAGCGTTTCTGCGCGGCCTTGCGCGCGGCGTCGCGCATGGCCTGGAGACGCGCCTCGTCGCCCAGAAGCGCGAGCGTGCCTGCGGCCATTTCGTCCACATCGCCTACGTCATAGAGCAACCCGTTCTCACCGTCGTCGATCAGCTCCGGCACGCCGCCCACGCGCGTGGCGATGGAAGGCACTTTACACGCCATGGCTTCGAGCGCGGCCAGCCCGAAGGACTCGAGCTCGCTGGGCATGAGCAGCAGATCGGCCAGCGGCAGCAGCTCGTTCACGCGCTCCTGCTTGCCCAGGAAGCGCACCTGGCACTGAATGCCGAGATCGTGCGCGAGCCACTCCGCGGCGGAGCGGTCCGGGCCGTCGCCGACCAGAACCAGTTGCGCCGGCCTCTCGCGCACTACGCGCGCGAAGATCTTCACCGTATCCACCACGCGCTTCACCGGCCGGAAGTTCGAGAGGTGCATCAGGATCGCCTCTTCGGGCCGAGCCAGCCGCCGGCGCGCCTCCGCGCGCTGCGCCTCGTCGGCAATGGGCGTGTACACATCGCAATTGACGAAATTTGTGATGGTTTCAATGGGCCGCGTTACGCCGAAATCCTGGATGGTTTTTTCCCGGAGGTAATTCGAAATGCTGGTGACGCCGTCGCTTTCCTGGATGCTGTAACGCGTGATGGGCAGGTAACTGCGGTCGAGGCCGACGAGCGTAATGTCGGTGCCATGCAGCGTGGTCACGAAAGGGAGGCGGCGGCCGCTGGCAGCGAGCATTTGCCGCGCCAGCAGCGCGCTCACCGAGTGGGGAATGGCGTAGTGCACGTGCAGCAGATCGAGGGAGTAATACTCGGCCACCTCCGCCATGCGCGAAGCCAGCGCCAGATCGTAGGGAGGAAATTCGAAGAGCGGATAATTCGAGACCGGCACCTCGTGATAGAAAATGCCCTCATCGCGCCCGTTCAGGCGGAAAGGCTGCGAATAAGAAATGAAGTGGACCTCATGCCCGAGCCGCGCGAGCTCAATGCCGAGCTCCGTGGCCACAACGCCGGAGCCGCCGTACGTGGGATAGCAGGTGATACCGATGCGCATAGGAGCTTCTTGAAGAGAAATATTGGATGCCGTCTGGCTGTTGGACGCATGCCGCGTGCCCGAAGATTCAGCCTGCCACGAATCGGAGCGCGAAGATCGTCCGCTCAGGAAGGCGCCGGTTTCAGATCGCGATAGGAGATCAGCTCGATCTCAGGGAATTCCCTGATCGCTGCGAGGGCTGCGCGCTCGGTGTCGCGCGAGGCTCGCAAACGCGTGCGCACCCGGTCGAGATCGGCGTCGTTGTAGCCGGGATGCGTGACCAGCTCCCATGTGCCCTCGGGAAGCTGGCGCAGGAAGGAGCGAACCATGGCTGCATCGAGAACGCCGGTTCCAACCACGGCGATGGTGCCGTCGGTGGTAGCGAAACCCTCATCTGCAACAATGCGGCGGCAGACGGGCGCGAGCCAGCGAAGCACGCTCACCTCTGCAATGCGGGCCCAGCCCGCGCCCGCCGTGGCGCGCACCGCCCACGAAGGCTCGAAGGGATTGCGCACGGCGCCAAGGCCGCAGGCCCGCGCGGCACGCAGCACCGCCCGCAGCACGGAGGGAAACATGTGCGTGTGCTTGTGCGTGTCGACGTGTGTAATCGCGACGCCGGCGTCTTGCAGGTATTCGATCTGCGCCCGGACTTCGGCTTCAATCTGCGAGCAATAACTTTGCCTTCCGGGTCCAAGATAAAGCCCGCGGAGAAATCCCGGCAGTCCGGATCGAAACCTGGACGCGCCGGTCTGGCGGTTGGCGCGCGCCAGGTCCGGAATCTCCGCATGCGCAGAGAGCACCGGCGCACCATCGACCAGTACAACATGACAGCCGACGGCGAGCGTGGGAGTTGCGCGGGCGAGGGCGATCGCTGCATCCGTGGCGCGGGCGCGGGCCATGAGCGTGGTGCTGGTGAGCACGCCTGCCGCGTGCAACTCCTCCACGGCACGGTTCACCCCCCCAGTCAGGCCGAAATCGTCTGCGTTGACAATGAGCCGGCGCACGCGTCTGAGTGTATCAACTCGCCTGGAGCGCAAGCCTGGAGAAGCTTTTCTCGGGGGCTAACGCACGGGAGCATTTTGCTCAGGTTCTGTACGGGCTAAGGCTCGTTCCGCTTAGACCGACCCACTGCGCGTTGCTTAGAATTTCCACGCACGCTGTTATGATGAGGAAGAGTCGCCACAGCGTTTCAGGAAATGCTGCAGGGCAAAGCCATTCCCTTCAAGTCGGCGCGACGCCACGGAGCGACGACTTTGCACTCAGGTGGAAGCCTCACACTGTTTCCTGAAACGCCGTAGATGCGCAGCGCGCGCCGCGGGCGGTTAGCTCAGTTGGTTAGAGCACTTCCCTTACAAGGAAGGGGTCCGGGGTTCGAGTCCCTGACCGCCCACCACGTTTATCCGAAATAATCGAAAAAAATCAAGCTCCGGCTACGCCAGCTTGACATCCGGGCTTGCGGCGGGCTCGTCCAGCGTGGCGCAGCGCAGCTCCCCGGTTTCCTCTTCAAGTAGCCAGCGGCGCAGGGCGAGGATGTCATTGGCGCGCGCAATGCCCACCGGCTTTGATGCACGGCCTCGCTCGACGACCACTACACTCTCCACGTTCCTGCGCATCATTTTGCGATGCACGCAATCGACCGATTCGCCGGGATGGGCGAGCACGTAATCCTGCCGCGCCAGCTCCCGCAATGTTTCATTGCACCCGGACTGGTGAGCGCGCAGCAGGTCGCGCGCCTCGACAATGCCGACCAGGTCGCCTTGGGCGTCCACCACGGGAACGAATCCAGCTTCTTCCGGCGGAAATTGGACGATGGCTTTGGTGAGGTCGTCTTCAGGGTGGAAGACAGGAAACCCGGTGCGCATGACCTGATCGATACGCGCGCGCATGAGCACGGGAGCGGAGTAGTCCTGCAGCACGGTCAGACCACGCTTGACCAGCTTGACGGTCATGATGGAGTCGCGGCTGAAGAGGCGCGTGAAACCGTCGGCGATCATCACGCAGACGAGCAGGGGCAGCAGCGCGTTGGGATTGTGGCTCAGCTCGAAGAGGAAAATGATACTGGTGAAGGGCGCGCGCGCAATGCCGCCGAAGACCGCGGCCATGGCCACGAGCGAATAGAAGCCGGGATCGCTCACGAGATTGGGAACGACGTGCCGCATGAGCGTGGCGTAGACGGCGCCCAGGCCGCCGCCCACTACGAGCGAAGGCGCGAAGACGCCGCCGGTGGTGCCGGAGCCAAGCGAAATGACCAGCGCCCAGAACTTGGCAAAGCCGATGCCGGCGAGCGAACCTGCGCCGAGCCGGTCGTTCAGCATGTCGCGAATGGTGTCATAACTGGTGCCGAAGACCTGCGGGCAGAAGTAACCGATGACGCCGAGCACGACTGCGCCGATGGCCGGCGACCAGATGGCGGCGTAAGGGATAGGCAGCTCGTCAAAGAAATCCTCGAGCCATGAGAGAACGCGGATCATGAGGACGGCGACGATGCCCATGAGGATGCCCATGAAGGCGAAGAGCCAGAGCTCGTTCAAGCTCGTGATTTTGTATTCGGGCACAGGGAAGAGCGGCTTCCAGCCGGCAAAGTGAATGCGCACGCCGGTGGCGACGGCGGAGGCGAGCGCGACGGGAATGAAGGAGCGGGCGCGCAGCTCAAACAGCAGCAGTTCGATGGCGACCAGGACGCCGGCGAGCGGCGCGGTGAACGTTGCCGCCATGCCCGCCGCGGCGCCGGCGGCGAGCAGGACGCGGCGATAGTAGGGCGTGAGCCCAAGCGCCTGGCCGAGCAGGGAACCGAAGGCGCCGCCGGTCTGGATGATGGGGCCCTCCGCGCCGAACGGTCCGCCGGTGCCGATGGCGAGCGCCGTGGCCAGGGGCTTGAGGATGGCCACGCGCAGGCGCATGCGGCTGCGGCCGCAGAGAACGGCTTCCATGGCCTCGGGAATGCCGTGGCCTTTAAGGGTGGGCTCGAAGAAGTGGATGAGCAGGCCGACCACGAGGCCGCCGATGGGCGGAATGAGAACGACCCACAGGCCAAGGTGATTGCCCGCCGGGTGAGTGACGGCGAAGGAAACGCGGCCGTAGAAGAAGATGTTGGTGAAGAAGTAAATGAGCTCCAGCAGGCCCTGCGCCACCAGTCCGCCGATGAGACCGACAAGCAGCGCACAACCGCAGATCTTCACCACTTCGGGCTCGATAGCAATGCCGAACTGGCCTTCGCTCCACGCGGACGCATCCGCCTCCGCCGGCATGGGGGAAGCGGTCTTGCGTTCCCGGCGGCGTTCCTTTGCCGGTTCTATTGTTTCGCTGGTCATCTCAATATATCCTGATGCGATAATATCGTATTACGATGCAATTCCAAAAACGACAGGCTGCGGAAAACTGCCTGCATCCGTTATACTGAGGAAGATGACGGCAAAAGCCATTTCCGGAGGCTGGGAAGCCATGGATGCGGCGCGCGTCGCCGCGATTGTGCGCGACCTGGCGCAGTTCCGTTACGCGCTGCGCAAGTTTCTTCGCTTCAGCGAAGATGCCGCGCGAAGGTGCGAGGTGACACCGCAGCAGCACCAGTTGCTGCTGGGCATTGAGGGGTTTTCCGGCCGCGGCACGGTGCGCGTCTCCGAATTGGCGGAGTTTCTGCAGGAACGGCACCACTCCGTGGTGGGTCTGGTGGAGCGGGCCGAGCTGAGCGGGCTGGTGCGGCGCACCCAGGATGCGGCCGATCGGCGCGTGGTCAACGTGACCCTCACCGCCAAAGGCAGGCGCATCCTAATGCGGCTCACCCGCCGGCATTACGAGGAAGCGCGGCGGCTGCGCGGACTGTGGGAGACATGCGAACTCTCGCGGAGCGTGCGCCCGGCGATGAAATCTCTCGCCAGAGGCAAATCCTCGCGGAGCTGATAGCCGCTTGCGCCCAAGGCCAGCGCCGTGCAACGGTGCGTCTCAAGGCATTCTGGAACCCGCCAGAAGAACGTTGCGTTCGATGAGGAACTGTGGCTTCAATTCTGGCGGGGACGACGGGGCTCGAACCCGCGACCTCTGCCGTGCAGACCTCTGCCCAAGCCGGTTGGGAGGTGGTGCGGACAGCATGGGAGTCCCAAAAAGTAAACTCAAGCCCGTTTTCCGGTACCAATCGTGCCCCCAACACTGAACTCATTCTCGATCAGTGATTTGGTCTGATATCAACAGTCGAGGCTTGAACGGCTGGAGTATCAAACCCGGCATAGACACTCCACTAACCGTGATGGATTGCTTCGTGCTGCTCGAACTCCCACGTGAAGAATAAGGCGTCTTCATTCGTTGCGAAGGACCGACATCGCGTCGGTGCCGGCCGCGCGCCGAGCCGGAACGAAGGATGCCAGCAGGGCAGCGAGCAGCAGCAGAGAAAGGCTTCCAGCTATGGAGATGGGGTCGAGCGAACTGGTCTGATAGAGCAGGCTCTGGAGCCAG
>DATJRT010000147.1:0-16345 GCA_035504495.1 Occallatibacter sp.
TCTGAGCCTGATTAAGGCCAGTCTGCTGCGCCGTTAAGCTGGCCGGGGCGCTGAGGCCGGCAATTGACATACAGGCAAACAGGGCGAGCGAAGAATAGCGTCCAGGCATTGATCTCCTCGGGATAAAGTCAGGAGGCATGAATTATCTCTCTTGGAAGAAGGCAAACCCATTCCCATGACTACTGGGATTCACGAAAAGGGGAAAAGGAGTCAATTTACGGTGAGGAACGAGGCATTTGCCATGCAAGGTCTCCGTTACCAAGGCGGCTTGGCCGCGCTTAGTTGTGGTTCTGTTCTTCCGGCTTTGCTTCCTTTTATTGCCCCTTGGCAGCGTTTACTGCGCGGGCCCGCTTCTCCGCTTCTTTGCGCCGGTAATGGCGCACCAGGTCCGGCCAGAACTCGATTACCTCGGCGCCCACGATGCCTTCGGCGGAGACTGTCAGTCCGTCGCTGATTGTGCCGCTGACCGTGCGATCTGAAGCCGGGTAATACACGCGTCCAATGGCAGAACCGACCAGGTTGCCTCCTACGTTGGCCCAGTTTGGCCCCCAGCCACCCTTGTCGCGTTTGCACCATACCGTGCTCGCCGCCGCCCACAGAACACGCTTCATGGGACTGCCTGATCCCTTTTGGAAATAGCGCGGATCTTCACGCAGCAGCGAGGGAAGTACGGCATTTCCGAAGAAATTTCCCAAGAAATAATCGGAGTATCCCGCCCCAAATCGCTTGGCGTAGCCTTGCATTCCCTGACCCCATTCCGGGGTGCTGTCTTCTGCCTGGCCGATGCCGGCAACCACCGCGCTAAGCCCGAATGGCCAGGGATCGAAGGCGCTCCTGAAAAACAGCCGGAACTTCTGTCCCGATGAAAGCGGTAAGGCATCAGGATTCCGCGTGGTATTGAAAGTAGCCATGATGCCCGCTACGCGCTGAGTCTCCTGCTGCTTCAGCTGCTCCTCGGCTTTTTGGTGATCGGTCTCCTGGGCACTGGGCTGCGGCGATTGCGTGGACTGGGGCTCGCCGGCAAGGGAATCGAGATTGGGCGAGGGCGCATCGGGAACGGCATCCGGGCCGGAAGCGGCAGAGAGGTTCGCCGCGGGCGGAAGCCCTTGCGCGGCTGGATGCGGGCCCAAAACTGCAAACGCCAGCGCGCTTGCCAGAACTATGTGCATCGATCGTGAACTTACAGGCATTCTTTCACCAAACAAAATGGACAAGGCCGTGGTCCGCCGGCCTCAGGGATGGCGATGCAGCACATGCACGGCAATGTCCGGCCAGAACTCGCGGAAGGTATTCGTGAGGGCGTCGCGCCCCACGGCGTATGCGTACTTCTCCGCGAAGGTCCCGAAGGTCTGTTCTTTGCTCGGATAATACGTGAGCGAAATGGCATTGGCGATGCCGCGGCCGAGGATCTCCGATGTGTTGAAGGTATTTTTCCCATGGTAATTGGGCGTGATCAGCACCCGGGTCGAGGCATACACGCCGCGCTTGAAGATCTCGCCCTCGCCCTTGGCGTAGTAGCGCTCGTCTTCATGCAGGACGGATGGCAACGCCCAAATAACCCAGTAGTTGCCGTCGGTCTTGTCAACGTAGCCCCGCCAGTAATATCCCCAATAACCCCCAACACCCTTGCCGAGTTGCGGATGGGCGTTCGTTCCCTCCGCCAGCATCGATGTGATCCCGACGAAGATGAAGGATGAGTAATCGAAGCTATTCTCGGTGGCGACTTTGAAGGCCTCGCGCGGCGTGGGCGGCGGCGGAAGCTCGCCGGCGCTCACAGCGCGGTAGTTGGGCATTACACCTAGGATGCGCTTCGGTTGCGGGGGAGGCTTGTGCGCGGCAGTTGAATTCGACGCCGAGTTTTGCTTTTGCGCCGTCTGGTCCTGCCCAGCCTGACCTTGTCCGGATTGCGTCTGCCCGGCCGGCGCCGCGATTTGCGGCTCCGGCGAATCCGGAAGCTCCGTGGCCAATGCAAACACCGTTGCAGTATCGCCTGACTGGGGAAACGCGCGACTGGGCAAGTTCAAAATGGCCATCCCGAAGAGGAGCGTTCCTGCAGTAGATCGAAGAATGAGATACATCGACTGGCCAACCTGCTATAAGCGGTCAATCGTGAGAGCCGCGGCTGCCGCTCAAGAATCTCCCTACTCGCATCCTCGCTGCAGGGTGCGCTCCGCCGTTCGTTGTCGTCGCGCTTTGATATCTCCAGATTAGACGCATTTCCCGGCCCCGCGGACACAAGGAATCCGCCGTCCGGCGGCAGGAACCCGCGCGCACCGGTCCGGCGAGTCGTGGGTTTCGATAATGATCAGAAAAGAAAGAGGTTAAACGGCAAAGTCGATGTACCCTCTCTCCGGATCGGTTGAGACCAGCTTCACCGTGACTTTGTCGCCGACGTCCAGCCCTTTTTGGCCGCGCACAACCATGCCATCCACATGAGGTTCGAGAGTGCGCACAAAGGTTCCGCTTTGGTTGACGCCGGTGACAATGGCCGGATAACTCTGCCCGATGTGCGGATGAAGCACGACCGCGGCGATGCGCTTCTGCATCTCGCGCTCAACCTTGCGCGCCGCGTCCTCCATCTCCGTGCAGCGCGTGGCGATCGCATTCAGGGCGTCTTCTGCGTATGGGGCCGCCGCGCGCTTGAACCATGCTTTGAGCAGCCGCTGCGTCACCACATCAGGAAAGCGCCGGTTGGGGGCCGTAGAGTGGGTGTAGTCCTGGACCGCGAGTCCGAAATGGCCTGGCGACTGCTCATGCGGTTTCACGAGCACGTATTCGCCGGGCCCCATCAGCTTGATCACGGTCAGCGAGAGATCGGGAAAGTGATCGGGGTCCTTTTGCTTTTGTGCCAGCAGAAGATCGTTGAGCGCCTTCGAATCGGGTTCGGCGGGAAGCGTGTAGCCCTTGCGGGCAGCCAGCTCCACAATGCGGTCCCAGCGCTTGGGCGTACGCACGATGCGGCGGATGGAGGCGAGGCCGGCATCCTCAAAGGTGCGCGCGATGACGCCGTTGGCCGCCACCATGAACTCCTCAATGAGCGAAGTGGCGCGGTTCTTCACGATGGGCGCGATCCCGATGATCTGATCGGTGATCAGCACTGGCCGCGTCTCAATGGTTTCAAGATCGAGGGCGCCGTGCTGAAAGCGATTGCCCATCATGCGTCGCGCGGCCTCGTCCTGTAGCTTGAGCTGCGCGGCAAGATCGGCGCTGGCCGCCACCTTCGCCGGCGCCGCGCTTGTGCCTTCGAGCCACGCGCCCACACTCGGGTAAGCTAGTTGCGCGCGATTGCGCACCAGAGCGCGGTAGGCCTTGCCGTCGCTGGCCGCGCCGTCCGCGTCGACGCAGACTTCAATCACGATGGCCGCGCGGTCCTGATTTTCATTCAGCGATGTCGCGCCTTCCGAGAGCTCGACCGGCAGCATGGGAAACACCTTGACTCCGGTGTAGACAGAGGTTGTCTCACTCTGCGCGTGATTATCGATCAACGAACTCTTGTGCACGCGCTCGTCCACGTCGGCCACGCCCACCAGTACTCGGATGCGCCCATCGGCCAGCCGCTCGGCCCACTCAATCTGATCCAGGTCCTTCGAGGTGTCGTTGTCGATCGACGACCAGAGCAGCGCGCGGAGGTCCTGGATATCCGGGCCGGAAGGCGCCGCGTCTTCAGATTGGACGGTCGCCTGAATGGCGGCGATCTCCTTATCCGTGCCGGCGGGAAAATCGGGCTGAAAGCCGTGCTCGATCATGGCCGCGTGGGCCGCGGCAACCAGGTTGAAGTGGAAGGGATGGCCGGAATGGTTGGATGACATCGGAAATTGAGCCCCTTTTCAAGCGAAATGCCAGCCTATCATGGAGAGGCCGGCTTCTTCGCTCGAAGAAGCGATGCTGACGCGAAGCGGCTTTTTTCTATTGAATGCCCAGGTCGCCAAGCACCTTGGGCTTGGCCTCCTCCACGGCCAGCAGGTTGTGGCAGACGGAGCAGTCCTGGGTGAGGGTGGTGCCGTCCTTGCTCACATGATCACCGTCGTGGCAGCGGAAGCAGCCGGGATAGCTCATGTGCCCGATGTTGTTGGGATGTGTTCCCCAGGTCACGTTCATATACGGAAAGACATTCTGGTCGTAAAGCGTGACCAGCTCGTCGCCGGCCGATTTGACCAGCGCCGCCTTGTTGCTGAGCACAGCCGGATTGGTGGCCCGGTAGAAGGCCTCAAGCTGGGCGGGAATCTTCTCGCCGGCTTCTTCCTGGCTGGCGTAGCTGGCCTTGAGCAGGCTGAGTCCTTCTTTGTGCACCCAGGGCAGATTGGGGCTGATGGAACCGGCGGCCATGGCCTGGTTGATGGCCTCTTCCGCAGTAACGAAGGTGTGCGCGGCGCGGTTGTGGCAGTCGATGCAGTCCATCACCCGCCGCTCGCCTTGCGGCATGGCGCCTTTGAGTGCGGAGGCCACGAAGGTGGATTTGCTGCCGTCGGGATTCGTTCTTTGCACCCAGGGAATGGTGGTGCGAGTTGGGTCGGTGGCTATGTACTCGATGTGGCCCAGGTGCACGCCGTGAATGCCGACATAACGGGAGAGCGCATCCACGCCGCCCAGGTGCATCACCAGCACGGTCTGCGATTCGGTATTGGCTTCGTCGTCAGCGAACTCCGACTTCACCAGCAGCTTGTCGCCATCAAAGCGCGTGGGCGTGTGGCACCCCTCGCAGATGTCGCGCGCCGGCCGCAGGCTGGTTACCGGCGAGGGAATCGGACGCGGGTAATCAGGAATGATCCTCGGAGCCAGATGAGCGATGGGATGGAACGTGACTTCGATAAGCTGCTTGGTGCCGTTGATCTTGGCTTCGAAGTAGGAAGAGGCGCCGGAGCCGATGTGGCACTCCACGCAGGCCACGTGGGAATGCGCGGAGATTCTGTAGGCGGTGTACTCGGGGTGCATCACATGGCACGACTGCCCGCAGAACTGGGGCGAATCCATGTAGGAGGCGCCGCGATAGCTGGCCGTGGCCACAACCAGCAGATTCACGATGGTGGCGACGAGCACGATGTCGATCCCGTGACGGAAGATGCGGTCGTTGAGGTCGACCTTGGGGAACTCAACGGGAATTTCGCCCGCCTTCATGAGCTTTCTGCGGCGCAGAAACACGCCCACGGGAATCAGCGCCAGGCCGAAGATGAACAGCGCCGGCAGGATGAGGAAGAAGATGATGCCGAGATAGGGGTTGGCATTGGGATGGCCGAAGAGCTCCTCCAGCCAATAACCGATCATGGTCACGCCGGAGGCGCTGGTGATGGCTCCGCCGGCCAGGCTGATGGGGTTGTTGCCGAAAAACAGCGCCGGCCGCACCCAACTTTCACGGAACTTTTCGAAGAGCGACACTTCCCCCATCCCTTCAGGCGAAGATAGCCCGCCGGGGATCAGCGGGCCGTTTCAATTGCTGGCAGCGTTCTTACTGCTTACTTCAAGGTCTTGAAGTAAGCAGCCACATCCTTGGTCTGCGCATCGCTGAGCCCGGCGATGGGATGCATCTTGCCCTTGCCGTTTTTCACCGTGGCCTCCACCTGGTCGAGCGTGAGCCTCTGCATCTCCGGGTCGGAGGTGGGCTTGACACCCAGCATCTTGGCGATTCCCGGATTCGGCGTGCCGGCGGTGCCATGGCAGCTTTGGCATTTGGATTTGTAGAGCGCTTCCCCTGACTGGGCGAAGCTCATTGTGCCGGCCAGCGAAACAAGAGCGGCCAGCACCACCGCTGAACGCAACGCATTCGTCATTGCGAAACTCCTTTTTCTATTTTCTCCCCGCGGGCGCGAAAGTCCCCGCGGAGAAGTTTCTTTTCCCGTTTCCATTCCAAGGCGTAGGCGTGCTGCCTTCGAAACCGGTCTTCAAACGTCGGGGCTTGCAGCCATCTTAACCCCGACCCATGCATACTCGCCCCATGACGGCTTGCAGGACCTTAACGCTTATCGGATGAAGGCGCGGAAATACTCGACCGCAGCCTTGATCTGCGCATCGGTCAGGCTGTCCTTATATGGCTGCATCTTGCCCAGGCCATTGCGCACCGCCGCCGTCATCTGCGCCTCGCTCATCGATTTGACCGCCGGGTCCGTCACTGGCTTGACCTTCATGATCTTCCCCACCCCCGAGCCGGCCATCCCGTCGGAGCCATGACAGTTTTGGCACTTGGCCTTGTAAATGCCCGCTCCCGCGTCCTGCGCAGCAGCGGCCGCCACGGCCACAGCCGCCATCGCTATCACAAGCGCAATGCGTCTTGCCGTTCTCATTCGCAGCCTCCATTCTTCTCCTTGGCCGTCTCCGTTTGGCCGCGCGCCGGCAGTGCGATCAGAACTCGTAATGCACGGCAAGCGTCACCATGTTTGCGTGGTAGTTGCGCGGCGCCGTCTCGCCGGCTGGCGAAATCGTAAGTCCCGTCTGCGCCCCGTTCAGGGACGCCGAGTTGCTACAGGAAAGCACGACCGACGGAGCCGTCGGAGTCGGTCCGGAAGCGGCGCAATCCGGTGCGCCGGACGGTCCGCCCTCTCCGTAACCATAAAAGTTGTATTCAGCCTTCCACGTCAGTCCGGGACCCGAGGTCCACGCGAACTTCACAAAGGGCGACTGATAAGTGGACACCAGCGAACCGGCCACATCGCGCGGATCGTTGTAGAAGCGGCTGCCATTCGTGGAGTTGACGTTGTAGCCGAGGTTTGCCTTAACTCTCTTTACCGGCGATAGAGTGAGGGCCACGGACCCGGATTGCGTGGGAGCATGCATGAAGTCCAGGGCAGGCCCAAAGTCGTAGGTTCCTCCACGGTTTGCGGCCAGAGCAGGGCATGCCGTACCGCTGGCGGTCGCGGCTTCAATAGGCAATGCAGCCGAGGCGCCGCCGAGATAGCAGATGTTGTCCGCCATGTATACGTCGCTGTAGACGTAATTGAAGTCGATGCCGTAGCGATCGTTCGGAATCAGCTCCGCATCGAGGCTCACGACGCGGTTGTAGTCCACGTGATCGAGCGGGCCGGCGTAGGCAACGTCGCCTGCGATTACGGCGGCCTGATCGTTGTCGGTGTTGTTGTGATGTTCAACGTCGTTGAACGCTCCCGAGATCACTGCCCAGGACTTGGGCCTGTACAGGGTGTGGATCCGATACTGCTTGGTCTGCCGCGGCGTCATCGGGGTAAAGGCGTTGTCGCTCGAGAGCATCTCGATGCTGCCGTTGATGTTCCAGTTCTCGCTGGGACGCACGGCGGCATGGAAGATCCCGCCGGTTTCATTGATGGTGACGGTCCCGTCAGTCGTCGCGTTGACGGGTATCGGAACGTTCCCAGGATTGCCGCCCGGATCGACAGGCGCAGTAGGAGTAGCGGGGCTATACGCGTTTTCCGCGATCACATGCGTGCTGTAGCGATAGGTGAGGGAAAACGTGGTGCGCGGCGTCGCGTCCCAGGAAAGCGTGAAGTCGTTGTTTACTCTCTTCTGGCCAAAGTAGGCGGGGTAGGGGGTTCCAATCGTGCCGCTGCCTTCAAAGGTGCCGGTCGCCGGAGTTGTCGGCGCGTTCACCACGGTCGTGGTCAGCGTGGGGTTGTTGATGGTCTCGTTGCCTGCAGTCGCCGGCGTCGCCACGGTGGTCAGGCTCGTCATCGTCGTGGTTCCAGGCTGCTGGACGTTCGAGTAAGTGAACTGATCTTCCAAGGCGAAAGTCCTCGCCACCTGCCAGACGATGCCGTAGTCGGCCGCCATCACTTCCCGCTTGGCGCTTGCCGTCGCCGTGTAGATCAGCTCACGCGTGGTCTTGCTCAAGCCCTCGAAGCTGTCGTAGTAGCTGGGCAGGCTCATGTTGGCATTGGTATAGCGAACGTCGCCGTTCATCGAGACGTTCCTGATGCTGGTGCTCTGCAGCCGGAATATCTCGGTCGGATAAAGGATGCGGGTCGGCGCGGTCCGCGAGTAGCTGGACAGCACGGCGCAGGCCGGATTGATGACCGGCAGGCCGCCCGTAGTATTCGGAGCCGAGAGCATCGGGGTGGTGCCTGTGCTGTTCGCGTTGCAGGAGCTGCTGGTGTAGGGCGTCAGGGCATCGTAGTCGGCAAGTAGCGCCACCGGCGTTCCGTCCGCCTCCTGCACGTTGAAGTAGCTTGGATCCATCACGAAGTAGGAGTTTTCCTTGTAGTGGTCGATTTCCTCTTCAAAGGTCAGCTTGGTGGCTGCCACCGGCTTCCAGTCGATGCCGCCCGTAAAATCGTCGGTGCTGTTGCGCTGCATCTCTTGCAAGAGAATGTCGTAGGAGCTGGCGACCTGGTAGCCGCTGGGAGTCAGGCTCGGCCCCTCGAAGATATTCTGCGCATACCCCGCCCGCAATGTAACCCTTGACAGCGGGAATAGCGTGAGGCGCGTGTCCGTCATGCGGCGCACCGTGTTGAACAGGAACGGCGACTGGTCGACCTGCGCCCACGGATACGAGCCCGACGGAGACTCGGCAATCGACTCGCCTGAAGGAATGTTCGGGTTGCCCAGGAGGTCGTAGTTGAAGTACTGGCGGTCGCGGCGGAACATCCCTGAGAACTCGTAGATCTTGCCTTTCGAGAAATCGAGCTTGGCGAAGTTATCGGGATCGCCGCCGAACCCATTGGTGAAGGCCGAGAGATCGTCGAGGAGCGGATGCTTGTTGCCCGCGAGCGCGCGCAACTCGAAGGTCTCGCCCAGTATGCGCGGCCCTGATTGCATATTGACCATCGTGTCGTACATCGCTCCGCTGCCGGAGAGGCCAACCATGTGCCCGCCCAGGTCCACGCTCTCATGTACCGAATACCCCGCGGGCGCAACCGGCGGCGCAGCCTCGGCTGCCGGAGTCTGCGTCCCCGGCGCCTGGGATTGGGCGACAGCGATGCCCGCCATCGTGAATAAAATGGCGGTTCCAATGCTCCCGGCAATGCGCTTTTTGGTTGCGGGAGTGAGAGAAAACCAGCCTGAACCGTTCATAGGAAGCCTCGCTTGCAAAAACTTACTCGTGTCGAAATCCGAACCGGCCTGGTCCTTGGTATTGGTTCGGAACCAGGTCCCCCGATGGACCCCGGAAGGCGCCGCAGGATCCATCGCTCTACCGGAGAAACGCCGCATTGATGTTTGAGCCGTGAATATAGGTGTGGCAGCTCGTACACGGCGCGAGTTCGTCCGATCCCGCGCCCATCCCGTGAACGGTCGCGTTCGCCACCCGGCTATGGCACTGGTTGCAGAGCGTATTGATGCTCGCCATGTTCAGCATCCGCGGGTTCTGCGAGCCGTGCGGGCTGTGGCAACCCATGCATCCTTCCGCCTTCACCGGAGCATGCTCGTACACAAACGGTCCGCGCGTTTCCATGTGGCACTTGGTGCAAATCCGGTTCTGGTCGGCGGTTGACCTGAGGTTGTTCTCGCCGAAAGTCCCGTGCACGTCGTGGCAGTCGTTGCACTGCACCACACCCTCGTTCACCGGATGGTGAAAGGGCATATCGAACGCGGGCTTCACGTCCCCATGGCACTGGAAGCAGAGCGTAGGCTCAGAAGCCTTCAGCAGCTTTGCGGGCTCTTCGCTGTGGTGGACGCTATGGCAGCTGGTGCAACCGACGCCGGCCTTGGCATGAGGAGAGCGCTCGAAGTCGGGATGCGCGCCCGCATGGCAACCCAGGCAGGTCTGGTCCACCTGCTTCGCCGCGCCCTTGCCGGGATTGAAGATCTTGGTCACGTCGCCGCCGCCCTCGACATGCGCCCGTCCCGGCCCATGGCAGTTTTCGCAGGTGACGCCGTTGCTGCCGTTCATCAGCACCATCTTGCTGTGCGGATTGCTGGCGAAGCCCTTGGCCTCTGCGTCGTGACAGGTGGCGCAGACCTCGGCTCCGACGTAGTCGGACGCAGGGGCATCTTTGGCCGCCGGCGCTGTGCCCTTGTCCTTGGGAGCTGGAGCGGCCAGTGCGGTGGCGCACAGAAGACTCGCGCCCAGCAGCAGAATCCAGCAGGCTCCGAGACCCGGCCGCCTGCCCGGGGCTGCATTGATGGCCGATTGCGTGACAGGCCTTTCTATATCCATGAGACTTACCGCCTCGGATGCTCTCTTTGCCGCTTTCCGGGAGCAACTGCACCAGCCGGCTTCGTTCGACTTCAATCGACGCTTGTTACATGAAGCCTTCAGCAGAAAGTAGCTTGCTGGATCACTTGTCGCGGATGCCGCGTTTGGTGCGGAGCATCACCCATGAGCAAAAGATTACGTGTTCTGAAGCGCGTAGACCGTGACGCCTGTCACAGGGGAAATCGACTATCGTCCCAGTTTGAATTGCTTTTCCCAAAGTGATTTACGCCGCTTTTCAACGCCGCGCCCCGGAATCGCGTCACAGAAAAAATGTGCGGATTCTGTTTACAGCGGCTGTTCTGCACCAGCCGCAGACAAGCCGGCCAGGCCGGATCGCTGCGGTGTGCGCCTCATCACAGCGCGCATTCACTCCCTGACGCAGAATCATGGCAGGCAAAACCTTTCATTCGAGGGAATCCGGGAATCGAGGACGCCGCAAGGGGCAGGGGTGGCAGGGCGCGCGAAGCCTGCTGGTTCCAGGCGCCGTCTCGAGAGCGAATCAGGCAAGACGATGGCGGAACAACAGATCCCGGAAGTAATCCACGCACCGGAAAAGCGCGCGGCGCGGCAGGCTCCGCCCGGCTGCGCGGCCTGCGCCAATCGTCGTCCCGGGTGGTTCTGCTCGCTCGGCGCGGAGGTGCTTGCAGACCTGGAGCTGGCCAGCAGCAACATTCTCCTTCCTGCGCAGGCCGCGCTCTTCACGCAAGGCGAAGACGCGCGTTGCCTCTACCTGGTCTGCAGCGGATACATCAAGCTGGCCACCGGCCCTGCCGACGACCGGCAAATGATTGTGCGCGTGGCCGGGCCAGGCTCGATCCTTGGCCTGTACGCGGTGCTTGCGCATGGCGTTTATGAAGTCTCGGCGGAATCGCTCACGCCCGCGCAATTGCGGCCGGTGGAACGCGAACGCTTTCTCATCTTCCTGCGCAGCCATAAAGAGGCGCAGATGCGCGCCGTGCAGTGCATCTGCCAGGAGTACCGCTTTGCCCTGCAGGATGCCTGCCGCCTGGCGCTCTCAGAAACGGTGGCCACGCGCCTCGGACGGCTGCTGATGGACCTGGCGCACCAGATCGGCGAGCAGATGCCCGGCGGGGCATACCGCTTTCCGCTTCTGCTCACGCACGAAGAGATGGCCTCCATGACCTCAACCACGCGGGAAACCGTTACCCGCACGCTGGGCCAGTTCCGCAGGGACGGATGGATCGCCATTCAGGACTCCCTGATAACCATCCGCGAGCCCGAGCGCCTGCAAATGCTTGCCTAGGCGGGCTTTTCATTTTTCCTGCTCCCTTCCCGCCATAATCTTCCGTCCAAGAGCTATCATCATCTTCTGGGCTTCTTCCACGGGAGAATCGATGTCAATCTCATCGGGCAGGAGCTTTCACCTTCTATGAATCGCATCATTACCTCTCTTTCTGTGGTTTTGCTCGCATGTTGCGCTCTCGCCGCCCAGGCGCAGGGTCCCGATGCGGCTGTGCCCGCGGCGGGAGCCACTTCCACGCAGTCGGCGACCATCGCACAATTTCAAAAGATCGAAGACGCATGGTCCGACGCCGAGAATCGCCGCGACCAGTACGGGCTGGAGCTGGTGCTCTCGCCCTTTCTCCTCGATGTTTCCTCTACGGGCAACATAACCACGCGCAATCAGCAAGTGGCTCAAGCCGTCAGCAGCGACGACAAAACCTTCAACCTTACCCAGAAGGTGGTGACCGTGCGCATGCTGGGTGACGTGGCCATCGCCAATGGCACCTACGAGCTGCACCACAAGGTGAACTCGTCGCAGATGGATGAAAAAGGGGTGTTCACGCATGTGTTTGAGCGCGTGCGTGGCGGCTGGCTGTGCATCAACTCGCAGCGTACGCCGCTGCGCGAAGATGCAGGCCTGAAGTCGAAGAAACCGCAGCAGTCCACGGCGGAAGAGCCGTTTCACATTCCCTTTTTCTCCAAGGGCGACAAAAGTAGCGATCAGTAGCCGCGTGTGCCGCGGCTGCGCCTTGTCGAGTGCGCGTACGGCGTGCGGAACGCAAGGCGGAGCCGCTCTAGGATAACCGCAGCGATTCCCATTATTTCCTGATCAAGCCCATCTTGTTGCCGATGCGCTGGACCGGCAACCCGGACTGCTCGCAGAACTCGTTGTAGGCCTGGTTGGCGCCATCCCATCGCGACGGCTCCATCACATCGTCCACCAGGATCACACCGCCTTCTGTCAGGAGGGGGAAGATCTTCTTGAGCGCGCTCCGCGTCGCCAAGTATAAATCCACATCGAGAAACGCGAGCTTTATCGGCGCGATGCGCGCGTAATCGAACGCGGAGCAATCGGCCTTCACCGCGGTCAGGAATTTGAAGTTCCGAAAATTCCGTTTTCACACCTCAAAATCGAGATAGCCGAACCCGGAAACCTCCTCGCGCGTTTTGCCGCGACGGTTCACTTCGAATTCGACATCTTTCGTGCAAAAGGAATCGAACGTATCGATGGCGTAATACTGCTCGGAGCTGCGCCCGCTGGCGGCCAGGTGCTCGCAGACAAAGCGTGTGGTCTGGCCCCACGCCACGCCCACTTCGAGGATGGCGCCGCGCAAATCTTTCACGCGATCAAGCTCGCTCACAATGGTCGCCAGTTCGATAGGCTCAACAATATAGGGATAATCGGGCACGCCGAGCTGCGTGTAGCGGAATGCAAATTTTTTTGCCAATGCGCAGATTGGCCGGGCGAGGGATGCCATCAACTCTCCAAAAGTGGAAAAGCCAAACATTTGGCGCGGCTTTAATGATGATCTCCGCGCAATGGTTCATCCAGCCCAAGGCAGGATCGAAGCCTTGCTTCTTGCCTTGGAGAACAGAACCGGTGTGAAGGTTGTCCTCGTTCTTCGAGAGAGCATCGGCATCATCGCAATGGATGAACTGAGGCCACGGCGGGTGTGCGGCCGGAGCCGGTCGGATCTCCCGCACGCCGCGCCCCCTCCAGGCGGCGAGCAGCCTGAAGGCGTATCGACACGTGCACCAGGCTCAGCGCGGCCGGCGTCACGCCGGGAATGCGGCTGGCCTGGCCGATGGTGCCGGGCCGCACGCGCTCGAGCTTCTCGCGCATCTCCCGCGAGAGCCCGCTGATGGCGCCGTACTCGAGCCACTCGGGAATCTGCACGCCTTCTGCGGCTTTCAGCTTCTCAATCGATTTTTTCTGCTGCTCAAGGTAGCCGGCGAACTTGAACTCGGTTTCCACGGCCCGCGCTTCGTTGCGCAAGGCGGGGCGTTCAATCGAAGCGCCCGCGCGATCTCCCACAAGTACATCCCTTCCCCGCTCGGGGGCCCGGTCGCGAGATGGGCCGCTCACGACGCTGTCATCCTGAGCGGAGCGACCCGCAATGGTTGCGGCTCGCGCAGTCGAAGGATCTGCGGTCAGGAAGGTCGCAAAGCGGTCCAGCAGCGGATCGCGCTGAAGATCGTCACGCAAGGCCCTGAGCACCGGCTCGATCGTCACCTCGGGCCGCTTGAGCAGCTGCGCCCATGTCAGCCCCGCCGTCGCGGGCAGATCGGCAAATCCCGCGGCGCGCAGTTTTTGGGAATCGACTCTTCCCGAGGTGAGCAGCCGTTCCAGCGCAGCCATGCGCGCCTGCTTCTGCTCGTACTCAGCCCATGCCCCGTCGTTGATCAATCCCAGCCTGCGCCCATGCGGCGTCAGCCGCCGGTCGGCGTTGTCGATGCGCAGATGCAGCCGGAATTCGGCGCGCGATGTGAACATGCGGTAGGGCTCGTTCGTTCCTTTAGAAATCAAATCGTCGATAAGGATGCCGGTGTAGCCCTCGCTGCGGTCCATGGTGAAGGGCGTCTCGCCCTTGAGCCACAGCGCGGCGTTGATGCCCGCCATGATGCCCTGGCACGCGGCCTCTTCATAGCCGCTGGTCCCGTTGATCTGGCCGGCAAGATACAGCCCCTCCATCGATTTCACCCGCAGCGCGCGGTCGAGCTCGGTCGCGTCCACGCTGTCGTACTCGATGGCGTAGCCCGGCCGCAGCATCTCCGCGTCTTCCAGGCCCGGAATCGAATGCACGATCTGCCACTGCACCTCCATCGGCAGCGAGGTGGACATGCCGTTCACATAGACTTCGTGCGTGTTCAGCCCTTCCGGCTCGAGGAAAAACTGGTGCTGCGTCTTGTCCGGAAACTTGACGATCTTGTCTTCGATCGACGGGCAATAGCGCGGGCCAATTCCCTCGATGCGCCCCGAGTACATGGCCGAGCGGTGCACGTTTTCGCGGATCAGGCGCAGCGTGTCCGGCGTGGTGAAGGCAATGTGGCAGCTCACCTGCGGCTGTGCGATTCTCTTCGTGCGGAAGCTGAAGGGCGTCGGCTCCGCGTCACCGGGCTGCTCCTCGAAGCGCTCCCAGTGAATGGTCCGGCCGTCGAGGCGCGGCGGCGTCCCCGTCTTCAACCTGCATGTTCGAAGGCCCAGCGCGCGCAGCGCCTCGCCCAGAAGCACGCTGGCCGGCTCGCCGCTTCTGCCGGCAGGATATTGCTCTTCGCCGCAGTGAATCAGGCCGTTCAGAAACGTGCCTGTGGTAATGATCGTCGCGCCGGCCAGCAGGTTGCGTCCGTCGCGCAGCTTCAATCCCAGCACGCGCCGGCGCTGACCCCTGGCCCCTGATCCATGATCCCTGTTCTCCGTTCCCTCGCCCCCTTGCTCCCTCGCTCCCTGCTCTGCGAAGACGAGGTTCACCACCTCCGCTTGGCGAATGTGCAACCCCGGCTGGCTCTCCAGCACCTCGCGCATCTTCACGCGGTAAAGCTGCTTGTCGCATTGCGCGCGCGGGCTCCAGACCGCGGGACCACGCGAGGCATTGAGCAGCCGGAACTGGATGCCCACCGCGTCGGCCACCTCGCCCATGATTCCACCCAGTGCATCGACTTCCCGAACAAGATGCCCCTTGGCCACGCCGCCGATGGCCGGATTGCAGCTCATCTGCGCAATCAGATCGAGGTTCATGGTGATCAATGCGGTCTTCAGGCCCATGCGCGCCGCCGCCATCGCGGCCTCGCACCCCGCGTGGCCCGCGCCCACTACGGCCACATCGTATTGTTCCGTAAAGGCCATCCAGCTTTGATTTTATCGTTTCTTTTTCTCTTGAGGTTACTGGCGAACGTCGTGGATAGCACCTTTCGGTGAGGGCGCGGCCGGCGATTTCTTCCTATAATCAAGCGAATTATCGCCATGCACACCTGTTCCTGCGGACGCGAGGCTGAATACGCGGGCAAGCCCTGCGCGCGTTGCGCCGCCCTGCAGGCGCTCGATCTGGATGCGCAGGCCAACGAGAAGCAGATTCGCGATGCTTACCGGATACTGGTGAAGGTGTGGCACCCTGACCGGTTTCAGTCCGACAAAACGCTCAGGGAAACAGCCGAAGCCAGGCTCAAGGCGCTCAATGCGGCTTACCTCTTTCTCACTTCGCCGGAGGGCCGGACAGAAACGCGGCGGCGCGCGCGGCCGGCCGCACAGCCTGTGCAGCCGCGAACACGCGTTCGTTCGCGCTCCCGTTTCCCCGCAGCCGCTCTGCTCAAGTTCGGCCTGCTCGCGTGCGGGGTGCTCGCGGCCGGCGTCTTTCTCATGGCAACGGATTCGTTTTTTGCCTCGGATCCCACCACGGGAAGAATCTACGGCGAGATGCGCGCGCACGTGATCGCCAATGCGAGCCAGTCCACCGAAGCCATCTGGAGTCAGGCCAGGCAGCATCTGCACGGGCTCATTCCGCAAAAGAGCGATCCTGCGCCCGTAGCAGCGGCGGAAGACCCAGGCTCGCAGCAGGCCGATCCGCAACAGGTAAACGCGCAGAGCGGTGATGGCCAGTCCATTCCGCAGAGCCTGCACCGGCGCGAGCCGGGGGCCTCGCACGCAGCCGTGGTCAGCCTGCAACCCTACATCACGTCGGGCCTCACCCGGGACGAGGTGATCGCGGTGCTCGGCGCGCCCACGTCTTCGACCGGCAGCAAGCTCGCGTACGGCGCTTCCGAGCTCGACTTCACCAGCGGCAAGCTCAGCGGCTGGAACATCGCGGCCTCGGCGCCGATCCGGGTGAAGCTCTGGCCCGACGCGCCCGTCGATCCCGACCTGGCCTCGTTCAAACTGGGCTCAACCAAGAACGAGGTCCTGGTGGTGCAGGGCACGCCCACGCTTTTTTCTGAGAAAACCTTCGGCTACGGCGGCTCGCGCGTCTTCTTTGAGAACAATCGCGTCGTGGGCTGGAAGAACGATCCGGCCAC
>DATJRT010000148.1:0-4161 GCA_035504495.1 Occallatibacter sp.
TGGTGATGAACCCGAAGATGAAGAACAGCGCGGTGACGGTAATGAACGGGACCACGTAACCCGGCGACGTGAGCGCGCCGGAGTGCCCCGAATCTGACGGTCTGATTTCTGTCGCCATAGATCGAAATTCCCCGTTTCCCGCTTGCGTTACTGCCTGCTCGCAGGACTCTTTCCCCAAGCTGAAAAAGGCGGCGCCTGCGCGTTGCGGGCGCTCTCCACGAACCGCATCGCCATTCCACCCTGAAAAACCGGGCTTCGTGCGCCCACAATACTATACGGCAATCAGCCTTCCGCCCGCGGAGGAGTTCGCCCCGCCCATCCCGCCGCGCAGACGGCTCTACCCGAACAGCCGCGATTTCCGCTATGCTCATGGGAAAGCGAGGGATCCGGCAATGCCCATTGCAATCACGAGCGCCGCGAGGGTAAAGAAGATTCTGGCCGCGCTTGAGGGCAACTGGCAGGCGGAGATGGAGGGTTATTACACCTACCAGGCGCTCGCCGACCGGGACGCCGATCCGATGCGCGCGCAGGTGCTGCGCCACCTGGCGCAGGCGGAGCTGGAGCACGCCGCGCTGTGGGCGGAGCGCATCAAGGAGCTGGGCGGCGAGGAACCGGTGTACAGCGGCGGCCCCGGCGGCGAGGCCGACTCGCTGGCCAGCCGCGCCGGCGGCATGGGCATGGCGCTGCGCCGGCTGGAGATCGAAGAGAGCCGTCACATTGCCAACTACGGCGAGCAATTGAAGTTGCTGGGCGACGAAGGCTCGATCGCCATCTTCGAGCACGTCATTCAGGACGAAAAAGATCACTACCGGGAGCTCGGCTCACTGATCCGCGGCCATTATACCGCTCCTGCAGGCACAGCAAAAATCGATCCCAGAGCCGTACTCGCGGAGATGCTGGCCAAGCGCGACCAGGGGCGCAAGCAGCCGGGCTCCTGGATCGGCGATGCCATTTACGGCGTCAACGACGGCCTGGGCGCCATCTTCGGCATCGTCTCCGGCGTCTCCGGCGCAACCCTGGGCGACCCGGCGCAGACCAGCCACTACGTTTTGCTGGCGGGGCTTTCGGGCATGATCGCCTCGGCGCTTTCCATGGGTTCGGGGGCGTATTTGGCCGCCAAGAGCGAGCGCGAAATCTACATGGCGGAGGTGGCCCGCGAGCGCGAAGCCATTGCCAACAACGGCCCGGAGGCGCGCGAGCTGCTTTCGCTCTACTACCAGGTCAAGGGGCTCCCGGAAGAAGACGCGATCCACATGGTGAGCCACATCGCCAGCGATCCGGAGCAACTGCTGCGCGCGCTCACCAGCGAACGGCTGGGCTCGAGCGAAGAGGCGCTGGCGAACCCGCTTGTCTCCGCCAGCTCCGGCGCGCTTTCGACCGCTGTAGGTGCGATCATTCCGGTAATCCCGTTCTTCTTCATGCAGGGGCTGCCGGCCGTGATTACGGCCGGGATCGTCTCGCTCACCGCCCACTTTGCCGTGGGCGCGGCCAAGAGCCTCATCACCGTGCGCTCCTGGTGGTCCTCTGGCCTGGAAATGACGGTGGTGGGCGCGCTCGAGGGCGCCGTTACCTACGGCATCGGAATCCTGCTGGGCAAGGGCGGCATGTAAATGGGCGGCCTTATCCCGCTGGGCGACGCGTCGCGCCGCACGCGCAGGACCGCGGCTGTCACGCTGCTTATCATTGCCGTCAACGGTTTCGTCTTCCTCGAAGAGCTTGCAGGCGGCAACGCCTTTGTTCGCGCCTGGTCGGCCATTCCTGTGCGCATCGTGCACGGTCATCGCATCGTGACCCTTTTCACCAGCATGTTCATGCATGCAAGCTGGATGCACATCATCGGCAACATGGTCTTTCTCTGGGCCTTCGGTCCGGAGATTGAGGACGCGATGGGCCACGGGCGCTATCTGTTCTTTTATCTTTTCGGTGGCCTGGCGGCCATGCTGGGGCAGGTGGTGGCCAATCCCCATTCCCACGTGCCGTGCCTGGGCGCGAGCGGCGCCATCGCCGCCGTGATGGGCGCATTTATCGTAACCTATCCCCGCGATCGCATCCGCACCGTGCTCTTCCCCTTTATCTTCATCGGCATTAACATCCCTGCCGCGCTGCTAATCGGTTTCTGGTTTCTCATCCAGCTCTTCGATTTCGGCGTGGTCGCCAACGTGCAAACCGGTGGCGTGGCTTACGTTGCGCACATTGCCGGGTTTTTCTTCGGGGTGTTGATCGGTCCACTTTTCCGCAATTCCCGGCGCTTCGATACACCAAGGTACCCGTACTGAAGGCTCACCACTCCCGGCGACGCGGCGAGGGGGCGGCTGAGCGCTTGTTTTTGCATGATTTAGACCGGGTCATAGCCGTTTCAACCATTGGATCATTACCCGTAACCACTGAAGTCTCCGCAACTTACACCTTCGGGTAATGGCCCGCGGCTCCTCCGCGCCGGATACTCAAAATTGTTAGTTGGCAGTTCGCACCAAAATCCCAACTTCGGAGCAGAGCTTTGAAAAACCCATTTGCTAAAGCCTATTTGAAAATCCAGGAACTGTTACAGCACGAGGAAGGCCAGGATCTGGTCGAATACGCGCTGCTGATTACATTGATCGCGCTGGCTGTGGTCGGAGGCGTGAACCACGTTGCCTCGGCCATCAACAATACCTTTTCGCGAATCAGCACCACGCTCTCGTAGCCGTCAGGCAGGCGCCGGGCGATCATCCGAACCGGAACGACGGGTACCGGTCACAATTCCGATCGAAACTCCGGCTCGCACTTCTCTTCTCTTTTCTCACTGCATTCAGCTTGTGGGTATCGGAATTTGACCAGGCTTCTGGCCGGCTCGCTGGCCGGTCAGGAACCTGAGCCATTCCTCTATCCCCGCGCCGGTCTTCGCCGAAGTTTCAAAGACGCGAATCCCCGGCCGGATTGCCTGCAGATTGCTGAGCGCCAGGGCGCGGTCGAACTCGCATGCCGCGGCAAGGTCGATCTTGGTGATCACGACGGTATCCGCCGAGTTAAACAGAGTGGGATATTTGAGCGGCTTGTCCTCGCCTTCGGTCACACTCAGCATGGCCACGCGAATTCCTTCGCCCAGATCGTAGCTCGAGGGGCAAACCAGGTTGCCCACATTCTCAATGAAGAGATAATCCAAGACGCCCAGCGAAATGCCGTCCCGGCCGGCAATCCCTTCCCACCCATCCAGATTCCTGCTCACCATCTCCGCGTCCAAGTGGCAGATTCCGTGCGTGTTGATCTGCCGCACGGGCGCGCCGCTGCGCAGCAAACGCCGGGCGTCGTTGTCGGTTTCGAGGTCGCCCACCAGCGCCGCGGCTCGCGCCCCGCGCGCGCGCAGTTCCCTCAACGTAATCTCCAGAAAGGAGGTCTTACCCGTTCCCGGGCTTGAAACCAGATTGAGCACAAGCACGTCCGCGGCGCTGAAGCGCTGGCGCAACCCGCGGGCGAGCTCGTCGTTCTTCTTCAGGATTCCCTGCCGCAGCTCAACAATGCGCGTACCCATGCGCGTGCTCATACCCGCTCCTCATTCCTTCCGATCTTGCCGAGCACATCCGGCCGGCTAGTCTGGCCCTGTTCAATTTCGATCGACTCGATATCGAGCTCGCGTCCCTGGCGCACATCGCCCGTCAGTTTGCCGCAACGCGGGCAGCGCAGGCCGTCGAAGCTTCCGATCTCGCTCAGGGCGTCGCACGCGGGGCAATGCACCACTACCGGCAGCACTGTCACCACCAGCTCCGAATCCGCGAGCACCGAACCCTCAGTCGCAATTTCCCAGCAGAACCGGAGCGAATCTTCATCCACTGCGCTCCACGCACCCACACGCAGCCGCACCATCTTCACCCGCGCCCCAGGATAGGCATCGGCAGACTCGGAGACCGCGTCCACGATGCTGAGTGCGATGGAGAGTTCGTGCATTTGCCCGCCTCTGTGAGCACCATACACCTACCGGCGGTTACTCTCCGGTGAGCCGGCTCACGGCAGTTCTGTTCCATCCTCTTTCCGGAATGTAAGATAAAGGCGAAGGATCTTCCCCGTGCCCGACACATTCGCAACGGCTTCCCGTCTCAGCCTCAGCCAGCTCGCTCCCGACACTTACCAATCCGAAATCCGCGCCATGACCACCGCCTGCGATCGCATCGGCGGCATCAACCTGGC
>DATJRT010000149.1:0-7621 GCA_035504495.1 Occallatibacter sp.
GAAAAATTCCCCAACGGTACCAGTCAGCGTGACGCGCATGACACAAACGGGTGATGGACGGAGTTACCGGAAGTTATTACCTTCGTACTTGAGCATCACCCCTTTACTGTTGAAAACAAAGTGGAAATCCCACTAAGGTAAGCTTTTCCTGGTAATTGCATTTGTGGTTCGGTTGCCTTTATCCGACACCCCGAGGTGTATTCATGATTTGCCCGAAGTGCCAGTCCAACGCCATCTCCGTCTTTCCCGCTGAAATCCGGCTTTATCGCAGCACCTCGCGAATTTTGAGCCATCCCCCACTCACGCCGTCGCCCGACATTCAGGTCTGTCTCGACTGCGGCTGGAGCGAGTTTGCCATTCCGCGCTCCTACCTGTCCGCGGGCTGGCTGCGGCCGCCGCGCCCGCAGGCGGTGCCGTCCAGCGCGCCGTCCATTGCGCACGCCAAGATCGCCATCGCCAGCTAAGTGGTGCGCGCGCTCCGGGATAATTCGGAGCCTGCGGCGGTTTCTCCTGGGCAATTGGCCGCGCAAGGCAGTCGCGGCTTCATGGCCGCAGCGTTCGGATCCTCTGATAAGTCAAATCGACGGAGTAGAGCCGCTTGCCCGAGCAATGGACGCCGTGCGGCAAGTCAGTTGCATGCTCGCATTTCACGATCGTGGAGTTGGTGAGATGGACCGTCGGGACCGCCTGCTCCGGCTGGGTTTGAAGGCTCACGTCGGTTAGGACCTCGCCGGTGCGAAATGCCTGAAGAAGTTGTTGGCTCAGGGGCCCGGCTTCCACGACCACGGTGACTGGGTTGTGCTGGCGCTTACCGGTTGCCGATCCGGAACCGGCGTCGAACGGTGACTCGACCCCAAAATCAAAAGCGACGAGGGGGATGAATTCTCCCTTACTTTTGCCTTTTTGGGAAACCACTCCCCCTTTGAATTGCCCTTGTTTGGTTCCTTTGATGGAAATGTAGGCTGGGTGTGCCATGTTCGATCTCCTGTTCTTATGGTGCGTAACAGGCGTCTTGCGCTTCCGGGAAAAATAATTTGAAGGTCAGTGAGGCGCAACGCGTTTCCGGTTGGCGGCCGCGGGGCGCGGGCGAAAGACGGGCCCGGCGAGGGATAAGCATACCACCCCTGGTGTAAGGCGCGCCGCCGAATCCCGAGCCTCTTGATTTAGAGAGGCACCTTTTCAAGGGGGGCGATGAACCCGATGCCCGGGACATTCAGCTTGTGCAGGTTCTTGTCATTGGTGATGAACAGATCCACCCCGAAATGCGATGCACACGCCAACTGAATCGCGTCGGCATTGCGGAGCTTGTGAGTCGCGCGTAACGATGCATAGCGCCAGGCGACTATCGCGTCGAAGTTGACCACCTGGGCGCGAGAGCGAATCGTGCGGTCGTATTGTTCGATGAGAGAAGCGGCGCCCATTTTCGTCGGCTTGACCAACAACTCTCCGAGGGTCATGGCCGAGCAAACCAGCCTGTCACCGCGCTGCTCCATGCGCCGCCAACACGCATCCACCATGCTGCTGAACGGCTCATAGTCCTCAAAGAGGTAAATGAAGATATTGGTGTCGAAGAAGATTCGGCTCAATAGTCTTCTCTCCGCAGGTTCTCGACATATTCGTCGGCATGCTCGTCGGCCCAGATGTGGCGCCCGGACCCGCGAAGCCGCAACAGTGGATCGTCCTCGATGTTCTTGACAGCTACAACTGTGCTGCCCGGTTTGATCCAGGCCTCATACCATTCGAGCAGCTCCCAATACCGTTCGGGAATCTGAGCCTTTTTAGGAATTGTCTTTGAGGGAACTCTTGGCTGCGCGCGATCTGGATGAAAGTCGTCTCCAGGCCGATATAACCTCCTGAAACCAGATCGCGTTTCATAGAGAATTCGGTATGGCCCCCCTTGCACCTTGGTGGAATCCGACTTCTTCCTTGACCTCGGCCGGTTGGCGACACAGTGCGAATTGATGTTGGTTGGGAGCGATCCCGGGTTTTTGCCCCTCGGCAGACCTTCGGAGAGAAAGCGGGCTTGTATCTCCGACTCCGTGAAGTCAGGACGGTCAGGATGCTCGCGATGGAGCAATGCTGTGGCGATCCAGACTCCGTCAGCGATCCGGAGGGTGTTAGTGGATGCTGGTTGAACCATCTGGCGTTCCTCTCGAATATTTGGTTATACCAATCATACAAATATCGTATGGCTTGTCAACCAAACAAAAAGCCTCCAGCCGAAGCTGGAGGCCTTGTTGTTGCATCTGCCTTTGCGCCGTAGGCGCGGTTCGCCGAGCGCGAAGTCCTCAGTACATGCCGTCCATGCCGCCGCCGTGGCCGCCGGCCGGAGCCGCCGCCTTGGGCTCAGGCAGTTCCACCACCAGCGCTTCGGTGGTGAGCAGCAGGGCCGCGATCGAAGCTGCGTTTTGCAGCGCCGTGCGCGTCACCTTGGTGGGATCGATGACGCCGGCTTTCACCAGGTCTTCGAACTGCCCGCTGAGCGCGTTGTAGCCGAAGTGCGGTTCCTTTGACTCCAGAACCTTGGCCACCACCACCGCACCCTCTTCGCCGGCATTGGCGACGATCTGGCGCAGCGGCTCCTCAAGCGCGCGAAGAACGATCCCGGCGCCCGTCTTCTCGTCGCCTTCGAGCGTGGCAATCAGTTTCTGGACAGCCGGGATAGCCCGCACCAGCGCGACGCCGCCGCCGGGAACGATGCCCTCCTCGACCGCAGCGCGAGTGGCGTGCAGAGCATCTTCCACGCGGGCCTTCTTCTCCTTGAGCTCGGTCTCCGTGGCCGCGCCCACCTTGATGATGGCCACGCCGCCCACCAGCTTGGCCAGCCGCTCCTGCAGCTTCTCCTTGTCGTAGTCGGAGGTGGTCTTCTCAATTTGAGACCTGATCTCCTTTACGCGGCCTTCAATCTCGCTCGCCTTGCCGGCGCCGTCGACGATGGTGGTGTTGTCCTTGTCAATGGTCACACGCTTGGCCTTGCCGAGGTCCTCGAGCTTCACGCCTTCCAGCTTGATGCCCAGGTCCTCGGTGATGGCCTTGCCGCCGGTGAGGATGGCGATATCGCCCAGGATGGCCTTGCGGCGATCGCCGAAGCCGGGAGCCTTGACCGCCGCCACGTTCAGCGTACCGCGCAGCTTGTTGACGACCAGGGTCGCCAGCGCTTCGCCTTCCACGTCTTCGGCAATGATCAGCAGGGGCTTGCCGCCGCGGGCAACCTGCTCCAGCAGCGGGAGCAGGTCCTTCATGGCGCTGATCTTCTTCTCGTAGATGAGAATATAGGGATCGTCGAGCGCAACTTCCAGCCGCTCGGCGTCGGTGACAAAGTAGGGGCTCAGGTAGCCGCGGTCGAACTGCATGCCGTCCACAGTCTCAAGGCCGGTGTGCATGGTCTTCGACTCTTCAATGGTGATCACGCCATCCTTGCCCACAACCTTCACGGCCTCGGCAATGATGGCGCCGATCTCCTGATCGCCATTGGCGGAGATCGCGCCCACCTGGGCCACGGAGCCCTCGCTCACGGGTTTCGAAATCTTGCCCAGCGCGCCGTCCTCGGTCCACTTGCCGTCCTTGTCGCGCGTGCCGATCACCGCGGTGACGGCCTTCTCAATGCCGCGCTTGAGAGCGGTCGGGTTGGCGCCGGCCGCAACCGTCTTCACGCCTTCGCGGAAGATGGACTGCGCCAGCACGGTGGCGGTCGTGGTGCCGTCGCCGGCAACGTCGCTGGTCTTTGAAGCCACTTCGCGCACCAGTTGCGCGCCCACGTTCTCGAGCGGGTCCTTCAGCTCGATCTCTTTGGCCACCGTCACTCCGTCCTTGGTGATGGTGGGCGAACCGAATTTCTTCTCGATCACGACGTTGCGTCCCTTGGGGCCGAGCGTCGCCTTCACAGCGTCTGCCAGCGTGTTCACGCCGCGCAGAATCGCCTGACGGGAATCTTCACCGTGCAGAATTTGCTTTGCCATTGTCTTCTCCAGTGATCAGTGAACAGTGTTCAGTGATCAGTTTTTTCAAAGTTCGGTGCTCAACTTGTGCGAATCCTTAGGCCAGGATGGAGTCCGTGGTTGCGGGCCGTTTCTGACCCCTGACCGCTGATCCCTGACCACTGAATAGCTACTTCTTCACGATGCCGAGGACTTCTTCCTCGCGCATAATGAGGAATTCCTCGCCCTCGATCTTGATCTCGGTGCCGGAGTACTTGCCGAAAAGAATCCGGTCGCCCGCCTTCACATCGAGCGGAAAGACCTTGCCCTCATCGTTGGATTTGCCCTTGCCGACGGAGATCACTTGGCCCTCCTGCGGCTTTTCCTTGGCGCTGTCGGGAATGATGATCCCGCCGCGAACGGTCTCGGTCTCCTCCACGCGGCGGACCAGAATCCGGTCATGGAGCGGTGTAAACGTAGTGGTAACGGATGTTGCTGCCATTGCTTCGCTTCTCCTTCACGCGCGGACCGGATGGATACGAACCGCGGGATTTGAGTGGTTGATAAACGGGTGAGTATTGCGGGACTTGCCCCACAGCGGCTGGCGGAGAAACCAGCATGGGCGCTCCAGCACCCCGATTGCTAGCACTCCAGCCCTCCAATTGCTAACAATAGACAAGCTCTAGGTGGTTTGTCAAGAGGGCTCAGGCGATAATTTAAGCATAACTCACTCATATTGTCTGCGTCTAACGAAAACCCAGTGGCTCCCACCCCATTTTTGCCTAGAGGTCAGCTGAATCTCCATTCCAACCGGTGGCCAATGGATGCAGAACTCTGCAATGCCGAGCGGGCCTCCTGCGCCGTCGGTCAGGTGTCTTAGCGGAAGCACGATCGCAATGCCGGATCTGCTTTTCCCCAACCCGATCTCCCACACGCGCAAAGCGCGGATGCCGAATGCCATCGTCGAAAGTCCAAAAGCATTACAATGGATGCCATGCTTCGCCGTTCTCTTCCCGGTTGCGCCCTCCTGCTAACTCTTGTTGCGATTCTCTTCCCTGTTGCAAGGCTGCGTGCGCAGGACGACTCGAATCCTCCGCCCAACCGCTGGACGCGCAAATATAAGGCTCCGCCGCCCTCTTCGCGCATCTCGGTGACGGTGCTCAAAGCCGACAACGGCAAGCCGATTGAAAATGCCGCCGTCATTTTTCACCCTATCCAGGGCGACAAAGACAAAGGCTACATGGAGCTGAAGAGCGATGAGGACGGCAAAGCCGTAATCGATGTGATCCCGATCGGCGACACGGTGCGGCTGCAGGTGATTGCCAACGGCTTTCAAACCTATGGCGGCGATTACAAGATCGACAAACCGGAAGAGTCGATGGAGGTGCGGCTGAAGCGGCCGGGCGCGCAGTACTCGATTTATACCAACCACAACGCGACGGCCTCCAGCGGCAATGCGACGGACAAATCGGCCAGCCCGAATAAGAATGCGCCGCCGGCGCAGAGTGGAAAGAACAGCAATTCCGGCAACTCCGGTAATTCCCAGTCGGGCTCGCAGTCGGGCTCGCAATCTGGGCAAGGCCAGAATCAGAACCAGAGCCAGAAGCAGAATCAGGCGCAAAACCAGTGAGCCTGCGCGGCGTGAGCTGAAATGGCGAATCGACCGCTCGACGGCAAGGTGGTTCTGGTGACGGGCGGGGCGCGTCGCCTTGGCCGGCAGATTGCAATCACCCTCGCCGAAGCCGGCGCCGACGTTTCCATTACCTATCGCAATTCAAAAGCCGAGGCCGCGCAGACGGCCGACGCGCTCGCGGCTCTGGGCGCGGGCGCGCTCGCCATCGAGTGCGATGTACGCTCGGAAGATCAGGTGCGCGCCGCAGTAATGGCCGTCGCCGGCAGCTTCGGGCGCCTGGACGTTCTGGTAAACAATGCGGCGGTGTTTGCAACCGAGCCGCTGGAGAGCCTGAGCGTGGAGGCCTGGGACGCGGTCTTTGCTGCCAATACCCGCGGACCGTTTCTGGTGGCGCGGGAAGCGCTGCCGCATCTGCGCGCGACCGGGGGGCGCATCGTCAACATCGGCTCGCTGGGAGGGCTGCGCGCCTGGGCCACGCACGCCCACTACTGCGCGTCGAAGGCTGCACTGCACTCGCTCACGCAGGCAATGGCCAAGGCTTTTGCGCCTGAGGTAAGCGTGAATTGCGTGGCGCCCGGCTGGGTCGACATGGAGAGTGAGGCGCGCGAAGATGCGCTTACGAGCGCCGCGCGATTTGCCGCGCGCACGCCGATGAAGCGCAATGGATCGGCAGCGGACGTGGCGCAGGCGGTGCTGTTCTTCGCCGCCGGCCCGCATTTCATCACCGGACAGATTCTCGGGGTCGATGGCGGATTGAGCCTGTCTTAGCGGGCCTGGTGTGGCCGGACGGGTTCAGCGCGCAATTAGCCGGTCCCAGAGGCCGCGCAGGCCGCTGCGAGGCGGGTCGGGCCAACCTTCGTAGTCGTTTGTTGTGCCGTCCTTGGGGGTATCCTTTTGCGGGCGCGACGGCTTCGACCGGCTGGGATAGCGCCGCGCGTCGAAAGCAAGCGGCTCATGGTCCCACAGACCGATGGGTTCGGGCTGCTCCGGCAACGGAGAGCCTTCCACGGCTGCGAGCGGGTTAATCTGGCAAAGCCGCAGCGCAGTTTCTTTGCCTCCGCGCGCGCCAATATACTCGTAGGCTTTGCTGAGATGCGGCGGACGCCAGCTCATCCGGTGCGCATCCGTGGCCACAAAATGCACCCAGCGGCGATCGAGCAGCTCATTGGCGAGAGCCTCGGCCGCTGGCCCCATGCGCCCATAGAGCGAGCAGGCCGTGATCTGGATGAGGCAGCCGGCGCGCAGCCACTCGGCAATGAGCTCGGGATTGGCGTGCACCGCCGGATAGCGCTCGGGATGGGTGACGATCAGCGTGTATCCGGCCGATTGCAGACGGAAAAGCGCGTCCGCGTACTGGGGCGCTATGGAGACGTTGGGAAACTCGACTAGCAGGTAGCCCCTGCCGTCGATCGAGTAGCTCAAGGGATTGGCGAGGGCGGCAAAGATGTTGTCGGCGGAGAGATGAAAATCGCAGCCCAGGCTCAGGCCGACCACGCCTTCGAGACGCTCGCTCAGTTCCGCCAGGCGTGTTTCCACGACCTCGCTGTCGTAGGGGTAGCGCTCGTTCGCGTGCGGCGTGCAGACGATGTGGGTGATGCCTTCGTCCGCCGCTTCATGCGCCATGGCCAGCGATTCTTCGAGATCTTTGGCTCCGTCATCGACCCCGTAGATCAGGTGCTGATGAATATCGATCATGCCGTCAGCCTTTGCAATCGAGAAACGGGGTCCATCAGATTGTCGCCAGCGCCTCGATCATTGACGCGAAGACCTTCCAACCGTCGGCCGAACCCAGCAGCTGCTCGCTGGAGCGGTCAGGATGCGGCATCATGCCCAGCACATTGCGCCCTGCATTCAGAATGCCGGCAATGTTCCCGAGCGAGCCGTTAGGATTGGCCTCTGGCGTGACCGCACCCGCGGGCGTGGCATAGCGGAAGGCGATGCGGTCCTCGGCCTCGAGCCGCTTCAGTTCTTCGGGCTCGCAAAAATAATTCCCTTCCATGTGGCCGATGGGTATCCGGAGCACTTCGCCTTTCGCGAGCTGGTTCGTGAAGGGGCTGTCGGCAGTTTCCGT
>DATJRT010000150.1:0-4229 GCA_035504495.1 Occallatibacter sp.
ATCGAAATTCTGGGCCGCGCCTACGGGCTGCCGGAGCCGATCGGCACCACCAACTCCGAATGGCTGCGCGGTTATCCCACGCCGGCGCCCACGATGTATATCGTGCTCGGCCTCAGCGACGAACAGGCCAACAGGATTTTCTCCGGCTGCCGGTGGGCCGGCCACAACGGCAACTCGGAGGGCGTCCGGAACGAGGAGAGCCGGGACCATCCGGACATTTTTGTCTGCGGGCCGCCGCGCAAGCCGTGGGCGGAGTTCTGGAAGGAACACCAGAACTTCGGATGAGCGGCTGCCTGTTTCCGATCAATACAACAAGACGGCGACGCGATAGGCGGTGAATGCGCCTTCAACGCCTTGCGCGGGACAACTGCCGATGGAGGCGCTGCGGTAGTTGCCGGAGCTGAGGCGATCGACGAGGGCCTGGGGCAAGCGGTCGAGATCGGAATCCTGCCAGCGCATGATGAAGCGCGGC
The DNA here is from genome assembly GCA_035504495.1 of Occallatibacter sp. GTDB lineage: Bacteria > Acidobacteriota > Terriglobia > Terriglobales > Acidobacteriaceae > Telmatobacter. The sequence goes on from DATJRT010000150.1 coordinate 473, forward strand.
TGCGGGGCGCCGGCGGGCGCGCGGGGCACGCCGGAGTCCGTGGCGCAGGCGGCCCGGGCGAGTGCAGGGCCGCCAAGAATGGCGACGCCGCTGACGCGAATGAGAGAGGCGACCTTTGCCTCCACCTGCGAGGGCGAGAGCGCGGGCGCGGCGTGGGAGTAGTCGGCGACGGCGTAGAGCACGCCGCGCGCGGAGACAACGGCGATGCCCACGTGGTCGACATCGGGGCTGAGCAGATTCCGGCGATGGCCGGGCGAGTTCATCCACTCGTCGTGAATGGCCGCAGCGGTGGGACCGATGGCGACGTTCTCTTCAATCACGCCGAAGTGGGCACCGGCGTCGGCGGCGCGCTCGCTCACGTCGGCCTCGCCGCCATAGCGGTGGGCGATGGGACCTTCCATGGCCATGCGGCGGCAGTGAGTGAGCGCGGCTTGGGCCAGAGCCGGATCCCAGGCGAGACGGCCTACGCCGGCCTGGGCGCGCGCCTGGTTGGCAAGCGCGAAGATCTGCTCGTCGGCGGTACGCAGGTCAGGGAGCGACTGGTCTTGCGGATACGCCTGGGCTACGGCCGAAGCCGTGCAAGGCAACGCGAGCGCGAGGATAAAAAGCGATGTGCGCGCAAAAAAGCTCATGCCCTGATTAGACACCGGCGCGGGGCGCGAGTCGCTGTATCCTTAGGATGCCGATGCTTTTTCCTCCATCCAGCGTATTGCGCGCAGCAGGTAAACGGGCGCGGCGGCAGCCTTTGGCCGCGGCGGGCGTGGTGCTGCTGGCCGGGTTTATCTTGTGCGGTCTGGCCGCACCGTGGATCGCGCCCTACAGTCCAACGGCCATCGACCTCATGCACCGGCTCCAGGGGCCTTCTCTCCAGCACTGGGCGGGAACGGACGAGCTGGGACGGGACACGCTGGCGCGTTTGCTCTGGGGCGCGCGCACTTCGCTGGCGGTTTCCGTGACCGTGGTGGCGGTTTCATTGGCGTTGGGACTGGCCGTGGGCGGCGTGGCCGGCTACCTGGGCGGATGGGTGGATACGGCGCTGACCACGTTTGCGATGAACACCTTTCAGGCCCTGCCGGGGATTCTGCTGGCGATTGCCTTTGCGGCGTTTCTGGGCCCGGGGTTTATGAACCTGGTGCTGGCGCTGGCCATTGGCGGATGGGCCGGTTACGCGCGGCTGGTGCGGGCGCAGGTGCTGGCGGTGCGCGACCGCGAGTACGTGGAGGCGGCGCGGGCGCTGGGCGCGGGCGGATTGCGGATCTTTTTCCGGCACATTCTGCCCAACATTGTGCAGCCGGTGGTGGTGCAGGCGGCCATCGGCATGGCAGGCGTAATTCTGGCCGAGGCCACGCTCTCCTTTCTGGGGCTGGGGATTCCTGCGCCGGCGGCGAGCTGGGGCGCGATGCTGAACGACGCGCGGCTGCATTTGTTCGATTCTCCGCACCTGGTGCTGTTCCCGGCGATGGCGGTCGCCGGCGCGGTGCTGGGATTTAATTTCCTAGGCGATGCGTTGCGCGACGAGCTGGACCCGCGGACGCGGCTGGAGCTGGGGCTGTGAGGCTGCGCAGTTTTGTGGCTCAACCGCGGATCCTTCGACTCGTCGCCGTGGCGACTCGCTCAGGATGACCCCGTTGTCCGTCCGCTTTCCGATTTTGTGATGCGCTCGATGAAGATTGGCGTGGTGAGCGATACGCATGGCCTGCTGCGGCCTGAAGTTCTTCCTGCGCTCAAGGGCGTGGAGCGCATTCTGCACCTGGGCGACGTAGGCAGGAGCGAAATTCTGAGCGAACTCGCGAAGATTGCTCCGGTAACGGCGGTGCGCGGCAATGTGGACCGCGAGGGCGCGTGCGCGCGGCTTCCCGAGACCGAGGTGGTCGAGATCGAAGGGCGATACATATATATGCTGCACGATGTGAAGACGCTGCATCTCGATCCGGCGGCGGCCAAGTTTGCGGCAGTGCTCTCCGGGCACACGCACGTGCCGAATTTTCATACCAAAAAAGGCGTGCTCTATTTCAATCCGGGGTCGTGCGGGCCGCGGCGGTTCGAGCTGCCGGTAACGGTGGGACTGCTCACAGTGAACGCGGAGGGGGAGCTGAAGCCGGAGATCGTGACGCTGCGGGTTTAGAGCATTCCTGAGTGGCCGAGCTCTCTCGGGATTTGTGGAGAGCCGAGGCTCACTCATGGCCGGTGACCTGAGAACTGCCAGGGCTTGTTTAAACTCTCTTTGTACAGAATTCGCGCTCTCTACGATTCGGAGGAACGGTTTTGAAAAGAATTCTCTTTGCCGTCGCGGCCATCCTCGCCTTCGCCCCGTACGGGCTTGCCGCGCAAGCGCAGGCCCGGTCCGCCGGCCCAGTTTTCAGTGTCGACGCGGCCGCCGAGCGCATTCCCAACTTTGACGCGCTCGTTAGCGAACTCAAGCAGTACCACGACTGCACCTGCCAATGCGGCTGCTACGCGCACGACCTGGACACGCAGGCCGATCGCGCCATTGCTTTCCTGCGCCGCCGCGCCGCGCAGCGCACGCGCAATGAGAAGCTCGCGGTGGTGCTCGACATCGACGAGACCTCGCTCTCGAATTATACGGAGATGCTTCGCGAAGGCTATGTGTTCAACAAACAGGCTTTCGACGCCTGGGCCGACACCGCTGCGGCGCCCGCCATTCCCGGCACCTTGCGCCTCGACAAAGAAGCGGCCCGGCTCGGCGTTCCCGTCTTCTTCATCACCGGCCGTCCCGACTCCGAACGCGACGCCACCGAGCGCAACCTCCGCGCCCAGGGATTCATCTGGCAGCAGTTGACCCTGCGCCCCGCTTCCACGAAGGGGGAAACCGTTATCCAATTCAAATCCGGCGCGCGCGCGCAGATTGCCGCCCAGGGTTACAAGATCGTGCTCAATGTGGGCGATCAGTGGAGCGACCTGAAAGGCGCACCCGAGGCGGAGTTCTCCGTGAAATATCCGAACCCTTACTACCTCATCCCGTAGCGTGGCTCCCGGCGCGGGCTCCCGGTCAGTGAATCCGTATCGATCCGGACCCGGTCTCGATGCGCACCAGCGCCCCACCGCCGCCGATCTTTCCCGTCACATGATGGCGCTCGGTAGTTCCCTGGGTCAGCATCTCGCGGTCACTGTGAATGCTGCCCGATCCGGTCTCGGCATCGAGCGTGAAGGCCGCATCGCCCGTCCAGAGTTCCACGCTGCCCGAGCCCGTCTTCAGCTTCCACGGTCCCACCGGTGTTCCTTCCACTTTAATAGTGCCCGAGCCCGTCTCCGCCCTCAGCGCCCCGTGCACGCCACGCAGCTCAATCGATCCCGATCCCGTCTGCGCGTGTACGTCGCCGCCGCCCGTCAGCTCGGCGTAAATGTTGCCCGAGCCGGTATCGAGAGAAGGCTCTCCCTGCAATCCAGTGGCATGAATTCCGCCCGAACCCGTGCTCAGCTTCGCGTCCGCGCCCACGCCGTCGTCGTTCACGTTGCCGGAGCCGGACTGCGCGGTAAGAAACGCATCGGCCGGTGCTTCAATTTCGTAGTCGATGCTGATGTTGCGCCAATTCTCATGCTGCCCGCCTACTTGGACAATGTTGCCGGTCTGCTCCACCGGCGGATGGTCTGCAATCTGCTGCACCTGGCTCTGGTCCGCGCCCCAGCTCGACCGCACGCGGCCAAAGATGTGCACGTGCCCGCTTGCGCCCTGCGTCAGGTGAATCGTTCCCGATCCCGTCTGCACCGCCAGCTCCACGCGCCCGTTCACCGCCAG
>DATJRT010000151.1:0-11766 GCA_035504495.1 Occallatibacter sp.
GCGGCCATTGCCTTCACCCTCGCGCTGCCGTGGTGTTACCGGATTGAGACCAGTAGCTACACTCTGGGCAACGGGCAAACATATACCAGTTCCTACAGCGCTCCGAATCTCGCCTCGCACGTGTTGGTGGCCGGCTTCGCGGTCTTTCTCTGCTGGTGGGGCGCACGCCTGGCTTCGCGCCTGCTCGTGAACTTCGGCATCATCGGCTTCGCCATCGCGGTGGTCTGGTTTTACTTCAGTGACGTCTTCGGCAAGATGGGCCGTTCTCTGGGTCTTATCGGCCTGGGCATTTTATTTCTCGCCGGCGGCTGGGCGCTTGAGCGAACCCGCCGCCGCATACTGGCCGGCATGGCCTTGCCGCAACAGCCGGCTGCTCAAGCATAACCGGGAGGCGTCATGAAGATCGGCAAACTTTCGCTCTCCGCCGTCTCCATCGCGGTGCTGGTGGTTCAGCTTGTGCTGGTCACATCCATCGCAGCCAAGTACCTTTACCAGCGCTGGCGCTGCCCGCGCGTGTGGACCCGCGCCTTCGCCTACGATCCCGAGCTGCCTATGCGCGGCCGCTACCTGAGCCTGCAACTCGCTGTCGACGGCTGCCGGAGCACGCTGCCCAGCGCAGGCCAGGCCCGCTTCCCGCGCGACGTGAACGGAGCGGCCACTCCGGGCGAATTCGGCATTCGTTCCGCCGCGCCGGTGCAGTTCAACGCAACCCTCAAGGTGGAAGACAACCGGCTCCTCGCCATCCGCCTTCCCGACCAGGAAGACAGCTTCGCCGGCCAGCAGGTGACCGCGCAGCCGGGCAGCGGCTGCGATCAGATGCGCCTGGAGCAGCCGGCAGACTTCTTCATTGCCGATACCGCGAAGAGCCCTCTTCCGGTGATGGAAGGCCAGGAATTGTGGATCGAAGTCACCCTGCCGCCCCAAGGCCCGCCGCGGCCGCTTGCACTCGCGCTCAAGGATCACGGCGCGTGGAAACCGCTCGCGCTCGACTAACGCAATTCTCCTTCTGATCTATACCGAAACCGATACCTTCAAGTGGCGATTTTCCCTGGGGTCCCCGGCGACAGGTCTAGGTCGCTGGGGCGGAAGAAATCGCCACCTTGCACGAAAATCAAGACGGCTATACCTGAAGGAGAATTGCCTTAGCGCTGGCTTTCAGCTGACCTTTTTCAATGGCAGTCGAGTCCAATGGTCCCTTCGGGCGCAAGATAGCCTCCGCCATCGAACTCGTAGACTCCCTTGTCGTCCGTTGCGCCGGCAGAAGTGTAAATAGAGCCCGAATAAAACACGCAGTGTCCCTCGCTATCGATGTTCTGAACGGATTTCGATTCTGTACCGTCGCCGAGCACCACGCCTGCAATGTTGTGGAGATAAGAGTTCGCGGGGACCGTCCAGGCGCTCACCGGGTCGAGCACAACGTTGGTTCCGCGGGCAGATCCGGCGGCAACGAAGAGGTTTCCGAACGCGTCGCCGGCTGCCGCCGTAACCGTAACTGTAACCGCGGTGGACGTGCTGGGCGCGTAGGTGCTGTCGCCGCTGTACGAGGCGGTCAGAGTCTCGGTGCCCGCAGACGCAAAGGTTGCCGTGTAGCTCGCTGTGCCTGAACTCAGCGTCCCGGTGCCGATCGAGGCGCCGTTGTTTAGAAAGGTAACCGTCCCCGTGGCCGTTGAAGGCGACACGACGGCCGTCAGCGCGTCGCTTGTGCCCGCGGCAACCGAAGGACTCGCGGCCGTCAGCGTGATCGAAGAGGTCGTGGTGCCGGTGCCGGTCGAAGTGCCGGCCGGGTTCAGCCAGAAGTCCCCGCAGCCGGCCAGCAAGAGCGCTGCGGCGAAGGCGCCGAACAAGCACATGGTTCCGGTTGCCGAGGCATTTTGTCTCATCGGGTTCCTTTGCCGGCCGCTCACCCCCATTGTAGCCATGCCCATGGCTTCCAATCGCTTGTGGAAGTAATCAGCGAAGGCGAAGCGAACCGGGCCGGAGAGCATACCAAGCATAGACGCGCTGTCACCCTCCGGCGCGCGTGAAAAAAAGCCTTGTGCGCGCCTTAGGAGACTTTGGCTGCCATTGCGCGAGTTTGCGCTCCTCCGAGAGGAGCACGGGACAAGGTTCACTCCGCTGCATTCAGGTCGGCAAGTCCCTCGGGAAGGACCATTTCCACCACCTTTGCCTCGGTGTCGACAAGGCGCAGATAGTCCTTGGCCCAGGGGATGAGAACTTCGCCTTGCGCGCCGCGCACGACCAGCAGCGGCACGGGGCCGGCCGAGCGGTCCACGCCCTCGATCTCGCCCACCAGGACCGGTGCGCCGCGCGCCACGTCCACCAGTGCGCAGCCGATCAGGTCGCTGATGTAGGCCTCGCCTTCCGGAAGAGCGGCGCGCTCAGTCTTCGGAATGGCAACCGCCAGCCCGGTGAGCGCCTCGGCAGCAGAGATGGAATCGACGCCCGCAAAATGCAGGACGATACCGCCCTTGTGCAGCCAATGGTTCGTGAGCTCAACCGGCTTCGGCAACTCCGGCGGTGCAGCCGCCTTTGGAGACGGTCGGTCTCCCTCCACCAGCCAGAGCCGGCGGCGCAAGTCAAATTTTTCAGGGAAATCGGTGAGAATCTCGGCGAAAACCTCGCCTTTACGTCCCTGCGGGCGGCGAATCCGCGCCAGCCAGACCCACGCCTCGGCCCTTTTCTCGGCCGGCTCACGCCCGCTCATCGCCCATCCCTACGGCGACCGAGGCCGCGCGCGAGGACCTTCGCCCCGCCGCGCTAGCCCTCTTCATCCTCTTCCAGGATGTCCAGCGTGTAGCGATGGTGCAGCTTCATGCTCACCGCGCCGAGAATGGTGCGCACAGAGCGCGCCGTCCGCCCCTGCTTGCCGATCACTTTACCCACGTCCTGGGGAGCCACCCTGAGCTTCAGAATCGTATTCTCGTCCCGGTCCACGGACTCCACTTCGACGGCCGACGGTTCATCCACCAAGGCCCGCGCAATCTCGCGAACCAGTTCTTCCACTTGCACCATATCCACCTGGGTCATGTTCTTGCCCCTGACCTGCTCTCTTTCGGCATCCGCCGCATCTCTCCCTGCCTTTTCTCGAATCCGATCCGAATCGCAATCGGCGCCCGGTTGCAGCGCCGAATTCAAGTTTACGCGCTAGGACGGAGCGCGAAACCGAGCGCGCGGCTGGCCTTAAGAGAATCGCGAGAGAACCTGGCAATCCCGGAGATGCGTAGAAGCTGTGCGCGAATAGTATCAGGAAAAACCCGCCGCCGTCAGCAAATTGTATTGCGCTCGAATGCGCGGCCGGGGTTGCGGCTCGCTCGCCTTCAGGCGGCGGCCGTGGCTGCGGTTTCTCCCGCTGCCGGGGCGGGAGCCGGCGCCGAAGCCGGATTTTTGCCGAGCAGCTTCTCCACTGTGGGCGAAAGCTGGGCGCCCACGCCGCGCCAGTAGGCCACACGCTCGTGCTTCAGCTCCACCGTCGCCGGGCTGGTGCGCGGATTGTAGGTGCCCACCACCTCGATCGAACGGCCGTTGCGGGCGCGGTCCTTCTCAATGACCACGATGCGGTAGTAAGGCTGCTTGCGGGCGCCAACGCGCGCCAGGCGAATCATAACCACGGGTATAGTTCCTTTCCTAAAAGCCTTCAACTGGCTGGGATCTTTTCGTGAGCCGGCCCAGCGCGTTCCTCACAGGGCGCACCCGGCGCAGCTCTGGCCCGGGCCGACTGCCCGTGCAAGACACAACATCTAAGTATCGCCGAAAGCTGGCGTTCGAGGCAAATCCCGGTTTCCGGCATTCCCGGAGCAATCTCCCCTCACCGCGCCGCCGTCAACTGATGGCGCACAGCCGGGTCGGCCGCCATGTCAATGCACGTCCAGGCCATGGCCAGAGCGCCGTCCACAAGCGCCTTGTCCGCGTCCGGCCTGACGCAGTGCGCCGCGAACTCCGGCTGGTGATTGACGGCGGGCAGCGAGTTGATTCCGATCATGGGATGAATGGAGGGAATCACGCGCGAGACGTTGCCCATATCCGTCGAGCCCGTGGGCCGCGTCTCCCATTCGCCAAGATGCGGGAACGGCCGCCCCAGCGCCTCGGAGTTCTTCCGGTAGAGATCGGCCATGGCTTCGTGGTGAATCATCTCCGCGTAGGGCTTGTCGCCGCCGGTGATGGTCACCTTGGCGCCGGTGGCCAGCGCTCCCGCCTCAAAGCAGCGATAGACCCTGGGCCGCAGCTCCTCCAACTGGTCCACGGTCTCCGAGCGGACAATGTACCGCGCCGACGTCTGCGCGGGAATCACATTGGGCGCCGACCCGCCGTTGGTCACAATGCCATGAATCCTGTCTGTCGAGCGGATGTGCTGGCGAAGCAGCCCCAGCGCCGTCTGCGCAATCGTCAGCGCGTCCGCGGCATTGACGCCCAGTTCGGGAAACGCCGAGGCATGCGAGGCCTTGCCGGTGCAGTGCACGTCGAACATCGATGCGGCGATGATCTTGGCGCGCAGCATGTCGAAGGGAGCCGGATGCACCATCATCGCGGCATGTATGCCGTCGAAGGCTCCTCTCTCGACGAGCAGAATCTTGCCTCCGGCGTTGCCCACTTCTTCGGCCGGGGTGCCGATCACGCTCACGGTCAGGCCTACCTCATCGGCCACGGCCGCCGCAGCCACCGCCGCGCCCAGTGCCGACGCGGCAATAATGTTGTGCCCGCAGGCGTGGCCGATATCGGGTAGAGAATCGTACTCCGCGCAGATGCCCACGTGCAGCGGCCCGGAGCCAAACCGGGCGTGGAAAGCCGTGGGCAGGTCGCAGATGCCCTTGTCCACCGTGAATCCCGCCGCGTCGAGGTAATCGCAGAGCCAGGCGGACGCCTGCTCCTCCTCAAAGCCCAGCTCGGGATGGGCGTGGATCCGGTGGCTTACCTCGATCAGCCCCTCGCGGGCCGAGCTGAGCCGCGATTCCGCTCCCGATTTCGCATGACCCGATCTTGCATGAATTGTCAAAATTCCCCCTTCGGCCGTCCCACTCCGCCGCCGCGCCTCAAAACGTGGAGGCCATTATAACTATCGCTCAAAGGACTAGGGCGCGGGAAACAGGAACCTGAGCATGGGCCGCACCCGCGTGGCCCAGCTTGATTCGTCGTGTGTACCCCCTTCCACGCGTTCAAAGTGAAGATCGTCGCCGCTCCGCCAGCCGCAGTCCATGAGCTTCCCGTTGAGCTGCTCGGCGTTCTCGAGGGTGCGCAGGCCTTCCCCCTCGCCCACGTCCAGCCAGATGCGCGGCTTGTCCCGGATCTGCGGTGCGCGCTCGCTCAGGTAGCGAAGAATGTTCTTGTGATTCCACCAGACGCTGGGCGAAAGCGCCGCCAGCTTGCCGAAATGCTGCGCATACTTGAGTCCCAGGTAGAGCGTGACCAGCCCGCCAAGCGAAGAGCCGCCGATCGCCGTGGATGCGCGCTCCGTGCGTACGCGATAGCGCTGAGCAGTCCATGGCATCAGCTCGCGCGTCAGCATCAGCCCGTAGCGGTCCGCCTCGCCGCCGCCCCTCTGCCAGTCGCGCTCCGGCGTATACTCGGCCAGCCGCCGGTCGCCCCCGTTGTAAATGCCCACGATCACCAGCGGCTCCACTTCGCCGGCCAGGATGGCCGCATCGGCGTGCTCGCGCACTTCCCAGGTGCGGCCGGGCAGGAACGAGGTGCGCCCGTCGAAGAGATTCTGCCCGTCGTGCATGTAGAGCACCGGGTAGGCGCGACCGGGTTGCTCTTCGTAGCCTGGCGGGACGTAGACAATAATCTCGCGGTCGTCCTCAAGGAGCTCGCTCTCAAAATCGCCATGCAGGTGCAGGCGCGGGTGCAGCGGCGCGTTGCCGGCCGGCACAGCGCCGCCGGGCGCGTCGCCGGACGGGGCTGCCGGCGCATCGTTTGCCACGTTGTCCGGCTGGGAATCGATGGTCACCGTTGGCCCGGCTTTCTCCACTTCGCTTCTGGCCTGAACGCAAGCTCAGGCTGTTACAGTATCAGGAAAACCGGCGCGCCCTCCACTCCGGCTGCCGGCCTTCGCCGCACACCGCACGTTATGAACCGCGAGTATCACAAGTGGTATTCGAGCCGCCTGGGCCGGGAGATGGAGCTTCTCGTCTTCGGCCACGCCGGCCTGCCGGTGATCGTCTTTCCCACTTCGGGCGGTCGCTTCTTCGAGTTCGAAGACCGCGGCATGGTCTCTGCGCTCGGGGACCGCATCGAGGGCGGACACGCGCAGCTTTACTGCGTGGACTCAGTCGACAACGAGAGCTGGTACAACCGCCGCGTTCCCCCGCGCTGGCGCATCGCCCGCCACGTGCAATTCGAGAGCTACGTGCTCCACGAAGTCCTGCCTCTGGCGCGCCAGAAAAACCCCGACCCGCATCTCGTCGCCCTCGGCTGCAGCTTCGGCGGCTTTCACGCGGCCAACATCGCCCTGCGCCATCCCGATCGCTTCACCGGCATGCTCTCCATGTCCGGCGCCTTCGATCTCTCCGGATTCCTCGACGGCTACTACGACGACGATTGCTACTTCAACCTGCCCACGCACTACCTTCCCAATCTCACCGATCCCTGGTACTTTGACCACTACCGGCGCAACTCCTACGTTCTGGCCACGGGCTGGGACGACCAGTGCCTGGGCCAGAACCAGAACCTCGACCGCATTCTCGCTTCCAAGGGAATTCCGCACCGGTTCTATGTATGGGATTCCTATAATTCCCATGACTGGCCCACCTGGCAACGCATGGCGCAGCATTACGTCTAAACACTGTTGCCCCGCCGGGAATGGTGCCCGCAAGTGGCGCCGTTCAGGCGCAGCTTCAAGAAGCGCAAACAACTTCCCCCTAAGGTCCCCATCCGCGGCAAATACTCAGGAGGCAGCACCGTGAGCAATCTGAATCCCTATGACAGGTTTCTCGATGGCCGCAGCGCCGAGGAGACGCTGGCTTTGACTCCTGCCGCGCTGGCTGAAGCGCTGGCGGCCATCGGCGACGACAATCTGAGCACGCCGCCGGCGCCGGGAAAATGGAGCCCGGCGGAGATTGTCTGCCATCTTGCCGACTGCGAGTTGGTTTTCGGCTTCCGCCTGCGGCAGACCCTCGCCGAAGACAACCCCGCGATCCAGCCCTTCGATCAGGAAAAGTGGGCCAGGACCTACCGTGGCGCCAGCGCCGGTCACGCTCTGGAAGTGTTTGCTGCGCTGCGCGGATGGAATCTTCGCCTGCTGGAACAGGCGCTTCCGGCCGCAGCCACAAGGCCCGCGTTTCACCCCGAGCGCGGCGCGCTTACCTTTCAAACCATTGTGGAAACCATGGCCGGCCACGACCTGAACCACCTGGGGCAGTTGCGCAGGCTGGCTTCACTGCCTGCACACGCCTGAGGCCGGCACCGGCGCCTCGACGCCCATGGCCTGGAGAATGATGCGCGCGGTCGCTTCGTCGTCTTCCTCTGAGCGGATCATCAGATCGTAGAGGCTGAGGTCGCACCAGCTCCTGTTGAAGTTCTGAAGCAGGTATTTGGCCCGGCGCCCGTCCACGTCCCGGATGCGCTCAGCGATGTCCGTTCCCGGCCCGAGGCGCGCCCTCAGCCGGCAAATGCGCTCGCGCAGCGGCGCGTAGACAAACACGCGATACACATCCCGCTTGTGCTCCAGAATGCACTGCGCTCCCCGCCCCACAACCACGCAATTGCCCGCCTCGTACGCCTCTTCGATGATGCGCCGGGTGAGCCCGGCCATGGCGTGCGCGTCAAACAGCTCCCCCTCGCCCACCGGCCCGCCAAACGCCATGGCCACGCCGCGAACCGCCTCTGCATTCAGACGGCGCAGCCACGACTCTCCACGCTCGTCGAAGTGGCGCACCACCTTCGGCTCCACACGCGCGGCCCGCGCAATGGCCGCAATGATCTCGCTGTCGAGCAGCTTCCAGCCCAGCCAATGGGCAATGGCGTTCGCAATTCTTCCGCCCCCGCTTCCATATTGTCTTGATACGGTCAATGCCCGATATCGCATGGCGCCCCCCCGCCCACTTGCGTTTACGCAGCACACCCCTTTCCACTTGGGGACTATACGCCGATTCTCGCCGCAGGGCTGTGCTGGCGGGCACGCAAGCGCAGATGGAGAGCGCCCTTGAGTCCCACCCCGCCGGCAACGGCCATGCCCTTTTGTGCAGCCCCGTAAGCGGTGCCCCCGTATCCCACGGTGTACTTCGCAGTCTTTTTGATCGGCTTGTGACGATTGATGACGACCTCGCGCGCTTTGGGAAGGGCCGGCGGTTCCCACTCCTCGTCGTCACCTTCGAAATCGACGCCCAGCCATGCGCAATCCTTCTTCCGATCGTCTTCAAAATCTTTTGCCAGGGTGACGCCGCGGGTGTAGTCCGCAACCGCCTTCGTCAGCGCCTTCAATTCCGCTGACCGGTAGCTGGCTGCGCCGCAGAGATTGCTTTTTCAAAGGCATTGGAGTCACTGAGATAGTTCGACATGAGACCCCCTTGGAAATTGGGAGGTTGAATGCAGCGGTAGCATAAGCGACGATGGGAGCGGGGCAAATCCGCAATTTCACCTTGGCGAGCCGGCTGCGCGGATAGCGAATCTCCCGCAAAACCAATCGGCTGCCTTACACTGTTTGCGCAGTGAGATTCTGCGTTTGAGCAGATTCCTCGGCAAGATTCGGGAGGGGCAGCGGCATGAAGAAGATCGGCGTCCTTTTCGGCATGGAGAACAGTTTTCCCGGCGCGCTGGTGGAGCGCATCAACGCGAAAAGCGTCGCCGGGATCGAGGCTGAATTCGTCCGCACCGGCGCGGTCGCGCTTTCTTCGACGCCGCGCTACGCGGTGATTGTCGATCGCATCTCGCACGACATCCCCTTCTACCGCGCGTTCCTGAAGCACGCTGCGCTCAACGGCACGACCGTCGTCAACAATCCCTTCTGGTGGTCGGCCGACGACAAATTTTTCAACTACACCCTCGCTGCAAAATTGGGCGTGGCCGTTCCGCCCACGGTGATCCTGCCGCACAAGACGCACCCCGAAGGCACCACCGACCGCTCCATGCGCAACCTCGAGTTTCCTTTGGACTGGGACTCAGTCTTTGCCTACGTGGGCGGGCACGGGTTCATGAAGCCGGTCAACGGCGGCGGCTGGCGCGACGTCCACCACATCCGCAGCCGCGAGGAGTTCTTCCGCGCCTACGATCAGTCGCGCGATCTCTGCATGATGTATCAGAAGGCCGTCGACTTCGAGGAGTATTTCCGCTGCTACGTGGTGGCGCAGGAGAAGGTGCACATCATGCCTTACGATCCGCGCCGTCCCCACGCCGAGCGCTACCTGCAGAGTCCTCCCGCCTATGACAAAAAGCTGCTCCAGCGCGTGCAGCAGGACGCGCTCACTCTCTGCCGCGCCCTGGGCTACGACCTCAACACGGTTGAGTTCGCGGTGGAGAACGGAATTCCCTACGCCATCGACTTTATGAATCCCGCGCCCGACGCCGATCTTAATTCGGTGGGCCCGGCCAACTTCGAGTGGATCGTGGAGCAGGTCGCCGAGATGGCCATCGCCAAAGCTCAGCTCGCCCCGCAACTTCCCGAGCTCCGCTGGTCGGCGTTTCTGGGGGATGCATCCGTGACTGCAAAAGCTCCCAGGAAGCGCGCTCCCTCCGCGCGCAGGAAAAGCGCGGCAACCAAGGCAGCCAAACCCTCGGCGTCCTAGCTGTGCACATCCCATGCGATGATCCGCATTCGCGCGCGAAGGAAGAGCGAACCCCCGCGCATCCTTTGATTCCCGCCCTGTTTTCCAAGCTGGCTTCGCCGCCTTCGAAACGATATCCTGAAGCCGCATGAGAGCCGGCCCCATGTGCGGACCAATGTGCGGACCAATGTGCGGAAAGGCCGCGTCTTGACGGGCGCGCGCCTGGGCGGAAGCTTTGCCGCCGTCGGCCGATTCATCGCCGAGATCGAAGCGGCCGCCGCAGGCTCGGGACGGCTCCGGGCCGGCTACGTGCTCGCGGGCGACGAAATCTTTCTCCTCGACCGTTGCCGCGCCGCCGTTCTCAAGGCTTTCGTCCCGCCGGACCTTCGCGACTTCTGCCTCTCCGATCTCGACCTCGCCGGCACTTCCCTCTTCGAGGTGCTCGACCGCGCGCAGACGCCCTCGCTCATGGCGCCGTTCCAGGTAATCTTTGTGCGCAACGTGCGCCAGCTTTACACGCGCGGCGCAAAAAAGGACGAGTTCGCTGCGCTTGATCGCTACTTCCGCTCGCCCAATCCGCAGGCGCTCGTCCTCTTCGTCGCCGATTTTCTGCGGATCCCCTCGGACGCGCGGCGCATGGACATGGACGATAAGAACCGCTACGAGCGGCTCACGGAAACTCTGGGCGAGCACTGCGGCATGGTGGAGCTGGCGCGCGTGGGCGAAGAAGACGCCATGCGCTGGGCCGTCGCCGCCGCGCAGGAAGCAGGGCTGCGTCTGGAGCCTGACGCCGCGCGCGAGCTGGTGGACGCGCTCGGCGCCGACATGATGCTGGTCTCTTCAGAATTGGAAAAGCTGCTGCTCTACGCCACCGGCCGCGGCAAAATCACCCTGGGCGACGTGGAGACCATGGTCCTCGGCGCCAAGCAGCGCACGCTCTACGAACTCACCGACGCCATCAGCGCCCGCGACCGCGTACGCGCCCTGGCGCTGCTGCACGGCCTGCTCAACAGCTCGGAGGCGGGCGAAGACGCCGCCATTGGCCATCTCTACATGCTGGCCCGCACCTTCCGCCAGATGTTGGTAATCCTCGAGAAAAACGTGCGTGACTCGCGCGCCATCTGGCAGGCGCTGTGGCAGGGTTTCCGCATGCCGCCCTTTGCGGCCGACGACCTCATCCGCCAGGCTCGGCGTTACCAATCGAGCCGGGAGATCACGCGGGCATTACGCCTCATCGCGCGGGCGGACCTCGAGCTGCGCTCGCAGCCCCCGGACAAGCGGCTGGTACTGGAAAAGCTGGTTTTCAATCTGACGAAAGAACCAAAGGCAGGGCATGCGGAGCTGTCCGCTCAGTACGCAATCGAGCTGTGACCTAGACGACCGCCACAGTCAGCAGCAAAAGCAGCGCAGCCGCGATCGTAGCCGCCTGGTACACGTAGTCCGAAGCGCGCCACTTGGCTTTTGCGGTATTGATTGCGGCTTCCTTCGGTGAGTGCTGCATAGCCAGGCCCCTCTTTGTTTGCTGCTAATGCTGCTAATAGTGAATGCGTAATCAGATACGTTTCAGTGCCACTCCCCGAGGCTGCCGCCCACATCCCTATAGAGAGATTTTCGGCTTAGAAGTTTCTAACTTTAGCAAAAAATTTCTCCAGGTTAACATCTCAGTCAACAAGGCTTCATTTTCGACGAACCCCGGCCACGAGCGGGCCAATGTAGAATCGCGCTGATGGCATCAAGTGGGCAAACACCCGATTTCCTGAGCCCGGACAAAAATGCGGCCCGCGAGCGGCGCTCTCCGCTCCCATGGGTGATTGCAGGGATTGCGGTGCTGCTGGCGCTCGGCATTTTTCTGCTCCTGGGACATCATGGACCGCCTCCGAATCCCGGAGGCTCGGGTCTCGCGCCCCCCGACCCCTATGCGGCAAGCCTGCCCATCTCCGGCATTCACATGAGCGAGGCTTCGAGCGTCGTGGGCGGAAAAGCCACCTATGTGGACGGGATCATCGCCAACAAGGGCGACAAGACGGTATCCGGAATCACCGTGCAGGTGGCTTTCCGCGACTTCACCAACCAG
>DATJRT010000152.1:0-7638 GCA_035504495.1 Occallatibacter sp.
AGCAGCGCCGCGTTCACCTGCTGCGCGAAGGCGACCACCTGCGTTTGCAATGTGGCGAGCGCGCCGGCACCGGGGTTGGCAAGATAGGTTTTGGCCTGCACGACAAGCAGGTTTGAGGCCGCGTCAAAGCCGGTGGTGGCCGCGGTGAAGATGGGCGCGTCGGCGGGCGCGAGCAGCGCGGCGGTCGAATCGACTGTGGCCACGGCGCTCTCGAGCGCGGGCGTCCAGTTGACGATGTCCTGGGCCACGGCGGTTCCGTTGCAGCCTTCGATCCACGGAAGCGGCACCAGCAGTGCGATGAGCAGCCAGACGCCGAGCCGGGCCGCGTCTTTGGAGTTGCGCGCGCGCGCGGTCTCGCCGGGATCGCGGGCCAAGAGGCCAAGCAAGGCAGTGGCGACCGCGCTCACCAGCATGACGACGGTTCCGGCGCCTGCATTGCCCAGGGTGACGCCCTGCTGCGAAAAGACGCCGGCGACGGTGACGACGGCGATGAGCAGGCCGGCGGCCGTGGTGCGGGGATGGTTCCAGATATTCGAGATGGGATTCATGGATGGATCTCCTAAGACGGGCGCTCGTTCGATCTGGCCTTAGTTTGGGCGAATGGGGGCAATTGATGTGCAAACCGCGAGCGCGGGAGACCGGTTGGAATGCAAGGATTTATGCGGCGAACCGGGAAGAGGGGGCTTGACAGCGAAATTCACGCGTCGCGCTTGACGAAGCGCCGGCCGCGAATTTCATACTGGCCGCTCGCGACCATGGCGATGGCTTCCGTGTAGGCTGTGTGTTCCTCGGCGAGAATGCGCATGCCGAGCGAGTGCGCGTCGTCGCTCTCGAGAACGGGGATGGCGCGCTGCACCAGGATGGGGCCATGGTCGAGCTCGTCGTCGACGAAGTGCACGGTGCAGCCGGCGATTTTTACTCCATAATCGAAGGCCTGCTCCTGCGCTTCGAGACCGGGGAAGGCGGGCAGCAGCGAAGGATGGATGTTGAGAATGCGGTGGGGAAACGCGGCCACGAACTGCGGCGAGAGCAGGCGCATGTAGCCGGCCAGACAGACGAGATGGACGTTGTGGGATTGGAGGCAGGCGACGACGTCGGCATCGTGCTCGGCGCGCTTGCGACCGCGGGAGTCGAGCACTGCGTGCGGCAGACCCGCTGCGGCCGCGGAGGCGATTCCGGGAGCGTCCGGGACGTTGGAGACGACGACGGCGATCTCGACGCCGGGGAGGCGGCCGGCGCGAATGGATTCGGCGATGGCGAGGAAGTTGGAACCACGGCCGGAGAGGAGGATACCGAGGCGCAGGGGCGATTTCGCGTGGGAGGGTTCCAAGTGTCCCTTCCGGGGCTGAGGCCCCATGTTGATGAGCGCCGGCGAGGGCGCGGCTGAAGTCGCGCCCATTCAAGACCGGAAAAACAATCGCAGATCCTTCGACTCCTCTGCGCTGCGCTCAGGATGACAGCGGAGTGGAGGGGGTTACGTGTACTGCACCCGGCGCTCGCCTTTGACCACGCGGCCGATCACGTAGAACTTTTCTTCGGCGCGGTCGAGCAGGTTTTTGGCGCGCGTGAATTTGGCCGCGGGAATGGCGGCGATGAGCCCGATGCCCATGTTGAAGGTGCGCAGCATCTCGTCTTGCGGCACCTGGCCGAGGGCGCGCAGATGCTCGAAGATGGGCAGCACCGGCCATGAGCCGAGCTCCACCTGCGCGGTGACGTTGCGGGGCAGGATGCGGGGCAGGTTTTCCGTAATGCCGCCGCCGGTGATGTGGGCCATTCCGGTGGTGAGGCCGGACGCGACCAGCTTCTGGATCACGTGGAGATAGCTGCGGTGGGTCTTCATCAGCGCGGCGCCGGCTTTCTCCTTAATGGCGGTGACGTACTGCGTGGGCTTGTAGCCGCCCACCTCAAAGAGAAGCTTGCGCGCCAGCGAGTAGCCGTTGGTGTGCAGGCCGGTGGAGGGCAGGCCGATGAGCACATCGCCGGCCTTGATGCCGGCGCCGGTGAGCAGCTTATCGCGCTCGATCGCGCCCACGATGAAGCCGGCCAGGTCGTATTCACCATCGGTGTAGAAGCCGGGCATCTGCGCCGTTTCACCGCCGATGAGGGCGCAGCCGTTGGCTTTACAGGCCTCCGCCAGGCCCGTGACCACACTTTCCGTGACCTCGGGGTCGAGCTTGCCGCTGGAAAAGTAGTCGAGAAAGAAGAGCGGGGTTGCGCCCTGGACGGCGATGTCGTTCACGCAGTGGTTGACCAGGTCAGCGCCCACGCTATGGTGCAGGCCGAGGGCGAAGGCGACCTTGAGCTTGGTGCCTACGCCGTCCGCCGAGCTGACGAGGATGGGATTTTTGAACTTCTGCAGGTCAAGCCGGTAGAGGGCGCCAAAGCCGCCGATGCCGCCTAAGACATTACGATTGAAGGTTTTCTGCGCAAGAAACTTGATGCGCTCCTTGGTCCGGCCGACGGTCTCGAGGTCTACGCCGGCATCGGCGTAGGTGACGGATTTGGGCTTGGAGTTTTCAGGCACGATGCGGGCCTTCCGCGGCGGGATGAGCCGGAAAGCAAGATTTTAGCAGGATTTGCGCAGGGCAAATCCACAGGAGAAGGTCGCGGAACGAGGCGAATCCGGCGCCCATTGAAAAGAATGGAAAGGTGGCTTGACATCGATTTGGAAATGGGCTATTCTCTCATGGAAAGTCGGCTTTACATGACGCCTTCGGTCATCAACCGGGTGAAAGAGCTGAGAGCTGCGCTGGGATGGACGCAAGAGCAGCTCGCCGAAGCCGCGGGCGTCTCACGACAAAGCATCAACTCGATCGAGCGCAACCGGTACGTGCCCAGCCTGGAGCTGGCGCTCACTTTCGCACGCATCTTTCACCGCTCCACCGACGAGATTTTTCAACTGGAGAGTTCGTCATGACCCACCCGATTCTGAGCCGCATCCCTTTCCTCGGCAAATACGTGGACGAGCGCTTTCTCGATCACCGTCGCCGCTCCTCCAGCATCGCCGGCTTCGCTACGTTAATTCTGGCCGGGTGCATCTTCGAGTATCGTCTCTTTTGCTACCACGTGATCGATTGGGACATGGCCGCCATCGTCCTCACGTTCGCCGTGGTCAAGACGTCGCTCTGCGTCTGGTACCGAATCAATGTATGAGCCCTGAAATACGCGAACCCTGAAAGGAGCCTCGCATGTGCGCGCCGGCCTCCAAACTCGACAAGAAGACCCGCTCTCTGCTGGCCGTTGTCAACCTCTCGCTCGCCGTCGGGATCACGATGCTGAACATCGGCCGCTCGCACGGCCAAGCGGCGCAGGCATGGCTCGATGGAATCTGCGGATTTTGCATCGGACTTTCCATTGGCGTTTATTTCTTCATTTCGCGGCGCGGCCGCCGCTGCGCCTCCTGAGCGCGCGGGTTGCGATGCGGCCCGGCGAACGCCTTCTATACTGAACCCACGATGCCCTCCCGCGCACGTTCGCAGGCCCTGCAAGAGCGCGCCGAGCGTTACTTTCCCGGCGGCGTGAACTCACCGGTGCGGGCGTTTCGCGCCGTGGGCGGCGAACCGCCATTCGTGGAGCGGGCCGAGGGCGCGTATCTCTACGACGCCGACGGCAACCGGTACATCGATTACTTCGGCTCGTGGGGTCCGATGATCCTGGGGCACGCGTTTCCGCCGGTGGTGGAGGCGATTGAGCGCGCGGCGCGGAACTCGCCCAGCTTCGGCGCGTCGGCGGCGGCCGAAGCCGACCTGGCCGAGCGCATCGCGACCTGCTACCCGTCGATCGAAAAGATGCGCTTCGTGAGCTCCGGCACCGAGGCGACGATGTCCGCGATCCGGCTGGCGCGTGCGGCAACCGGGCGCAAGCTGATCGTGAAGTTTGAGGGCTGCTACCACGGCCACGCCGACGGGCTGCTGGTGAAGGCGGGCTCGGGCGTGGCGACGTTTGGCATTCCCGGATCGGCGGGCGTGCCGGAGGAGATTGCCGGGCTGACAATTGCGCTGCCGTTCAACGATCTCGAAGCCGTTGAGGCCGCGTTTGCCGCGCATCGAGATGCGATTGCGGCGGTGATTGTGGAGCCGATCGTGGGCAACGCGGGGTGCATTCCGCCGGCCGAGGGCTATCTGGCCGGATTGCGGGCGCTCACCGCGCGCGCGGGCGCGCTGCTGATTGCCGACGAGGTGATGACCGGCTTTCGCGTGGCGCTGGGCGGCGCGTGCCAGCTTTACTCGCTCGACCCCGACCTGGTGACGCTGGGCAAAATTGTCGGCGGCGGGCTGCCGGTGGGCGTGTTCGGCGGGAAGCGTATTTTTCTGGATTTGGTCTCGCCGCTCGGGACCGTTTACCAGGCGGGGACGCTGAGCGGCAATCCGCTGGCCATGGCGGCGGGGCTGGCGACGATCAGCTATTTGCAGGAGCATGCCGGCGAGGTGTATGTGCGCATTGAGCGGACGACGCGGGCCGTGAGCGAAGGCGTGGCGCACGAGGCCGCGCAGGCGCACGTGGTTCTCACCACGAATCGCGCCGGCTCCATGTGGACCTGGTTCTTTACGGCGGGGCCGGTGCGGAATTACGCCGACGCGGCGAAATCCGGCACGGCGGCCTTCGGGCGTTTTCACCGGGCGATGCTGGAGCGTGGAGTGTGGCTGCCTCCGTCGCAGTTTGAGGCGGCATTCATCTCTTACGCGCACACGGATGCGGATGTGGAGGCGACGATTGCTGCAGCGCGGGAGGCGTTTGCGATCGTGGCTGCAGGATAGACCCGCGAACGCTATTGCCATACGTCAAGCGTCACAAGCCGGTGCGTGGGCTTGTAGCGCGAAATCAGCTTCTCTGCGGCCTGAATGGACGGCTCGCGGTTTGTTCCGAGCGCGCGATGTCCGCCATCGTGCAGCACGATGTTGGCCGCGTGACCGCTCTGCGTGAGTCGCTCGACCTTCTCCGTCAGGCGCGTGCTAATGCACTCCGCCGAAGGCTCGCTCCAGTCGCTGGTCATGGCGTTCCATAGAACGGGCCGCAGACCGAGCTCGCGCGCGATGCGAAAGACCGAGGGCCGGCGCGCACCGTAGGGCGGGCGGAAGTAGCGAACCGGGGCGCCGGTCAGCTGCTCGAGCACTTTGCTGGTGCGCTCGAGCTCTTCGCGGATTGTGCTGGACGGCGTGCGCGAAAGATCGGGATGGGACCAGGAATGGTTGCCGATCAAATGGCCGGCGGCCATGATGCGGCGGACGAGATCCGGCTCAGCCTGGGCGAAGCGGCCAAGAAGAAAAAACGTGGCCTGCACGCGATGCGCAGCCAGCGTGTCGAGGAGGCGTGGCGTCCAGGCTGGGTTGGGACCGTCGTCGAAGGTGAAGGCAATTTCTCCGGGGCGACGGGGCGCGGTGAGGGCGTCACCGAAGACGCGCGAGGCGGGCCATCGCGAGGCGTAAGCCCACCCGCCGGCGGCGAGCCCGAGCGCGGCTGCGCTGCCGGCGCCCGCGTAAATTCCTGCTGCCAGGAGAGAAAGCATTGCGACTACCAGTGTGCGGCGCAGGACTGCAAACCGCAAGAATGGAATCGTCTGCAGACCGGCGGGGCGGGAACAACTTGAGCGGAAACGGCCACGCAGAAGTGGGACGCCGCGCTGTTTTTCCGGCTGCCAAACGGCGTATACTCACCTTGTTCGGGCCGCATCCTGAGTTTGCGGAGCGGCACTGGAGACGCGATGAGTCTTACCCAATTCTCTGGCGGCCGGGCCTCGACCGTGCATACCTCTCTTCCCAAAGTGACCATGCCCGCACTGGCGGAGATGAAGCGCCAGGGCAAGCCCATCTCCGCGCTCACCGCGTACGACTATGCCTCGGCGCGCATTGTGGACGAGGCCGGGATCGACCTGGTGCTGGTGGGCGATTCTCTGGCCATGGTGGTGCTGGGCTATGAAACCACGCTGCCGGTTACGGTAGACGAGATGCTGCACCACACGCGCGCCGTGCGCCGCGGCGTAAGCCGCGCGCTGGTTGTGGCCGATATGCCCTTTGGCAGCTATCACGCTTCGGTACAGGAGGCGGTCGCGAACGCGGCGCGTTTCCTCAAGGAGGGCGGCGCGGAGGCGGTGAAGATCGAGGGGCCGCGCGCGGAGCTGGTGCGCGCCCTCACCGGGGCCGAGATTCCCGTGGTGGGCCACCTGGGGCTGACGCCGCAGAGCGTGCACCGCATGGGCGGCTATCGCGTGCAGGCGCGCACGGCGGAAGCAGTGCGGCGGCTCAGGGCCGATGCGCGCGCGCTGGCCCAGGCCGGAGCGGGCGCGCTGGTGCTTGAAGGCATTTCGCGCGAGGCGGCGGAAGCCATCACGGCCGAGCTTGAGATTCCCACCATCGGCATCGGCGCGGGACCGGGATGCGACGGGCAGATCCTGGTTTTTCACGATCTGATCGGGCTCACCTTTGCGCCCGCGGCCAAGTTCGTGCGCCGCTACGCCGACGCGAGCGCGCTGATCCGCTCCGCCGTCGAGCATTATCGCGAAGATGTGGAGCACCGAACGTTTCCGTCGGATGCGGAGAGTTATCACCTGCCCGGCGCGGCGCGCAGAAGCCTGCGGATGGAGTTCGACGAGGGCGAAATCGACGAGTATGGCGCGATGGTGAATCAGGACGCGCTGGAGGAGTGGGAAGAGTTCACCCATTCTTGATGGAAATTTTTCGTACGGTTGCCGAACTGCGGGCGTGGTCGCGCCGGGAACGGAATGGCGGGAACACCATCGGTCTCGTCCCCACAATGGGCGCGCTGCACGCGGGCCACGTCTCGCTCATCCACGCCTCGCGCGCGTCGTGCGGGTTTACGGCGCTGAGCCTGTTCGTCAATCCCACGCAGTTTGGCCCAAAGGAAGATTACGCGCGGTATCCCCGTGCTTTTGAGGCGGATCGCGCGCTGGCCCACGCCGAGGGCGTGAACGCGCTTTTTGCACCGAGCGTCGAAGAGATGTATCCCGCAGGGGCGGCGACGGTTGTTGAAGCAGGGGACTTAGGGAATCGCCTGGACGGCGCGTCGAGGCCGGGGCATTTTCGCGGCGTGGCCACGGTGGTGGCGAAGTTGTTGATCGCTGCTGAACCTGACCGGGCATTTTTTGGGCAGAAGGATGCGGCGCAGGTAGCGGTGATCCGGCGCATGGCGCGCGATCTGCGGCTGGGTGCGGAAATTGTGGTTTGCCCTACGATGCGCGATGCGGACGGGCTGGCGCTGAGCTCGCGCAATGCGTACCTGAGCGTGGAGGAACGGGCGCAGGCGCTGGTGCTGGCCCGCGCGGTGCGGCGGGTTGAGGCGCTGGCCGCGTCCGGTGAGCGCCGGACAGGCGTGTTGGTCGCTGCGGCGCGGGAGGTTCTTGCAGCGGAGCCGGCGGTGCGCGTAGAGTACGCAACGGTGGTGGATTGGGCGACGCTCGCGCCGGTGGAGACTGCCACGCCGGGGACGCTGTTTGCCGTGGCGGCGTGGGTGGGCGGGACGCGGCTGATCGACAACGCTGTGCTTGAATAGCTTATTCGCGTCCTTGAGGATTGCGAAATCCAAGCCCTTGAGGATCGCGAAGTCCAAGCATCGATCGATAAATACATAGTGCCTGAGAGGCAGCTGCCGGGATCGCGAGTGTTACAATCGGAGCCGTTATCC
>DATJRT010000153.1:0-8101 GCA_035504495.1 Occallatibacter sp.
CAACGGCGACCTGTTCCTGGCCGATTCGCAGGCTGGCTCAATCTTCGTCCTGCGCGGAGTAACCGCGGATGGGCACGCCAAGACCGTGAGTAAGTTCGCCGGCGGGCTCGACCATCCCTTCGGCATCGCCTTCTATCCTTCCGGCAGCGATCCAAAATGGATTTACGTGGGCACGGCCACTGAAGTTGTGCGCTTCCCTTATAAAGTGGGCGAGCTGAAGTCCGCGGTGAGCTCGCCGCAGACCATCGTCCCCGACATTCCCGGCTATGCGCAGTTGCGCGGCGGCGGCCACTGGACACGCGATGTGGTCTTCTCTGCCGACGACCGTTTCATGCTGGTCTCCGTGGGCAGCGGATCGAACATCGACAATCCGGACACGCATCCGCGCGAGTTTCACCGCGCCGACGTGCTCGAATTCACGCCGGAGGGAAAATTCGTCGAGGTGTATGCCTACGGCATCCGCAACTGCGTAGGAGAAGCCATCAATCCCACCACGGGTGAGCTCTGGTGCTCCACCAACGAACGCGATGCGCTTGGCAACAATCTGCCGCCCGACTACATCACGCACGTTCAGGAAGGCGGATTTTACGGCTGGCCCTGGTATTACATCGGCGGCCACAAAGATCCACGGTTGCCCGAACCCTGCGCCGACGGAACCGGCGCCAACCCGCAACTGAGCGCTCCCATCTCGGAACTCCAGGCCATGAGCTGCAAGCACGTCGATCTTTCTTCCAAGGTGATTGTGCCCGACGTGCTGGTGCAGCCGCACATGGCCTCGCTCGAAGAGACTTTCTATCCCACCCAGGGCGGCAGCTTTCCGGCTGAGTTTGCCGGCGACGGTTTTGCCGCGGAGCACGGCTCCTGGAATCGCAAGAACCGCGGCGGCTATGAAGTGATCATGTTTCCCATGAAAGACGGCAAGGCCACCGGAGCGTACGAAGATTTCCTCACCGGCTTTGTTACCCCCGACGGGCAGGTATGGGGGCGGCCCGTGGGCGTGGCCGTTGGCCAGGATGGCGCGCTCTACGTCACCGACGACGGCTCGCGCACCGTATGGCGCGTGGCGTACACGGGAAAATAAGCAAAACTCGCGCCGCAGTTGGCCGCTCATCGCGCCCGCCGGTAGAGTGGCTGTATGCCCGCGTCCAGCTCCATGACAGAAAATCCCCAGGCCCCCGGCCCCGCATGGAGCCGCGAGTTGCGCTCCCTTGTCGCGCTGGCCGTCCCGGTTGTCCTCAGCGAGATGGGCTGGATGACGCAGGGCATCGTGGACACCATCATGGTGGGCAGGCTGGGGCCGGCGGCCATTGGAGAAGTTGCTCTGGGCAATGCGGTTTGCTATACCCCGTCCCTCTTCGGCGCCGGGCTGATGCTGGGGCTGGACACCCTGGTGGCTCAAGCGTACGGACGTGCCGACCACGATGAGTGCCATCGCTGGCTGGCTCAGGGCTTGTACATCGCGGCCATTGCCTCGCCGGTCATCATGGCCATCGTCGCGCTGGCCAGCTTTGGCTTTGCGCGCTTCGGCATCGCGCCGGAACTGGCCGCGCCCGCCGGCGCCTACCTGCGCCTCCTGAACTGGGGCACACTGCCCCTGCTGCTTTACGCGGGTACGCGCCGCTATTTGCAGGGCGTGGGACAGGTGCGCGTCATCACCTTCAGCTACGTGCTTGCCAATCTGGTCAACTGGTTCGGCGATTGGGTGCTGATCTATGGCAAGCTGGGAATGCCCGCCCTGGGCGTCAATGGATCGGCGATTTCCACCGTGGCCTCGCGCATCCTCATGGCCCTGGTGCTGCTCGCCTTCGCCTGGCGCTACGAGCGCCGGCGCGGCCATCCGCTGTTTCGCCGTTGGGCCGCTCCACAGCTTGCGCGCCTCCGGCAGCTTGCCCGGCTCGGCCTTCCCGCCGCGGGACAGATCCTGCTCGAAGTGAGCGCCTGGAACCTGGCCACATTCGCCGCCGGTTATCTGAATCCGGTGGCTCTGGCCACGCACCAGATTGTTCTCAACTACGCCAGCATCACGTACATGGTTCCGCTGGGCATCTCCGCTGCGGCCGCGGTGAGCGTGGGCCACGCCGTGGGAGCGGGGGATCTCCATCGAGCGCGCCGCGCAGGATGGCTTGCGCTGGCCTTGGGAACAGCTTTCATGCTGGTCGCGGCGCTGGTGCTCTTGGCCGCGCCGGTTCCGCTCATCGAGGTCTACACCTCCGACCCGCGCGTGCTTGCCGTGGGACCCAGGCTGCTCGCCATCGTGGCCGCTTTCGAAATCTTTGACGGCATCCAGAGCGTAGCCACCGGCGCACTGCGCGGGCTGGGAGAAACCCGCGTTCCCATGCTTGCCAATCTCTTCGGCTACTGGTTCCTGGGGCTGCCGCTGGGCTTTCTGCTCTGCTTCGGGCTGCGCCACGGAATCTACGGCCTGTGGATCGGCCTCACGCTGGCGCTGATTGTCATTGCCCTGATTCTGCTGTTGCGCTGGCGGCGGGCCTCGCAGCAGATCGCGCGGGACGAAGAGATCGCCGCCTCCACGTGATCAGAAGCCCGCGCCCTCTTTGGCGGTTGTTGCGGGTGCGTGCAGATAGCGGCCGGCGAATTCGAGGAACGTTGGCCAGTTCGGAGCCGGCGAGTGCCCGTCCGTGTGCTGGCGGAAAGCGATGTCGCCATCGATCAGCGGAGTGCCGATGGGCGGAAAGACAGTGGTGCCCAGATCCTTTTTGCCCAGCAGCCGGTACACGGGTCCGGCGCCCACGGCGGCCAGGAACATTCCCTTCGCGTCCACCCATCCGTCGCCCTGGGTCGCGCCGCCGCTGATAAAAACGGGGCGCGGCGCACACAACGCAATCAGCTCGTGCGCGTCCACGGGAAGATCGGCCGTGGTGAGCGGTCCATCGTATTTGAGAAAGTTGCCGGCCATCCAGTAATACTCGTCGGTTGCGATGTTGCCAACCTCCTCGCCGAAGACGTGGCGATACAGCTTGGCTCCGGCCTCGCCGGAGGAGCTGATATAGGCAATGGCGAAGCGCCGATCGTACGCCATGGCCACCAGCGCGGCTTTGCCAAAGCGGGAGTGGCCCTCGATGCCCACCTGCTTCGCATCGACCGACTTGTCGGTCTCAAGATAATCGAGCGCCCGGCTCGCGCCCCATGCCCAGGCACGCAGCGCGCCCCAGTCGTCCGGTTTCCGCGGCTGGCCTTTGTTGGCCAGGCCGATGATGCCCTCGGTCAGTCCTGCGCCATTATCCGGCTGCACGCTGTAGGGAATGTATTCAGCGTAGCCCCAGCCGCGCTTGAGCACCTGCTCCTGCCATGCCGGGCCTTGATTCGCGGCGAACTGCGGAAAGCGTTTGGCCAGCATTTCCATCATCGCCTTGCTCAGGCCAAACTCCATGATCACGGGGACCGGACCCGCGGCGTTGGCGGGCGTGGTCAGCGTGAGGCTAATGTTCACCGTGATGGCAGGATCGCCGGAGTTGTCCACGCGCCCGCTCAGTTCCTTGGTGATCACCGGGATGCCGCTCACGGTTTCGCGCGTTGTGCTCGCCACCTGCCACGTAACCGCCGGCACATGCGCGGGCACGCGGCCATAAATGTCTTCATCGAACAGCTCCACAATCTGCGGCCGGCGTTTGCTCCACCACATCTTTGCCGTGGTCACGCGCTTGCCGTTCAAGAGAATCAGCGGATTGGGAAGGTTGGGATAAACGTCCGCCTTGGCTTCGTCGTAATTGGCCGCGTTGGGCGCGCCCGGGGTGCCGTTCACACCCGGCCGCAGCGTCTTGATGCCGAGCAAATCCATCATGCGCTGCCGATCCTTGTTGGAAGCGGCTTGAATGGCAAGCTGCTCCGGCGTGGGCGCCGGAGCCTGTCCCTCGGCGCGTGCAGCACTGAAGAGCATGGTTGCAGCCAGGACTGCGGGCACAAGCAGAGTCGGGCGCGGGTTGAACATCGATGATCTCCTGAGACCGTTCTAATGCAAAGATGCGAAACCGCCCAAGAATATCGATTCATTGCGCTTCGTGCAACCGGCTTCCCGTCCGGATACATTGCCTCCGGCCACTATGGTAGCCTCCGGTTAGACACGTTCCCGGCTCGCGGCGGGAAACCCCGAAACTCTGTTCTGCGTCGCAAGACCATGTTGCCGCAGCCGCTCGAAATCCACGACCAATGTTGGGAGAGAGACTCGCCATGAGCGCCGTCAAGTATGACCTGGTTGTCATCGGCTCCGGGCCCGCCGGGCAACGTGCAGCCGTGGCCGCGGCCAAAATGAACAAGCGCGTGGCGGTCGTGGAGGCGCGCTCCGTGGTGGGCGGCGTTTGCATCAACACCGGCACCATCCCCTCGAAGACCATGCGCGAGGCCGTTCTCCACCTCTCCGGCTATAACTACCGCGCCCTCTATGGAATCAATTACCGCGTAAAAGAAAAGATCACCATGGGCGACCTCGCCTTCCGGGTGCAGGCGGTCATCAAGACCGAGGTCGACGTGACCGAGGCCCAGCTCTCGCGCAATGGCGTGGACGTGGTGCACGGCATCGCGCGCTTCGTCGATCCGCACAAAATCCAGGTCGAAGGCCCGCTGGCCGATACCACGCTCGAGTCCGACCGCATCGTCATCGCCGTGGGCACGCGGCCGGCCTCTTCGCCCAAGGTGCCCATCAACGGCCGCACCATCATCAACAGCGATCAGGTCCTCGACCTGCCCGAACTGCCGCGCACGCTGATTGTTGTGGGCGGCGGGGTCATCGGCGTCGAATACACCTGCATGTTCGCGGTTCTCGGGGTGCGCGTCACGCTGATTGAAAAGCGCGATCGCCTGCTCGAGTTCGCCGACCGCGAGATCATCGAAGCGCTCAGCTACCATCTCCGCGACAGCCGCGTCACCATGCGCCTGGGCGAAGAGCTGGAAAGCGTGGAAGAGCCCACGCCCGGAACCGTGGTGGCCAACCTGATGAGCAAGAAAAAGGTCTCCGGCGACGCACTGCTCTACGCCATCGGCCGTCAGGGCGCCATCGACGATCTCAACCTGGCCGCCGCCGGACTGGAAGCCGACAATCGCGGCCGCATCGCCGTCAACGAGCATTACCAGACCAAGGTCGAGCACATCTTCGCCGTTGGCGACGTCGTGGGCTTTCCTTCGCTGGCCTCGGTCTCCATGGAGCAGGGGCGCATCGCCGCTTCCTGGGCCTTCAGCGACCACGCCGTCTGCACCAATCCCGGTTTCTATCCGTACGGGATCTATACCATCCCCGAAATCAGTTTTATCGGTAAAACCGAGGAACAACTTACCGACGAAGACGTCCCTTATGAAGTGGGCATGGCCTATTACCGCGAGGTTGCGCGCGGCCAGATTCGCGGCGACACCACCGGACGCCTCAAGCTGATCTTCCATCGCGATACGCGCAAGGTGCTGGGCGTTCACATCATCGGCGAAGGCGCCGCGGAGCTGGTGCACATCGGTCAGGCTGTCATGACCCTGGACGGCACGGTGAACTACTTCATTGACACTGTGTTCAACTACCCCACGCTCGCCGAGTGCTACAAGGTGGCGGCATTCAACGGGCTGGGGCGGCTGCAAAGGTATCAGGGATCGAATTGAACTCTCCGCGCGCCAGGCGGACTTTGGTCAGACGCGGGAGTGGGCGCAATCGGGGGCGGCTTCGAGCTGCCTGGCGCCGGGTAAACTCCCCATCCCCAAGGAGGGGCTTCAAATGACACGCGCTATCGGAATCGTCATCACCGAGCATCTTGTGGCCGGAAGGCTCGAGGACGAGAAAATTGTCGGTGAGACTCTGCGCTACCCCACTGAGGAGGACGCTGCGGACGCCCTGACTGCCCTTCCCAGCGGCGAGCTGGTGGAAATGATGGCATCGCGCGTGGCCAAGCTGGCTCAGGCCGCCGCCGGCCCGCTTGATGCGATCGGCGTGGCCGTGCCCGGCATTGTGCGCCACGGCGTGGTGGAGGACTCTCCCAACCTTCCCCAGATCAAGGGCATGCGCCTGGCCGAAGAGATGACCCGGGAGATCGCCTCGCGCGGAATCCACACCCCCGTGCACGTGGTCAACGATGCCGACGCCATTGCCGCCAGCGTGGCCGCAACCCACGGGCGGTTCAACAAGCTGACGCGGGTGTGGACCCTGGGCAACGGCATCGGCTATGGGCGATGGCCATACGTCGAAGGCGTCTGGGAGGGAGGACACGTTACCGTCACTCTCGATCCCAAAGAGCGCTACTGCGGCTGCGGGGGCGTAGGCCATCTGGAGGGCATCATGGGTTCGCGCGCCATGCGCATGCGCTTCCTTGACCTGGAGCCGGAAGAGATCTTTGCCAACGCAAAAAAGGGCGACCAGCGCTGCCGCGATTTTGTGGATCTGTGGCACCGCGCGCTGGCTGCGGCCACCGCTTCCTTCATCCACCTGGCTGGACCGGGAAAGTTCTACTTCACCGGGCACAACGTGCACTTCCTCGAGCTGCCCCTCCTGCGCAGCCATCTGGAAACCATGGTAAGAATGAGCCCCTTGCAGAGCTTCTCGCTGGAAGTTCTGCCGCCCTCCGATGAAACTGCTCTGCTCGGCGCCGGCGTCAGCGCCATGCGTTCGGTGGCCGGCTGAATAGAAAGCCTTTGCAGCAGGCGCCGGAGATTGGCGCAAAAATCCTTCCGCCCCGTTGGCAGCCTTTACGCTACCCGCAGCCATCTCACCCCTCAATGCAGGTCTGCCTGTCCTCCTCCTTTGCCGCTTAAGCGGCGTTGAGCCTCGGACACATCCATGCTGAGAAGAGACTTCCTCATCGCATCCCCGAAGATCGCCGGCTTTGCCTCGCTGGCTGGAATCGGCCTCCGCCCATTCCTCCTGATGGCGCGGACGGACGCGCCGCCGCAGGGCGCGAAAAACATCCTCGACTACGGGGTCCGGCCCGATGGCAAGTCTCTGAGCACAAAGGCGATCCAGCGCGCGGTCGACGAGGTCTCAGCGGCCGGCGGGGGAGTGGTCCGGGCGCCTGCGGGCACGTTCCTGGTTGCCGGGCTCGAGTTGAAGACCGGGGTAACCCTCCATCTCGACGCGGGATGCACGCTCCTCGGCAGCGCCGCGATCGAAGACTATGGGGATTCCGGCCACCGTCACGTGGTCTTCGCGAAAAATGCCGAGAACCTCGCGCTTGCCGGCGAGGGCGCGATTGACGGCCAGGGCCCGGCGTACTGGGAGCGCTCAGACCGCCCGCCGGTTGCGCCTGAAAATGCCTGGAAGGATGTGGCTACCCACTCCACGCAGGTGAAACCGGGAGGACGGCCGTCGCCCATGGTTCAGTTCGAGCGATGCCGCAACCTGCACATCAATGGCATTATGCTCAGCAACTCTTCGGGCAGGACCCTCCAGTCGCTTGCCTGCGACACGGTCACTATCGACGGCATGCGCATTCGCAACGCGCCTTTCGGCATCAACACCGACGGAATCGACATCGTGGCCTCCCGCAACGTGTCCGTCTCGAACTGCGACATTGCCACCGGAGACGACGCCATCTGCCTCAAAAGCCCGAGCCCTTACGGCGATACCCTGCCGACCGAAAATATCACCGTCTCCAATTGCCGGCTCACCACCTCCTGCAACGGATTCAAGATCGGCACCGAGACGCACGGCGTCTTCCGCAACATCCGCTTCACCGACTCTGTCGTCTATAGCAATCCCGCCGGGCCGCTGAATCAGCGGGTCATCGGCGGCGTCAGCATCGAGGTGGCCGATGGCGGCAGCATCGACGGGGTCGTCGTATCCGGCATTCGCATGCAGTATGTCCGCGCGCCCATCTTTGTGCGGCTGGAGCAGCGCACTCCGGGCGAAGACTCATTTCTGCGCAATGTGCGGATGGAAGGGATCGAAGCGGAAGGTGCGATTGTCACCAGCTCGATCACAGGCGTTCCCGGCTTGCGGCCTTCCGGCATCACGATTTCAAACAGCCACATCCGTACCGTTGCGCAGGGCCGTGCCGACTGGGCGGGACGCGAAATTCCCGAAGCGGCCGACAAGTATCCTGAAGCGTGGATGATGGGACGGCTGCCCGCCTATGGCTTTTACATCCGCCATGCGGACCAGGTTGAGCTGCGCGAC
>DATJRT010000154.1:0-4021 GCA_035504495.1 Occallatibacter sp.
CGGAATCGAATCGCGCCCCGGGTAAATCGCCTGCTCTGAATCGTCTTTTGTTTTCGACGTAAAATAATGACTCTGACGCGCCGGACCAATTTCCTGCTCGAGCCCGGCCCCAGATGGGAAAGTTCTCATGCCTCCAGCCAAGCGCTTCGTCTGCATCCACGGCCACTTTTACCAGCCGCCTCGCGAGAACCCCTGGCTTGAGACCGTCGAGACCCAGGACTCCGCCGCCCCCTACCACGACTGGAACGAGCGCGTCTGCGCCGAGTGCTACGCCACCAACGGCGCTGCCCGCATCGTCAACAACAAAAACCAGATCATCGCCATCGTCAACAACTACTCCCGCATCAGCTTCAACTTCGGCCCCACCCTGCTGAGCTGGCTCCGGGAGAACGCGCCCCGCACCCACCGCATGATCCTCGATGGCGAGCAGGCCAGCCGCAAGCACTATCGCGGCCACAGCTCGGCCATGGCGCAGGTCTATAACCACATCATCATGCCCCTCGCCGGCCCGCGCGACCGCGTCACGCAGATCCGCTGGGGCATCGCCGACTACGCTTTCAATTACGGCCGTCCTCCGGAAGGCATGTGGCTCTCTGAGACCGCGGCCGACTCAGCCTCGCTTGAAGCCATGGCGCAGAACGGCATCAAGTTCACCGTGCTCGCGCCGCACCAGTGCAAGCGCATCCGCCCGCTCAAGAGACCCTCCCCGTCCGGCGCTGCCGCTCCTGCATCCAATGCCGCCGCCCCGGCTCCCGCGGCGCTGGCGGCCGTCGCCCCGCCGGCCGGAACCGAATCGCCGGCCGAATCCGACACCTCGTCCGAGACCTGGACCGACACCCCGGACGCCTCCGTCGACACCACCCGCCCCTATCTCGCGCGCTTCGCCTCCGGCGCTTCCATCGCCATCTTCTTTTACGACGGACCCACTTCGCGCGCCATCGCCTTCGAAGGCCTGCTCAACTCCGGTGATGCCTTCGCCGCGCGCCTCAAATCCGGCTTCCAGGACATCCCGCAGCCACAGCTCGTCCACGTGGCCACGGACGGCGAATCCTACGGTCATCATCACAAGTACGGCGACATGGCTCTCGCCTACACCCTGCGCCTCCTTGAAAACGACAAGACCGTCCGCCTCGTCAACTACGCGAGCTTCCTCGAGCAGTTTCCTCCCGAGTACGAATGCCAGATTGTCGAAAACACCTCCTGGAGCTGCGTGCACGGTGTGGAGCGCTGGCGCTCCAACTGCGGCTGCAACGGCGGCAAGCCCGGCTTCAGCCAGGCCTGGCGCGCGCCTTTGCGCCAGGCCCTCGACGCCCTGCGCGATGCCATCGCTCCCCTCACCGAAGAAGAAGGCAATAAGCTCTTCCGCGACGTCTGGGCCGCGCGCGACGCCTACATTCACGTCGTGCTCGAGCGCAGCGCGGAAAACACCGACCGCTTCTTCACCGAGCAGCAGGCCCACCCGCTCACCGAAGACGAGCGCGTCCGCGCCCTCGAGCTCATGGAAATGCAGCGCCACGCCCAGCTCATGTACACCAGTTGCGGCTGGTTCTTTGACGATATCTCCGGCATTGAGACCGTGCAGGTCATCGCCTATGCCGCGCGGGTTCTTCAGCTCGCGCAACGGCGCTTCGGCCCCCGCGCCGCCTCATTCGAGCCCGCATTCCTCGCGCGCCTGGCTGAGGCCAGGTCCAACGTACCCTCCGCCGGCGACGGCGCGCAAATCTACCGGAAATGCGTGCGCACCATGCAGCTCGGCCTCGAGCAGGTTGCGGCCCACTACGGCATCAGCTCCGTCTTCTCCACCTTCGCCGACGAAACCAGCCTCTTTTGTTTTCGCGTCCGCCGCATCTCGTATGACATCTACACCTCCGGCCGCGGCCGCCTCGCAATTGGCCGTGCGCATATCGCCAGCGCCGTCACCGGCCACAACCAGACCTTCGCGTTCGCCGTGCTTCACTTCGGCGACCAGAACATCACCGCCGCCGTCAAGCCCTACGCCGGCTCTGACGCCTCCGCCTTCGACGCCTTCGCCCAGGAAGCCGCTGGCCACGTGCAGCGCGCCGACTTTCCTGAAGTCATCCGCCTTCTCGACCGCTTCTTCGGCCGCGCCGCCTACTCGCTCACCTCGCTCTTCTCTGACGAGCAGCGCCGCATCGTCAAGCTCATCCTCAACACCACTCTCTGGGACGTCGAAAACTCCCTCACCGGCATTTATCAGGATCATGCCAGCCTGCTGCACTATCTCTCCCAGGCCGGACTCCCCAAGCCGCCCGCTCTTGCTCTCGCCGCCAGCTTCGCCATCAATGCCGGCCTCCGTCGCACCCTTGAGATTGACCCCGTCGATCAGGCGCAGATGCGTTCTTACCTCTCGCTGGCCAAGGCCGACCAGGTCCCCCTCGAAACGCCCACGCTGTCTTACATTGCCGATCAGCGCATGAAGCGCGCCATGGTCGACCTCCAGGCCTCCGAGGGTTCGCCCCAGGCCCTCGAGAGCGCCCTCGCCCTCGCGCGGACTCTCACGGAGCTGCCCTTCGATCTCAATCTCTGGCAGGCGCAGAACATCTGGTATGAGATCTTCCGCACCTCCGGACCCGCGCTCAAGACGCTCTCCCCTGAAGAGCGCGCGCGTTGGGACAAGGATTTTGCCGAGCTCGGCGCCTGCCTTACCATTGAGACCACCTCCATCCGCGCCGAAGACGAATCCCGCGCCGCCGCCGCCGACTAAGCCGCCGCCGATCTCTCCCACGATCCTGGGTGCCCCAGGTCCCATCTTTGGGACCTGGGAAAGCAGCGAGCCGCCGTGCCCCATCCTTTCTACGTTCCCTGTCGAAAGGATGGGAAACCGCAACCCGAACGGCGGAGGGAGCAGCAGCCTCCTCAGGCCACGCAATGCGCTCGCAGGAAACTCCGGCCTTCAGGCCTGGAAAAACACGAAATTGGGCGTCCCACGTCCCGATTCTCAGATCCGGGAAAGCAGCGGACGCTAACCCGCCAACTCGCTAACCCGCTAACTCGCTAACTCGCTCACCCGCTAACTTGCTAACTCGCTAACCTGCCTTCTCCAGCCTCCCGCCCTTCACCGCCATTCGCTCCCCGCGCCACACAATCGTGTTCCCCGCAAACCCCGCAACCCACACTCCCATCGCCACCAGGTCGCGCACCGGGAGAAGCCATAAAGAAGGAAGCACCGCGCGGTCGCCCAGCACCCCCGCACCGACAACCATCGCCACGCCAAGGCGAAGAAAAAAACTCAGCGCCAGCAGCCACAGGCTCACCGCGCTCAGCCCGCTCGCCGCCACGTTGAGCAGCGCCCATCCCAGCCCGTGCGTCACCACCAGGCCCGCATAGCCGGCCGGGCGGGCATCGCGCACCGTGCGTGCCCAGCGGAGCTGGTGCTCTTGAAAGCCGCGCCAGCCGTAAGCCGGCACGCTCGTCTCCACCACTTCCCCGCACAGCTCCACGCCATAGCCCGCCCTGGCCACGCGCGCGCCGAGCTCATAATCGTCAGCCAGGTAATCCACCAGCGCTTCCAGGCCGCCCGCTTTTTTGAGCGCGTCGCGCCGCACCGCCAGCGTCGATCCCAGCCCGTACCGCAGTCCGCCCTCGACCATCCTCGAGAGCAGCACCCCGGCCTGAAAATCTGTCGCAATCCCCAGCGCCTCCAGCCGCGACGCCAGCGTTTCATGCGCCCGCCCGCGATACAGCGCCGTCACCAGCCCCACCTCGCGCAAAGAAGATTGGCTTTGAAAGGGCACGGCTTTAGCCGCGCCATATTGCGCGCCCGCCTGAACTACGGGGGCTTCAGCCCCTGCGCCCCTGAGCGCA
The DNA here is from genome assembly GCA_035504495.1 of Occallatibacter sp. Classification (GTDB taxonomy): domain Bacteria; phylum Acidobacteriota; class Terriglobia; order Terriglobales; family Acidobacteriaceae; genus Telmatobacter. Next base: position 3,826 of record DATJRT010000154.1, read on the forward strand.
AACCCCGCCATCACCCGCTCCAGGTACCGCGGCCCCACTGTGATGTCCGAATCGTTGATCAGCAGAAAATCGAAGCGCGCGTGCGCTTCGAGTTGCACCAGCGTGCTCACCTTGCCGTTCGTTCCCAGCCGCTCCGGGCAAACAATCAGTCGAACCGTCCGCTCCGGAAACTCGCGCTGCAACTGCTCCACGGCCG
>DATJRT010000155.1:0-6766 GCA_035504495.1 Occallatibacter sp.
AGTGCGCGCGCCATCTACGCGGCCGTTTTGCCGCACCTTGACCTCGAGTCCATCTACGGGCCATTCTTCATTTCGGTAGGCCTGCTGTTCTGGGCTTATATCTCCGGCCTGATTCTCTTTGCCGGCGCGCAGTTCAGCGTCGCCCGTTGGGGGCAGAAGAAGAACTAGGATTTGGCGCTAGCCGAATCATGGCCGAATACTATTGCTTACGTCTTGGCGAGCGTCCAGGTGGGCAGGTTGAATCCCAGACTGCGTATCCGCCCACGCAAAACTGGAAACCTCAAACCGATCACTCCGCTAGCTCCGGAACGCTCTTGCTGAAGAGCATGTCGGCTACTACTAGGAGGAGGGCTGCGCCCAAGACGCCCCAGGTTACCCCGTCCGGCTGGACCGTATTTCGACGGAAGGCGGCCCAAAGCAGCATGATAAATACAACATTCGTACCTATCCAGACCTTTTGTTCGCGATACGCCCCACCCTTTGTGAGCAACGCGACAACGATCCATATGGTGGAGACAGAGATCGCTGATCCCGCGAGGAAATATGCAGTTTGAATTGATGGCACCGCCCATGCGCTTAGCGCCCACAATAACCACGACGATGCGCCGACGATGAAACCAATCTTGAATGGCCGGTTTTTTGTCTTAGCGGTACCAAAATACTGATAATCGTCCATGCACATCTTCAAGCGGAGCAGGAGAAGAAACGCAACAAAGATCCAGATTGTAATCGGAGTCCGGCTTATGGGGACCTGGAGCTTGCTTAAGCCCCCGAACACTGCGGCCAAGGTGAGGGCAAAGAACGCCAAGTTGAGTGATTGGAACAAATTCACCAACGAAACTCCAAATCGGTTGGGCGTTTGAAGGCCTGGCTCTGGAAATTCAACTGGGACTCTCAAATTTGAATCGATCAGGGCGGACCGGACATCATCGCTCGCCGCGATGCGCACTGTCAACTGCGCCTTTGCAAGCTCTAAAGCGTCGCCTTACTGCACCCGGAACGCCTTCACCGCAATGGCGTCGGGATTGCGCCCGGCGGGCAGCATGGTGAACAGCGACTCCGAATTCACGCGCACCACAGCCACATCGCCGGAGCGCGCATCGGCCACGAAAAGCAAATGCCCGGCCGCAGAGAACGCCATCGCCGAGGGGCCGTCGCCCACGTGCACCGAGCCCACGCGCTTGCCGTCGTCGATGGAGTAGATGGTTATGTACTGCGAGCTCTGGTCGGCCACGTAGAGCAGCGAGTTGTCGCGCGAGACCAGTCCCACCACCGGCTGGTCGCCGATGACGAAGGTGTCGCCCACCTCGTCAGTGGTGTTGTAGATTTCGGAGACGGAATCGGAGAGCGAATTGGAAACAAAGATCTCGCCGCCATCGGGCTTGAGGGCCAGGTTCACGGGCGCGCGGCCCACGTCCATCAGCGCTTCCAGCCGGTCGGTCTCCTGCGCAGGCTGAGCGTTTCCGCTGCCGGGTTCGGCCGCGCCGTCGTCCCGGCGCGCCAGGGCGATCACCATCACCTGGTGCCCGCCCGAACAGGCCACGAAGGTCTTCGACGAATCGGGCAGAATCACCGCATCGGTTGCCCCCGGACAGCCCTCGAAGACGGCGCGCACGTGACCGCTGGCCGGATCGATCAGGGTCACGGAGTTGCCGCGCTTGTTGGCCGCCACCAGCGTCTTCCCGTCTGGCGCCAGCCGCGCGTCCACCGGCTCCTCGCCCGTCCCCATGCGCGCAATCTCGCGCCGCGCGGCGAGATCGATCACAGAAATGGAGTTCGACCCGGAGTTGGCCACATAGGCCAGCCTGCCTTGGGGATCCACATCGATGGAAACCGGCGTCCGCCCCACGGAAATTGTCGCCTCTACGGCGTTACGCTGGGCATCGATAACGGAAACCGAACCGTTCCCGCCTGCCGGGCCGGAGTTGACCACATAGACTTCGTTGCGCGTGGGGCTCGCAGCCACGGCCACGGGATTCTGCCCGACCGCCAGCTCGCGGTCCACGCGCACGTTGACCACGTCGAGAATAGTCACCGTGGCGCTGCCGCCATTGGGTACGTAGGCGTATTCGCGATAGTTGGGGGGATATTGCGGGAAATCGTGCGGACGGCAGCCGGTGAGCGCAAAGGCGACGCATGCCGGCAGAAGAGCGATTGGAATTCGTGCTTGCCCGGGTTTCAAGATCGAGACCCGGGCCACCCAGGCGTGTGCTGCGCGCGAGAGGCGTTTCAAGACGGCGGGCAACGCTGTCATCTTATCCGGCAGCGGCTTCCACGCGAATGCCGCGCGGTAGCCGGCGCAGCACCACCGGCGCAATCTGCTCGATCTCGCCCATCATCTCGTGGAACTGGCTGGGCAAGATCGATTGCGGCCCGTCCGAGAGCGCCGTCTCCGGATGGTTGTGCACCTCCACCATCAGGCCGTCCGCGCCCGCCGCCACCGCGGCCCGCGCCATGGGCAGCACGCTGTCGCGCCGGCCGGTGCCGTGGCTGGGATCGATAAGGATGGGCAAGTGGCTCACGCGCTTGATCGCGGGCACAATGCTCAGGTCGAGCGTATTGCGCGCGTGGTCGGCAAACGTGCGCACGCCGCGCTCGCACAGGACCACTTCATAATTGCCCTCGCTGAGCACGTACTCGGCGGCCATCAGAAACTCTTCGAGCGTGGCGCTCAGCCCGCGCTTCAGCAGCACCGGCTTGCGCAGCCGCCCCGCTTTCTTGAGCAGCGAAAAATTCTGCATGTTGCGCGCGCCGATCTGGATCACGTCGGCCCATTCGGCCACAAGGTCGAGCGTCTCCGTGTCCAGAGCCTCGGTGACGATCCGCAGCCCGAATTTTTCCCTGATCTCCGCCATGATTTTCAGGGCGTCGAGGCCAAGGCCCTGAAAGGCATAAGGCGAGGTGCGCGGCTTGTAAGCGCCGCCGCGAAAGAACTGCGCCCCGGCCGCAGCCACTTCCTCCGCGATGGCAAATGCCTGCTCCCGGCTCTCAATGGAGCACGGCCCGGCGATGACCGCCAGGTCGCGGCCGCCGATCGCGGCGTCCGAGCCCGCAAACCGGATCACCGTGTTTTCTTCCTTCACGTCGCGGCTGGCCAGCTTGTAGGCCTTGGAGACCCGGATTACCTCCGCAACCCCAGGCAGCGACTCGAGGTTGCCCCGGTCCGCCTCACCCTGGTTGCCCGTAATCCCAATCGCGGTACGTTGCGCGCCGGGCAGCGGGTGAGCCCGGTAGCCCAATTGCTCGATATGTGCGCAGACCGCCTGGATCTCTTCCGGCGTGGCCTGCGCCTTCATCACCACCAGCATGCCATCGATCCTCTGAAGTCCCAGTCTATCAGCCTCTTTGCCCTCGAAGCGTGCGCCCGGCGGCGGGAGGGGTTCCGCGCCGCGAGCGTAGGCGGTCTAGCCGGGGAGAACGGACCCGGAGGAACAAAGGCGCAAAAGGAATTGGAGAAGGTACCGGAAAAGATAAAAGGGACGTGAGGTCGCCGCCCGGCGAACCGTGGTCAGATGATCAACTTGGAATCAGCGGGAGGCGCTCGGAAAAAATCGAGGATCGAGTTTCGGGGAACGAACCGGGAAGCGAATCCGATTGTGGACCGAGATTCGCGTGGGCGGGGCCTTGCCGCCCGCACCGGATTGCGCCTCAAAATGCAGATCTGGGGAGGCGCAAATCCTGGCGGAAGCCGGAAACTACTTGCTCTCCTTGGCCGGCTCGGGATTCACCGCGACGATGGCCGGGGCGATGATCATGCCGAGAAAAGCGATGGCAATCAAGAGTTCGTGCATGGGGAATTTCTCCTTGTCAAGCTCTAATGAATCTTTCCACATGTGAATCATCGCCGGAATGGGAAATTCCGGGTATAGCACTTCCACTGGAGTTAGATACAGGCACGTGTTATGGGGTTTTCCACAAAAGTAACCCGGAAGAACGCGCAATTCCCCCTTCGACGCGGGCATTCTCTCGCGGCGTATATTATTAAAAATAAAATAGTTATTGAAAATCTTCGCTGCACGCCGCTGCCCGCAGCTCAAGCTCTCCGCTGCCGGGTTGAGGCTGGGGAAAACGCCGATGGGAGGGTATTTGCAAGCGTGGTTCGGCGGCAGCCGGCTTCAGCGCTGCCCGCGCCCAGCCCGCGCCGCCTCGCGCTTTTGCGCGCGCCATTTCAGCCCCAGCCGCAGCAGGTAACCGAGCTGAACCAGCCACGTGACCACGTAGGCAGCCACGCGAAATTCGTGATCGAGAATTGCTGCCTGATCCATTTTTCTCCTGTTTTCTCCTGAGTCTCTCCTGATTTTCTGGGTTTCTCTCGGTCCTGGACCGGGCAGGTCCTGGACCGGATTTGGACTTACACCCGCAAAGCCTCTTCGGCCTCAGCTTCTTGAATTGCCTGGTGCTGCCGTTCCAGCCGGTAGCGGATGGCCAAAATGAGAATGCCCCACGCGAACCACGCCGCCATGTTCCAGAGGAGCACCCGCGTCATCGACCAGGCCATCCCCGAGCCGGGAGCGCCGCCGAACACCGGCGCAGGGTGCTGCGTCCGCCACCAGCGGTTGGACATGTAAACGATGGGCACGTCGAGCCCGCCGAAGATGCCCAGCACGGCGGCGATGGTCTGCACCTGGGGCCCGGCGGCAAACCGGCGCAGCAGCAGGTAGCTCACATAAATCAGCCACAGGGTCAGCGTAGTCGTCAGCCGCGCATCCCAGGTCCACCAGATGCCCCACGCGCGCCGGCCCCAGATGGGCCCGGTGAGGAGCACCACGGTGCAGAAGACCACGCCCACCTCGGCTCCGGAGAGCGCCCAGGCGTCCGCGGCCTGCGCCCACGCGGGCCGGCTGTGCCGCCAGCCAAGAAAAGCGATGGAGCCGGTAAGCGAAACCGCGAAAAACATGAACGCCACCGCGGCCGAGGGCACGTGGTAAAAGATGATGCGGAAGATTTCGCCCTGCATGGCGTCAGTGGGCGCCACGTAGATGGCCTGGTAGTAGGCCCAGCCCAGCAGGGCAACCGTAGCGGCAACATAAAGAGCGATGGCGAAGCGCTTCATCCCTGGAGATCCCGCACAACCAGTGTACGCCGGCAGGAAGCGGAGCAGCGCCGGGGCAGCATCGCAGCCTCAGGCAGGACCGGCCTAATGCGAGCCCGTGGCCGTGGAGCGGGTGATGGCGATTCTGGTTTCTCCGCTCGGCGCGGGTGCGATGGCGACCAGGATCGATTCCTGCGCGCTGGGATTGATGGAGACGACCACGCCGTTGCCGCTGGCATAGATGGAGGTCTGGCCCACCATGCGCGCCTTGTAGAAATCGATGACCAGATCCATCCTGGCCGGGGTGACGAACGACTGGGAGACCACTGCGCCATCGGTTGAGTCGCGGCGCCCTTCGTCCGACAAAGGACGCGCCCCGGGATAGATATCGACGCCGAGATCGGTTGCGGTCGCGCCGCCCGCGGGCGCACCCGCGCCAAACGTATGCGCGGCGCTGCCGGAAGGCGAAGAACCCGAGCCCACGAACGACAGGACGCGATACCCCATGAAGAGAAGCAAGCCAACGGCCACCAGGCCGACCGCGGCAGGAACAACGCAGGAGAGCATGCGCTTGTCCGCTTGGGGCTTCACCGGCGCCGGCTTCACCGGCCTCTGCTCCGTGCGCGCGTCTTCCTGCGCCGACGGCGATGCAGTCAAGGGTGCCGTCGACGCGGACGGCGCCCCTTCGCGAGCAGCAGGCTCGGGCGCGGCCTTCTCGATTAGCGATTCCGGCGCAGCTTCCTGAAAGGGCGTCTCCGCGGGCGCACTCTGTTCCGGAGCCGGCTCCTCTAACTCCACCTGCGCGCCGCAGAACTGGCAGGAGCGCATTCCGGGAGCTACGGCAGCGCCACACTGCGGACAGGAATGAGCCACCGCGTTCTCCTCGTCAGTTCCGGTTTGCCCCGCGTTGTTCAGGAACCTAGCAGTCCATATTACAGCAGCGTTCAGCGCTTCAGCGGCAACGACGGGCACTCGATGAGCGGAAAGAACCAGCGAAGGAAGTGGTAGCGGAAACCATCGCGAACGTGGACGCAAACGCAATGAAACCCGCAGCCAAAGCGGTTCTGGCCTGAACTGAACAAATGTAATGGCTCAGAAGTGCCATTGAACCAGCAAGCGATAAGCGGGTTTAATGTGACCTGTGGGAGAGTCCAATCCCCTGGAGAGGATAACAATGAATAACTTTTTTCTGAAGATGTACGTGAAGGCCCAGGCTCTGATGAACCGCGAGGAAGGTCAGGATCTGGTGGAATATGCGCTGCTCATCACTCTGGTCGCTCTGGCCGCCGTTGCCGGCGTTAACAAGGTTGCGAGCGCAATCAACACCATATTCAGCAATATCAGCGCCACGCTTTCGTAAGTCCTGGCAAAACGCCGTTCGAAGTACACTCTAAACCGCTCCTGTCTATCGGCGTGTAGGCAGCCACACAACTGTTCCAACCAGCAGCTCAGTTGACAGCATCAGCGGAGCCGGAATTGAAGCGGGGTCTCCGGCTTCCTCACCCGTATCGGCGCAGGTAGCGATGAATGCGCGCACTCGCTCATTGAATAGATCGGTGGACGGAATAGATTGGTGGACGCGGAAGGAATCGAACCTTCAACCTGTCGGTTAAGAGCCGAATGCTCTGCCAGTTGAGCTACGCGTCCAGAGGGTGGAAGAAAACCGCGAGGCGGGAAGCAAAACAGGCGGTCTCCGCGGCGGGAAATTTCACCCGTACCTTCGAAAATATAGCA
>DATJRT010000156.1:0-5796 GCA_035504495.1 Occallatibacter sp.
GGCCCTGCTGATCGCCTTCTGCTTGCGGACATGAATCATGGCTTTACCCAGCGACATCTTTTTCCCTCGGCGAAAAGATGACTCCTCTTGCTCAAGAAAACCGACCCGTCAAAACTTCCTGCGCGGATGGATGCGCATTCAAGTTCCCCGATTGCGGAAGCACAGACGCTGCCCCGGCAAGACCTGACGCGACCGTTGCCTCCGTATTGACTGTATAGCCTTCACGCCGCGCCCGCGCCAGGGTTGCGACCCACACACTGGCTGCGCCGGCTTTTTTGAGCGCCAAGGCTGCCGCGCGCGCCGTGGCGCCGGTGGTCATAATGTCGTCGATCACCAGCACGTTTTTCTTTGCGACCGCGGCCCCTTCCGGAACACGAAAGGCGGCGCGCACATTCAGCCGCCGCTGGCGTGGCGTAAGCCCGGCCTGGCTCTCCGTGGTGCGCATGCGGACCAGCGCCGCGGCGGCCAGCGTGAGCCGCCATTGGGGATGGCTCTTGCGCAGGCACGCGAGCGCCTCCTGCGCCAGCGCCCGGGCCTGGTTAAAGCCGCGATGCGCCTGTTTTTTCTTGTGCAGCGGCACCGGAATTACCAGCAATCCCTCCGGCGCCTCGGGGGCAAGCTGCGCGATCGCCGCGGCGAGCATGCTTCCCAGGCCGCGCGCCGCCGGACGCAGCCGGTCATATTTGAGGGCGTGGATCGCATCCTTGAGGCGCCCGCGATACAGTCCATAGGCAACCGCCCGCGCAAACGGCGGCGGCGCCAGGCGGCAGGCCCGGCACAGTCCCGCTTCAGCCGAGGCGTCCACCGCATCGCCGCAGCACGCACAGCCGCCGGCGCCGGAGAGCGCAGGCATCCGATTCCAGCAGAGATCACAGATAGGAACAGAGGAAAGCCGCGGCAGAGAGACGCCGCATAAAGTGCAAGAGGCGGGAAGAAGTGCAGAACCGAGCGCATCGACGAATCCGTCCACGGGACTTCGCAGCACGCGAACCACGGCGCGCCAGCGCGTGATTTCCGATGGCGGAAGCTCGACGGCGAGTGAACCGGCATCCCAGCGGAAGACGCACCTCAATCCGGACGGCTCAGGACACGCTGTCCTGCGACCCAGTATACTCCTAATCCAATTTCGCCCGCCAGACGCGTGGCCACGCGCGACTTCCGGCTCATTTCGCGAGGGGCACAGCCTGCGCCCTGGCCTTTGCGCTTTCGAAGACGTCCACAAATTCGCGATAGCGGGCGGCGACGCGCGCCACGGCCTGCTCGCGCGTGGCCTTGCCGGTGCGCCAAGATACCAGCGGATCCCAGAAATCCGTCCGCCCTACCGCGAATCCGACAAATCCCGGCACCGCCGCCGCGGTGGTCAGCCACTGGCGGACTTTTTCGTCGTTCTCACCGCGGCCCAGTACGATGCAGCCCACCTTGCCCCGTCCGTCTCTTTGCGCCGCCTCGACAATCCTTTCGCAGTCGAGCAACAGATCGAGCCCTTCCACCTTCCACACGTCCGGCTCCACGCCCGCTTCCTGCAGCTCGCGGATCGCCTCCACCATCATCTTGGGCCGGATCTCGAGGTCGTATGCCTTCCGGTCGCCGTTCACCCGTTCCAGCTGCGCCTTCTCCGCGGGCACCAGCAGCTCAAACATGAACAGGCTGCGGTTGGCATCGTGCAGGTACTGCGACAATTTCTTGAGCCGCGAAGCCTGATGCAGGTTGAGCCCCTCGTCGCCTTCCGGGTTGTAGCGCACCAGCACCTTGCAAAAGGTGGGATGAAAGGCCTCAATGTGCGCGGCGAAATCCTCGCCGTATTGGAAATCGAACTCCTCCTGCCCGCTCTTCTCCACCGGACAGGCAGTCTGAAAACCCTGCGCCGCGGCGTCGCGCAGAATGGCGGCGCCGAACTGCTCGTCCACCAGAAGCCCGGCTTTTTCCTTGGGCACGCCGCCCGCAACGGCGGCCTTGAATCCGTCGTAAATCACCTGCTTGGCCTCGGCAATCTGCGCGGTCTGTTCCTGGTTCAGCTCGCCGTGCCAGCCGAACATGCCGGTCTCAAATGAGCCGCGATGGTCGAAGGGAAGAATGTACAGAGGCCGATCGAATCCGCGAGGCGCCATGGTTACTCCTTCTGTTTGCGGTAGCGGCGAATCAGATTGTTGGTCGAGCTGTCGTGTGCGAGCGCCGGCTCCGTGGTGCTCTCGAGCTCGGGAATGATGCGTTGCGCCAGCGCCTTGCCCAGTTCCACGCCCCACTGGTCAAACGAATTCACCTGCCAGACGGTGCCCTGCGTAAACACGCAGTGCTCGTAGAGAGCCACCAGCTTGCCCAACGCCGCCGGCGTCAGCTCGTCCAGGAGAATCGTATTCGACGGCCGGTTGCCCTCGAAGACGCGATGGGGCACCAGCCAGTCCGGCGTGCCTTCGGCCTTCACCTGCTCCGGCGTCTTGCCGAAGGCCAGCGCCTCAGTCTGCGCAAACACGTTGGCCAGCAGCATGTCGTGATGCCGTCCCAGCGGGTTGAGGCTCCTGGCGAAGGCGAGAAAATCGCAGGGAATCAGCCGCGTTCCCTGGTGAATCAACTGGTAAAACGAGTGCTGCCCATTGGTCCCCGGCTCGCCCCAGTAAATGGGACCGGTGGAGTAATTTACCGTGTTTCCGCCCAGGGTGACGTGCTTGCCGTTGCTCTCCATGGTAAGTTGCTGCAGATAAGCCGGGAAGCGCTTGAGGTACTGCTCATAAGGCAGGATGGCCACAGTCTGGGCATCGAAAAAGTTTGTGTACCAGACGCTAAACAGCCCCAGCAGCACCGGCAGGTTGCGCTCGAAGGGAGCGCTGCGGAAGTGCTCGTCCATCTCATGAAATCCGTCGAGCATGGCGCGGAAGTTCTCCGGCCCGATCGCCAGCATCGTAGACAGGCCGATGGCCGAATCCATCGAATAGCGGCCGCCCACCCAGTCCCAGAACCCGAACATATTGGCGGTGTCGATGCCGAACTTGGCCACCTCCACGGCGTTGGTCGAGACCGCCACGAAGTGCTTTGCAACCGACGACTGATGGCCGCCGATTCCCTTCAGCAGCCAGGTGCGCGCGGTGTGCGCATTGGTCATGGTCTCGAGCGTGGTGAAGGTTTTGGAGGAGACAATGAAGAGGGTCTCGTCGGCCTCAAAATCGTGCACGGCTTCGGCAAAGTCGGTGCCGTCGACGTTGGAAACGAAGCGGAAGTTCAGATCGCGACGACTGAAATGGCGCAGCGCTTCGTAAGCCATCACCGGACCAAGATCCGAGCCGCCGATGCCAATGTTGACGACGTTCCGGATGGGCTTGCCCGTATGTCCGGTCCACTCGCCGCTGCGAACGCGGTTGGCAAACGCGGTCATCTTGTCCAGCACCTCGTGCACCTGCGGCACTACGTTTTCGCCGTCCACCAGGATCGATTCGCTCCCGGGCGCGCGCAACGCAACATGCAGCACCGCGCGCTTCTCCGTGATGTTGATCTTTTCACCGCGGAACATGGCCTCGATCCGCGGTTTCAATCCCGATTCGTTCGCAAGGTCGATCAGCAGGCGCAGCGTCTCGTCCGTGATCCGGTTCTTGGAGTAGTCAAGAAATAATCCCGCGGCCTCGGCCGTCATCCGCTCGCCGCGCCTGGGATCGGCGGCGAACAGTGTGCGCAGGTGCAGACCGCGCACCTGCTGCGCATGGGCTTCAAGCGCCTTCCATGCCTTGAGGCCGGCGAGCGGCGCGATGTTGGGAATCTGGGTCTGTTCGGCGACGGGCGTTGCCATGGTGTCTCCTTTTCGGCTGGGGGGAAATGCGGCACGCGCGCAGCGAGCGAAGGCGCATTTGGACTCGCCGGTGCTGCCATGGTAGTCGATCGGGGCGCCGGAAATGAAGAAGCCCAGATCTCCGCCCGGCCCGTTCTTGTGAGTTAGACTTCCGGCATGCAAGGGAGGTTGCGCCGAAATTTGCCGGTCAGCCGCAATCTCTTTCCTCCAACAGCTTCGGCAGCCGGTCAAGAAAGGGCTGCTGCGCGGGAAGAATCCGCGCTTTCGCTTCGGCCAGCGCAAACCATCCTCCGCGATCGACTTCGGGGATGGTCATCGACCGGCCCGAATGCGGCGGCCATTCGATCTGACATGAATTGCTGGTTAATTTTTCCGGGTCCACGTCGCCCGCACAGGCCCACGCCGAAACCACCTTGCCGCTGGCCTGCGTGATCGTACCCAGCTCCACGAGCTTTCCGGCGAGGGCAAAGCCAGTTTCTTCCCTGAATTCGCGGATCGCCGCATCGAGCGGCTGTTCCCCGTCCGTATACTCGCCCTTGGGGATGGTCCACGCGCCGCGATCCTTCCTGGCCCAAAACGGGCCGCCGGGATGGACCAGAAACACTTCGAGCGCACGGTCACGCCGCCGGTAGACCAGGATGCCTGCGCTGCGCTTCTGCACGTGCCTTCCCCGGCATCATTCTAAGGCTCAGCGCGGGCTTAGCGCGCGTTCTTGTAGATCATCTCCAGCAGCTCGTCGTACATCGCCTGCTTCTGCTCATCCGATCCAGTGCGGATGGCGTGGCTGGCGCAGTGGGCCAGGTGATTGCGCATGAGCGCCCGCGCCACCGCGCGCAACGCCTCCTGCGCCGAAGTGACCTGCATGAGAATGTCCGCGCAATAGCGGTCCTCTTCCACCATGCGCTGGATGCCACGCAACTGGCCCTCGATGCGGCTGAGCCGGCGCAGATTCGCGGCCTTGATCGCGGGATCGACCGCCAGCGCCCTGCGGCCGGCAATCGGCATCGCGCACGCGCAGTGCGCTTCAGCTTTCCTGGTTGCCATACTTCTCCTTACGCGAGTTTCCACCGGTTCAGCCGCAGGCTGTTGGTGACCACACTCAGAGAGCTGAAGGCCATGGCCGCGCTGGCCAGCACCGGGCTCAACAGGAGCCCGCAAAGCGGATAAAGCACGCCCGCCGCCACGGGAATGCTGACGGCGTTATAGGCAAAGGCCCAGAAGAGATTCTGCCGCATCACGCGCATGGCGCCGCGGGAGAGCGCAATGGCGTCCGCCACGCCGTTGAGGTCACTGCGCATGAGGGTGATGTCGCCGGCCTCCAGGGCAATGTCGGTTCCCGCGCCCATGGCAATGCCCACATCCGCTGCGGCGAGCGCGGGCGCGTCATTGACCCCATCGCCGGCCATCGCCACCACGCGCCCTTCCGCCTGCAGCTTGCGGATGGCCTCCACTTTTCCCCGGGGCAGCAGTCCCGACCTTACCTCGTCCACGCCCACTTGCCGCGCAATGGCCCGCGCGGTGCGCTCGTTGTCGCCGGTGAGCATGACCACGCGAATCCGTTCCTTGTGCAGCCGGCGAATCGCCTCGGCCGAGGTCGCCTTGACCGTGTCCGCGACCACGATCACGCCGGCGAGCGCTCCGTCGATGGCAATCCACAGCGGCGTTCCACCCTGCGCCGCCGCGTCTTCGGCCGCTTGCTCCAGGGTTTCCGTGCGCACGGAGCGTTCTCTCAGGAATTTTTCATTCCCGGTCAGGATCGCGTGCTCTTCGACCGTTCCCGCCACGCCGCGTCCGGGAAACGACTCGAACGACTGCGCCCTCGGGATCGCAATTCCGAGTGTTTCGGCATGGCGAACCACCGCTTCACCCAGCGGATGCTCACTGGCGCGCTCGAGCGCCGCCGCCAGCCGAAGCATCCCGCTCTCCGATAGCCGACTGTCCGGCGCAATTGCAATTTGGGTCACCTGAGGCTTTCCGGTGGTGATGGTCCCGGTCTTGTCCAGGGCCACGGTGTCAATTTT
>DATJRT010000157.1:0-6068 GCA_035504495.1 Occallatibacter sp.
CCGAGCCTGATCAATCTTACTATTCTCGAAGATATGTGCCTGGGGCACAACGTGGCCGACGTGGTGCTGATCTTCGGCAGCGTGGACATTGTGCTGGGAGAAGTGGATCGATGAGGCCGGGAACGAGGGAACAAGGGAACAGGGAACAGGGAGTAGGGAACAGGGAACAGGGAATAGAAAGACCCGGAGAAGGCGAAGCAAGCAGTCAAGCGAGCGCCGAAAACTGATCAGTGACCACTGAGACCTGAATCCGGAGGATTCATTTGTTAGGCGAGGGCATCATCAAGGGCATGCTGGAAACGGCGAAGAACTTCGCCGGCAGCTTTGTCTCGGAAGAACGGCTGACCACGGTCGAGTATCCCGACCAGCGCATTCCCACCGCCGAAAACGCGCGCGTCTTTCCTTTTCTCGTCTACGACGGTCCCGATTGGCAGGCCGGCATGCGCTGCGTGGCCTGCCAGATCTGCGAAAAGGAGTGCCCGCCCAAGTGCATCTACATTGAAAAAAGCAAGGACAAGAAGCCGGATTTCGTGGGTAAGCCGCAGATCTATCCCGCGCGCTTCGACATCGACATCTCCGTGTGCATGAGCTGCCAGATCTGCGTCGAGGTGTGCCCCTTCGAGGCCATCAAGATGGACACCGAGTTCGAACTCGCCACAGACGACCGCTTCGGCGGACTGCTGCTCGATCGCCACGAGCTGGCGAAATCAAACGAGTATTATCACTCGATTCATCCCACCGAGGCCGGCGAAGTGGACGCGCGGCTGGCCGAAGAAAAGCGAGCCGCTGAGGCCAAGGCCAAAGCCGCGGCCGCGGCCGCCGCGCAAAAAGCCGCTGCCGATGCCGCCGCCAAGGTAGCTGCCCCGAAAGCCGAACCGGCAACGCCGAAGCCTCCAGCACCGAAACCCCCAGACGCGGGAGGCGAGTAAGACCATGTCCGCGACCTCCGTGTCTACTACTGCCGACCAGATCTTTATCCTGCTGCGCGACTGGCTTGTCCACTTCCTGCCAGCCGGACTGCGGCCTGCTGCGGGCGTGGTGCTGGGCGTCATTGCCATCGTGTGCGTGTTTCCCGGTCTCTTCGCGCTGACAACGGTATTTGAGCGCAAGGGCCTGGGGCGCATGCAGAACCGGCTCGGGCCTAACCGCGTGGGCCCGTTCGGCTTTTTTCAACCCATCGCCGACGGCATCAAGGCCCTCACCAAAGAAGACGTGGTGCCTTTCCGCGCCGACGCGCTGGTGCACTTTCTCGCGCCTCTCGTGCTCCTGGTCACGGTGTTTATGGGCTTTGCCGTACTGCCCGTGGGCCGCAACATGCAGCTTGCCGACATGGATTCCGGGCTGCTGTTCTTCTTTGCCATGGGCGCGGCCACGGAGCTTTCCGTCTTCATGGCCGGCTGGTCGAGCCGCAACAAATATTCGATGCTCGGCGCCATGCGCGCGGTGGCCCAGATGATCAGCTATGAAGTCACGCTGCTGCTCTCGAGCGTGACCGTGGTGATGATTGCCGGCTCGCTCTCGCTCGAAAAGATTGTCGACGCGCAGAATCAGTACACCGGCATCTTTCCGCACTGGTACATCTTTACGCCGTGGGGCCTGGCGGGCTTTCTGATGTTCGCCATTGCCGCAACCGCGGAGACCAATCGCTCGCCCTTCGATCTTCCCGAGGGAGAATCGGAGATCGTGGCCGGTTATCACACGGAATACTCCGGATTCAAATTCGCCATCTTCTTTGTCGCCGAATACCTGGCCATGTTCGCGCTCTCCGGCCTGGGAGCGACGCTGTTTCTGGGGGGATGGTCGGCCCCGCTCTCGTTCCTCAATGTTGTGCCCTCGTGGCTCTGGTTCTTTGCGAAAGTGATGGGCGCCATCTTCGTCTTTATCTGGATGCGCGGCACGCTGCCGCGCCTGCGCCAGGACCAGTTGATGAACTTTGCCTGGAAGTTCGCGCTGCCGTTCACTCTGCTCAACCTGCTGGTGACCGCGCTGTGGCGCTTCATGGGCGCGGGCTGGCCGCGCTGGGTGGTCTGCTCGGCCATTCTCGCCGGCGCTTACGTGCTGATGGGCCGCCTGGGCATGCACAGCAAGAAGTTCGGCCCCCGGAGTTATCGTTATGCCGACTGAGGAACTTCGATGACTGCGGTCTTCTATCTCATCGCGGCGCTCACGCTTGCGGGCGCGCTGGCCGCCGTGCTCCTGAAGAACACGGTGCACTGCGCGCTCGCGGTCACGCTGGCCTTTGGCGGGCTGGCGCTGCTCTTCCTCTCGCTCGACGCGCAGTTCGCCGGCTTCGCCCAGATTCTCATTTACATTGGCGCGGTCGCCATCCTCGTCGTATTCGCCATCCTGCTCACGCGCGGCTCTGAAGTGCCGGAGAGCGGCGTCTTCAGCCGGACGTGGCTTCTGGGGCTGCTCATCGCCGCCGCCGTTTTTGCCGTGCTCGGCTGGTCTGTGCTCCAAAGTGTCCGCGCACTGCCCCTTGAAAGCGCCGCGCCCCAGGTGACGGTGCACGATATCGGCGCCGCGCTTGTGGGCCGCTACGTGCTTCCGCTCGAAATCGTCGCGCTGCTGCTCACCGCGGCCACCATCGGCGCGGTCATTGTGGCCCTGCACGAGAAGGAGAAGGCGCGATGACGAGTGTTGCCACAGGCTTTGCTTCGCCGCTCGCGGCTTATCTTCTGGTTGCCGCGCTGCTCTTCGCCATCGGCCTCGCAGGCGCGCTTACGCGCCGCAATGCCATCCTGGTCCTCATCGGAATTGAACTGATGCTCAACGCCGCCAACCTGAACTTCATTGCCTTCTGGCGCTATGGGCCTCATCCTGAAGCGCTCACCGGCATGATGTTCGCCATCTTCTCCATCGCCGTGGCCGCTGCGGAAGCTGCCGTGGGCCTCGGACTGGTGATCTCCATCTATCGCCACGCGAAGACCACCGACCTCGACCAGATCAACCGGATGAAGGGGTGAAAGTTTTGTTCGAGCAAGCCATATCCTTCACTCCACGACTCGCGGCGTCGCCCATCGCGCGAATCCTATGGCTGATTCCCGCGCTGCCCATCGTCGCGTCAGGGCTCGTCGCGCTGCTCAAACAGCCGCGGCGCAAGACGGCGGCTGCGCTGGCCATCGGCTCGCTCAGCGTTTCGCTCGTGCTCTCGCTTGCCGCCTTCGGCCACGTGGTCGCCGGATGGGCGAACCACAATGCCGTGCGCGAGACCGTCAACTTCACCTGGTTCCGTTTCGGCTCGTCTCCCGTCGATCTCGGATGGGTGCTCGATCCGCTCTCCGCCATCATGATGGTGATGGTCTCGTTCGTCGGCCTGCTCATCTTCATTTACTCCGTCGGCTACATGGAGCACGACGAGAACTTTACCCGCTTCTTCTGTTTCCTCGCGCTCTTTGCCGGCGCCATGCTGGGCGTGGTGATTGCGAATTCGCTGCTGCTCCTGTTCATGTGCTGGGAGATCGTCGGCCTCACCTCCTACGTGCTCATCGGCTTCTGGTATGAGAAACCCTCCGCCGCCGCGGCTGCGAAAAAAGCATTCCTTACGACGCGCGTGGGCGATATTTTCTTCCTGCTCGGCATCGTCTGGCTCTTTGCGCAGACCGGTACGCTGCTCTTTTATAACCACGAGGCCGGCTGCCTTGAGAGCCTTGCTCTCGGCGGACTGCTGGCGCAGCATGCGGCCTTCGGGCTCACCGCGGCCGGGGCCATCGGCCTGCTCATTTTTTGCGGCGCCGCGGGCAAGAGCGGCCAGTTACCGCTGCACGTGTGGCTGCCCGATGCGATGGAGGGCCCCACACCCGTCTCCGCGCTCATTCACGCGGCCACCATGGTTGCGGCCGGCGTTTATCTCATTGCCCGCGTCTACCCGCTCATGTCGGCGGGCGCAGAGGCGAGCGGAACCACCGCAGCTCTCACCGTGGTCACGTGGATCGGCGCGGCCACCGCGGTTTTTGCCGCGCTCATCGCCATCGCGCAGAACGATATCAAGCGCATTCTCGCCTACTCCACTGTCTCCCAGCTCGGCTACATGATGGCCGGGCTCGGGCTCGGCGGCGTGGCCGTGGGCATGTTCCACCTGATCACGCACGCCTTCTTCAAGGCGCTCCTGTTCCTCGGCGCAGGCTCCGTCATCCACGGCTGCCACGAGGAGCAGGACATTCGCCGCATGGGCGGACTGAAGGTGGAGATGCCACTTACCTTCATCACCTATGCCATCGGCATGCTGGCGCTGTGCGGATTTCCGCTTTTCTTCTCCGGCTTCTGGTCGAAAGACGGCATTCTCGAAGCCGCGCATTCGGGCGCCATCAAAGGGCCGTACTACCTGCTGGTTTTCGGCGCCCTGCTCACCGCGTTTTACATGATGCGCCAGGTAAGCTACGTCTTCTTCGGCTACTGGCGCGGCCATCGCGACGCGCATGAAAGCCCGGGCGTGATGACTGTGCCGCTTGCCATCCTGGCCTTTTTCGCCATGGCGCTCGGCCTCATCGGCACGCCGGCGTGGCCATGGTTCCGCGCGTTCCTCGAGGGGCATGCGGCGATCATCGATCTGCACATATTCATCGAAGCGGATTTTCTCAAGCTGCTCGGCACATCGACCCTTGTTGTATTCCTAGGCCTCTGGCTCGGCTGGCGGCTTTACGGCGACAAGTCACCCAAGCCGGAAAACCCCGACGTGCTGGAGAAGACGGCGCCGCATCTCTGGGCGGCGCTGCGCGACCGCCTCTACGTGGACGAGTTCTACGGCGCGACCGTGATTGCGTTCTACGCCTGGTGGGCGCGCGTGACCGACTGGCTCGACCGGCGCCTGTGGGGCGGCATCGTCCGCCTGGTGGCATGGCTCTTCGGTCTCTGGGCGCAGCTCAATCGCCTGCTTGATACCTACGGCGTCGATGGCGGCTTCGACAAAGCCTGCGAGGAACTCTCGACCGGCGGCGGCTTGCTCTCGCGCGTCGAGAGCGGCCGCGTGCAGAACTATCTGCGCATCCTCGCCATCGCCGTGGTGGCGCTGGCCGCCCTTCTTTTCTGGAGCAGCCGGCCATGAGCGAGACGATTACCGGCTCGGCGGCCGGATTTCCGCTGCTGACGCTGCTTACCGCGCTGCCGCTCGTGGGCGCGGCGCTCGCGCTTCTCATCGGCAAACACGCGCGCGGCATTGCGCTCTTCACCACGCTGATCGGCCTTGTACTCTCGCTCATCGTCTGGATTCATTTGCCTGCGAACGGAACCATGGGCCTGGTGGAGGTGCACCCGTGGGCGCCGTCGCTCGGCGTCGAGTATCACCTGGGCGTGGACGGTCTGGGCGCGCTCATGCTCGTGCTTTCCGCCATCGTCACGCTCATGTCCGTCGACGCGGCGCATCGCGTGCACCACATGCCCGGGCTTTATTACGGCCTGGTGCTGATGCTTCAGTCCGGGCTCTTCGGCTCCTTTACCGCGCTCAATTTCTTTCACTGGTTCTTGTTCTGGGAGCTGAGCCTGATTCCCGCCTTCTTCCTCATCAAGCTCTGGGGAGGGCCGAGGCGCGGGCCTGCGGCGACGCAGTTTTTCATCTACACCATGGCCGGCAGCGTGGCGCTGCTGCTGGCGTTTCTTGCCCTCTTTCTTTCCACCGGCACCATGGACTTTACGCAGCTTGCAGCGATGGCGGCGGACGGCTCGCTGGCGCGCCTGGTGACCGCGCACGTGGGCGCCGCGATGCCGTGGCTCGCCATCGGCGTGCTCGCCGGCTTCGCCGTCAAAGTGCCGCTGTTCCCCTTCCACACCTGGCTGCCGGACGCTTACGCGGAAGCGCCTTCGCCGGTGACCATGCTGCTGACCGGCGCCATGTCGAAGATGGGCGTCTACGGGTTGCTGCGTATCGCGCTGCCGATTTTCGGGGCGCAGATTGCGGCCATGCGCACGCCGCTGCTGGTGCTTGCCGTGGCCACCGTGGTGCTGGGCGCGTGGGCTGCGGCCGCGCAGAAGGACCTGAAACGCGTCTTCGCCTACTCCTCCGTGAACCATCTCGGCTACTGCCTGCTGGGCATTTTTGCGCTTGCGGTTCCAGCCGTGGACGCGGGCGCGCG
>DATJRT010000158.1:0-4217 GCA_035504495.1 Occallatibacter sp.
ATCGAAAAGGCCGCGGGCCGGCTGCCCCGCCGCGTTTTCGTTCTCACCTCGCCGGAGATCTGGTCCCTGTGGGCTGAAGCCTTTCTCCCTTCCTTCCTCGAACTGAAAGCCGAGCCGCCGGTCACGCTCTTCCTCGCCCCCGGTGAGTTGCACAAGACCATGGCCAGCGCCGAGCGGCTCACGCGCGAGATGACCCGCGCCGGCGGCGACCGCGGCTCCCTGCTCATCGCCTTCGGCGGCGGCATCGTCGGCGACGTGGGCGGCTTTGTCGCCTCCATCTTCATGCGCGGCATTCCCTACGTACACGTGCCCACCACGCTTCTGGCCCAGGTGGATTCAAGCATCGGCGGCAAGGTGGGGGTGAACCTGCCGGAAGGCAAGAACCTCGTCGGCAGCTTTCACCATCCCCGCGCCGTCTTCGCCGATATCGCCCTGCTGGGCACACTCAGCGACCGCGAGCTGCGCGCCGGCCTGATGGAGAGCATCAAAGCCGGCATCATCCGCGACCGCGCCCTGCTGCGCTTCATGGAAGAGCAGGCCGAGGCCATCCTCGACCGCGACCCCAAATCCCTCGAGCGCGTCATTGCCGCCTCCATCCGCATGAAAGCCGACGTGGTCAGCAGCGACGACCGCGAAAACGGCCTGCGCATGATCCTCAACTTCGGCCACACCGTTGCCCATGCCCTGGAGCAGGTCACCCGTTACAAGGCCATGCTGCACGGCGAGGCTGTGGCCTGGGGCATGGTGGCCGCGCTCTCCCTCGGCCGCCGGAGGGGAACCATTACCGCCGGCCAGCTCGATCGCCTGGAAAGCCTGATTTATCGCTACGGCCCGCTGCCCGCGCTTAAGCTGCGCGCGCGCAAAATCGTGGCCGCCACGGCCGGCGACAAAAAGAACACAGGCGGCGTGCGCCGCTTCGTGCTGCCTCTCGGCATCGGCGATGCCGGCGTGGTGGAAGACGTGACGCCGGACGAGCTCGAAGCCGCGGTGAATTACATGCTGGCCAAGGCGAAGGCAGGCTAGCGAGCGGGTTAGCGGGCCAGCAATCCAGCCGCGAGCCTTGCCTGTACGCGAAGCTCCGCGGAGCGGACGCAGACTCGCTAACCTGCTGACTAGCCGGGCCGCTGAGCTTCCACAACCACTTTTTATCCGCAGATTGCGTCTAATTATCAGACAGATCCGCATCCGGATAGACACTCGGGGATTGAGGCGGATGGATTACACTGGAGAGGCTCTGGATTGTCCGCACCTTCCCCCATGGGCCGGACCGTAATTCTCGTCTTTGCGCTGGCCGCCGTGGCGGTGGCAGCTTACGGGTCGACTTACGGATCAACGGCCTCTCCGGCCTTGACGCACAGGAAAGCTGCGGGCGAGCACTCGCCGCACCGGTCGCCGTCGGCGCGCGCATCCTTCACCCGCACCTCGTCTTCTCTACGTCTTGCGCGTGCTCGGGCCTCAGTGCACACGCCGGTCGCGCCCCGCGAGAACCGCAGCCGCCGCCCAACCCCCGAGGAAGTGGGCCGCGCCGCCGGGCTCAAGATTCGCCGTGAGCTCGCCCGCCAGGCTGGATATTATCGTCCAACCACCACCCGTTCAAGGGCTTACGGCCGGACCTACCGCCGCACCCGCTACCGCGAAACCTACCGCTATCGCCGCGCCCGGGCCCTCCGTGTTGCCGTCCGCGAACCCGTTCCCATGGAACGCCGCGAGCCGGCGCGGCTGGAAGCGTATGAGGAGACGGGCAGATGGTCAGAGACGCCGGCCGCTCCTCGCCCCGAACGGGCCGAGCCCATGCCGGAGCAGCCCTCCGCCGATTCCGCTGGAGCGGCCAACGGTTCCGTCGAGCCAGCCGGTCAGCCTGCCGAAAGCGCCGCCGCACCCGCCGGTCCCTCCGCGGCTCCGGATGAGGAAGAGACCACCGAAGACCTGGCTCCGGAAACCGCCCCGCACCCGGACGAAGACACGGAAGAAGCCTCGCTCGCCATTCCCCGCGGCGCCATGCCCGCCCCGCTGCGCGGCTCACTTGCGTCGCTCGAGCGCCAGAATGCCAGGCTGGACGCCGAAGGCCTGGAGCGCATCGAGGACGAAAGCGACCTGGCCGCGCGCATTGCCGACGGCCTGCTGGTTCCGGTACCGGTTTCGAGCGGACTTACCGTCAACGCCCAACTTCCGCCGAATCATCGCTACTGCCGGCCCTGGACCGCGCATTTCCTGGCCGACCTGGCCCGCGCCCACGAGGCTCTCTTTCATCGCCCGCTTGAGGTGAGCTCGGCCGTGCGCACGGTGGAGTATCAGCAGCGGCTGATGCGCATCAACGGCAACGCCGCCCCGGCTGAAGGCGACATCGTGAGCCCGCACCTCACCGGCGCCACCATCGATATCGCCAAGGAAGGGCTGACCCGTGAAGAGATTGGCTGGATGCGCCGCCGTCTGCTCGGCCTCGAAACGGAAGGAAAGATCGATGTGGAGGAAGAGTTCCGCCAGGCCTGCTTCCACATCACGGTCTACAAGACCTACGACCCCTCGCGGCCAGCGCGCCGGCCCAGCGACGCAAAGGAGCCTCAGGCCGCGCCGGACGCAGACGGGGATTCCTCCACGCAGGGTTTGTAGACCCGGCCGCCGGCAAGCTTTCTGCCGGAAAACCTCTGCGAGAAGCCCGGAAGGTCCTGCCAGCGCGGACCACGCCCTAAATTTTTTTGATCGCCTTCATGCTCCTCAAGCGTACAATCGCGGGCGAACACATTTCATCGCCAGTCCTCTGCTGCAATTTCCTTTTCGTGTGCGCGGGAGGACGACGCCATCCTACGAGAAAGGAAGCCTATGAGCCCGCTCGAAGAGCAACCGGCAACGGAAACCGCACCGCTGAGCCAGTGGCAGCGCGTGACCAACACGTTCAGCGCGCCCTCAAAGACCTTTGCCGACATCAAGCGCGGCAACAAGAGCTGGTGGATGCCGTGGATCATCGGAATCGTCTTCGCGTACCTGCTCTTCGGCGCCATCACGCTCCGGATCGGCTGGCCCCAGGTGGCGGAAAACGCGATCAATCTCAACCCCAAGTCACAGGAGCGCCTGGCACAGGCGCCGCCGCAGCAGCGCGATATGACCATGAAGATTACCCGGTATTCCATTGAAGGCGGGTTCGCGGCCGGCCCGGCTCTGGTCCTCATCTTTGCGCTGGTCATATCGGGGGTTATGCTGGGCACCATCAACTTCATCTTTGGCGGCAAGGCCACGTTTGCCAGCGTTTTTGCGGTTTGGTTCTATGCGAGTCTTCCGGGGATCATCAAGACCATTCTGGGCACCATTGTCATCTTCTCGGGCCTGGCGCCCGAGTCATTCAATATCGCCAACTTCGCGCCCACCAGCGTCGGAGCGTTCCTGAATCCCCAGGACGTGGGCCCTGCGCTCTACAAGCTCGCCAGCGCCATCGACTTCACGACCATCTGGTACCTCGCGCTCCTGGGCATCGGCTTGTCCGTCGTCGCCGGCGTCAAGCGCAGCTCCGGTTACATCGCCGTCTTCGGCTGGTGGGCGGTGATCGTGCTCGTCAGCGTGGGTTGGGCCGCGGCCTTTGGATGATCCCGCGCATCTCGATTGCAAACGCGGCCCGGAATCCGGCCGAACTTGCGCCGCTTTTCTATTCGCGGAGTTCCGCAGTCTATCTTTCCCTTAGTCCCCTGATCCCTCGTCCCCGGCCTTATTCCGCTTCCAGCACCAGGCACTTCAGATACTCCGTCTCCGGCAGGTTGAGAACCACAGGGTGGTCCGGCGCGGCGCCGCGCCGCTCAAGCAGGCGCACCCGCCGGCCCGCATCGGCGGCGGCGGCGGCCACGGCGCTTTCAAGATCGGCCCAGCTCACATGATGCGAGCAGGAGCAGGTCACCAGCAGCCCGCCCGCGCGCAGCATTTTCAGCGCGCGCAGATTCAGCTCCTTGTAGCCGCGCAGCGCGCCCTCCACGGCGCGCTTCGATTTCGCGAACGCCGGCGGATCGAGCACGATTGAGTCGAAGCGCTCGCCCGCATCTGCCCAGTCGCGAAGAATCGTAAAAGCGTCGGCCTCGATCCAATCGACCTCCGCGTCGATCTGATCACGGTTGGCTTCAAGGTTCCGCTCCGCCACTTCAAGCGAGGCGCGCGAAGCGTCGATACCGGTGACGCGTTTGCACACCCGCGCCAGATGCAGCGCAAACCCGCCCTGGTAGCAGCAGACGTCGAGC
>DATJRT010000159.1:0-9153 GCA_035504495.1 Occallatibacter sp.
AGACGGAACTCCCGGTGGAAAGACTTGCCGTGGCTCGAATCTTTTGGGCAGCTCAGAACAGAAGCTGCCAGTAGCCGACGTCGATCCACTGGCCGAATTTGTAGCCGACTTCGCGGAAGTGGGCGATCTGGCGAAGCCCGAATTTCTCGAGCAGCGCAACGCTCGAGGGGTTGGGCAGGGCGACGCCTCCGATAACGCTGTGAAACCGTCGGCTGCGCAGACCGGCGAGGAGCGCTTCAAAGAGCGCGGAGCCTCTTCCCTTCCCGGCCGCCGACGGGTGCAAATATACGGACACCTCAACGGAATGGCGATAGGCCGCGCGCTCCCGCCATTTGCGGCCATAGCAGTACCCCAGAATCTCTCCATCCTCTTCGCACACGAACCAGGGATATGCCTGCGTAGTCTCCAGAATTCGCTGCCGCATTTCGTCGGGGCCGAGCGAGACTTCTTCAAATGTGGCCGGCGAGTTGAGGATGTAGTGGTTGTAGATCTCCGCTATCGAGGGTGCGTCGTCCGGGCGGACGGGGCGAAGCATGGCGGCCTCCGGCAAATGGCAGACAATCGGACTATCTGCAACGAGCGTACAGGAGGAGGGTGATCGGGCGCGGCGAGTGCGGTTCGACGGAAACGATGACGATTAATTCGCAGAGGGGCTGCCGGACGACGTTGAGCCTGGCATCGCGCGTAACTTGAATTGGATTCACGGAGTCAGCAATCGCGATTCGGCTGAGAGCGAGATTGTCTTCTGCCAGAGCATAGGCAACCCGGTACCCAGCATCATCGATCGTCCCCTCATCAATATCTGAGTCGCGGATTGCCTGATCTGAGTCGCGGATTGCCTGCTCAATGGTGTCGATGCGCCGAAGCGTCGTGCGAGTTCCCGCGCGATCGTCGTTTTGCCAACGCCGGGTAGACTACCGAGCACGATAAGCACTCCACTCCGCAGCCTAAGGCATTTCTCCTTCAGGTATAGCCGACTTGATTTTCGTGCAAGGTGGCGATTGCTTCCGCCCCAGCGACCTAGACCTGTCGCCGGGGACCCCAGGGAAAATCGCCACTTGAAGGTATCGGTTTCGGTAACCATCAGAAGGAGAAATGCTCTAGAGTTCCGTCGCCTTGCTCTCGATCAGACCGCTGGCTTTGGCGAGGAAGGCCTCGAGCGCCATGGAGGCTTGCTCGGTCTTGCCGCGGGTGCGCACGTTGACCTCGCCCGCCGATTCCTCCCTGTCTCCGAAGACGAGGATGTACGGCACTTTCTGCAGAGCCAGGTCGCGGATTTTGGCGTTCATCTTCTCGTTGCGCGCGTCGGTCTCGACCCGGAAGCCCGCTTCTTTCAGCCTTTGGTCGAGCTTCTCAGCATACGACAAGTGGCGCTCGCTGATGGGGACGAGTCCCACCTGAATGGGCGCGAGCCAGAGCGGAAAGGCGCCGGCGTAGAGCTCGATGAGATAAGAGATCATGCGCTCCATGGTGCTGACGATGGCGCGATGGATCATGACCGGGCGATGGCGATTGCCGTCCGCAGCCGTGTATTCCAGGGCGAACTGGTTGGGCAGGTGGAAATCCACCTGGATGGTGGAGTAGGTTTCTTCGTGGCCCATCACGTCGGCAAGCTGGATGTCGAGCTTAGGCCCGTAGAAGGCGGCCTCGCCTTTGCCTTCCTTGTACTTCAGGCCCAGACTGTCAAGGGCTTCGCGCAATACGCGCTCGCCCAGCTCCCACATGGCGTCGTTGTCCACGTATTTTTCTTTGTTGGCGGGGTCGCGCAGGGAGAGGCGATAGCTGTATTGCTTGATGCCGAGGTCGCGATAGGCGCGCTCGACCAGCTTCATGACGCTGGAGAATTCTTCCTTGATCTGATCGGGCGAGCAGAAGATGTGCGCGTCGTTGAGGGTCATGCAGCGGACGCGGCTGAGGCCGCTGAGCGCGCCCGAGAGCTCGTAGCGGTACATGGTGCCGAGTTCGGCAAGGCGGACCGGCAGGTCGCGATAGCTGCGCAGCCTGGACTCGTAGATGAGGATATGGTGCGGGCAGTTCATGGGCCGCAGGACCATGCGCTCGTTCTCGAGCTCCATGGGCGGGAACATGCTTTCGTGATAGTGCGCCCAGTGGCCGGAACGCTCATAGAGCTCAACCTTGGCGAGATCAGGGGTGTAGACGTGCTCGTAGCCGGCTTTGCGCTCGAGGTCGAGGATGTACTCCTCAAGCAGGCGGCGGATGGTGGCGCCTTTGGGAAGCCATAACGGGAGACCGGCGCCCACCTCTTCGCTGACGGTGAAAAGCTCCAGCTCCTTGCCCAGGCGGCGGTGATCGCGGCGCTTGGCGTCTTCCAGCCGCGCGAGGTAATCGTCCAGATCTTTCCTGGAGAAAAACGCGGTGCCGTAAATGCGCTGGAGCTGGGGATTCTTCTCGTTGCCGAGCCAGTAAGCGCCGGAGACGCTCATCACTTTGGCCGCCCGGACGCGTCCGGTGGAAGGCACATGCGGGCCGCGGCAGAAATCGACAAAGTTGCCGTTGCGGTAGAAGCTCACCTGCGCGCCGGGCTCGGTGAACTTTGTCACGAAGTGCGTCTTCATGAAGTCGCCGTCTTTATCAAAAGTCTCCAGCGCTTTTTCTCTGGGGCTAAATTCGTGCGTGAACGGCTCGTCGCGCGCAATCACCTCGGCCATGCGCGCTTCAATGGCAGCCAGGTCTTCCGGCGTGAAGGGTTTCTCGCGGTAGAAGTCATAAAAGAAGCCGGAGTCCGTGGCCGGGCCGTGGCCCAGCTTGGCCTCCGGAAACAGCTCCAGGACGGCGGTGGCCAGCACGTGGGCCGCGGAGTGGCGGACCACCCGGAGCGCGTCAGGATCGTTCTCCCGGATCAGTTCCAGCTTCACGTCCTCGGTGAGCGGCGTGGAGAGATCGACCAGGTGCGGTGCGCCGGCGTGCCCGGCGGCGTACATGCCGGCTTCGGAGTCGGCTTCGCCGGCTTTTTGCGGCGCGGCTGCGTGGAGAGGCGTGAGGCGCGCGACGATGCTCGCGGCGGCGAGCCGGGGCGAGATCGCGTTGGCGATATCAAGCGGCGTAGTGCCCGCAGCGACTTGGCGGACGGCGCCGTCCGGCAGGTATACAGCAATGGTTTGCGTGCTCATGTGGGTCCGGAAAAGTGGCCGCGCGGTTCGCGTGAGGCGACTGCGCTTCGATAACAACTAAGGATATAACGCCGGGCGCCACGGCAATCGCCAGGCCATGCAGAGGTCAACGCAGATTGGAAACGGCCGGAAGCATTCTTCCGCCATGCGGCGCGCGCAGGGAGTTCCACGCACGGACTTGTTTGACGCGCGGGCCGGCGCGGTCAGGCGTAATGCAGCGCGGACTCGGCCCAGTCGAGGGCTCTTTCGTAGACCGCGAGCAGCGTTTCCTGGTTGAGGCCGTATTGCGCGGCGATGGCGTCGCATCCGGCCCAGTCACCGTGCTCGTGCGCCATCAGCCAGTCCAGCAGCCGCCGCTCCGGGACGGCCGCGCCCATGAGCGCCACGGTGATCTCTTCGCGCAGCGGCAAATGCGGCGCCAGTTGCTGCATGGGCACACGCAGCATAGCCGGAAGCAGGCTCAACAGCCCCAGCAAGTATTGCTCCGTCGCGTCCAACAGGCACAGCTCCGCGCCCAGCTCGCAGAACCGGGCGCGCACCAGGGCCATGCGCAGCAGCTCCTCCGGTTGCCCGGCATTCAGCTCGCTGGTGATGGCCAGCGTGGCCACGCGCCGGAAGCCGTCTTCGCCCACCGCGATCAGCGCCGTCTTGACGGAGTTCACCTCCTGCCGCACACCGTAGAGGGGCGAGTTGAGCAGGCGCAGCAGCCGGTAGGTCAGCGAGGCGTCGCGCTTCACCATCGTGCACAGCTGCTGCATGTTGAGTTCCTTTTCGCGCAGCACGCGCAGAATCTCAATCTGCGTGAGCCGGTTCGCGGGAACCTTCCGGTTCTCAATCAATTGCGGCCGGCAGAAGTAGTAGCCCTGGATCAGCGTGAAGCCCTCGTCGCGCGCCTGGCGGAACTCCTCCTGGGTTTCGATCTTTTCGGCGATCAGCGCCACTGGAGAGTCGTTCAAGTGCTTGAGCAGCGCGCGCCGCTCTGCGGGGCCGGAGAGCGTGAAGTCCACCTTGATGTAGTCGGCCAGCTCGATAAGCGGCTCCCATTCCGGCTTCCAGCGAAAGTCGTCGAGCGCCAGCCGGAATCCGGCCCTCTTGAGGCCGCGGCACGCCGACACGAGCGCGGGCGTGGGCTCAAGCGTCTCCAGAATCTCCAGCACGAACAGGCTGGCGGGGAGAACATCCACCAGCTTTTCGGTGAGCGCCTCGCGGGTGCAGTTCACAAAAGCCGTCAGGCCGCCGGTGAGCCGCTCCAGGCCGAAGACCACCGCATTGTCGAGCATGGTGCGCGTGGCCAGGTTGCCGTCACCCTGGAAGCTCTGCTCGCGCCCGCTGCGGAAGAGAAGCTCGTAGCCGTACACCCGGCCGTGCAGATCGAGAATGGGCTGGCGCGCTACGTAGCGCACCGTATCTTGCTTTTCAGAAGAAAGCACCGCCAAAGAAACATCCACCCCCGGCATCTCAGCCGCAACCTGCGTCGCCATGCACACACTCCCGCTTCTCTTATCGGCATTGTGCGAGCAGGTCTTGAACCATCCGGCGAAGCCTTGGCCAAGAGAAGCTCCAATTCAGCTCATGAACATGCCGCCGTTCACGTCGAGCACGTGCCCGGTGATGTAGGCGGCCGCGTCCGAAGCCAGAAACGCAACCGCATGAGCCACATCCCGGTCCGTTCCCGCGCGTCCCAGCGGAATCCCGGCGAGCAACGCCTTGCGCTGTTCCTCGTTCAGCACCGCGGTCATGGGGGTTTCAATGTATCCGGGGGCGACGGCATTTACGGTGATTCCGCGCGAGGCCACTTCGCGCGCCATGGCCCGCGTCATGCCGATCAAGCCCGCCTTGGATGCCGCGTAATTCACCTGGCCGGCCTGGCCGGTCCGGCCGACAACGCTCGAAATGTGGATGATCCGTCCCCAGCGGTTCTTGAGCATGGGGCTCAGGATGGCCTGCGTGAGCAGAAAGGCTCCGGTCAGATTGGTGTTGAGGATCTCGTCCCAGTCGGCGCGCTTCATGCGCAGCATCAGCCCGTCGCGCGTGATCCCGGCGTTGTTCACCAGGATCTCTACTTTGCCGAACCGGTCCAGCACTGCCTTTGCCGCCGCTTTGATCGACTCCTCGCTGGCCAGGTCGAGCGGAAAGGCCGCAGCCTTGCCGCCGGCGGCTTCAATGGTGCTCACGGCCTCGGCGAGCCTGGCCTCATTGCGCGCTGCCAGGGCGACCGTCGCCCCCGCCGCAGCAAGCTCCAGCGCGCAGGCCCGCCCGATGCCCTGCGAAGCGCCGGTCACAAGAGCGATCCGTCCCTGCACGCTCACCATCCCCGGCCGAACCCTCCCGCGCGACTTCTCAATTCACACGCCGCGCTCCATCCATTGCAATTATAGGCACCGCATTCGCTTCCATTCCTGCGCGTGCGAGCCGGCTAAGTCTTGACACCCGCCGGTATGGCCATCATATTTTTCTCGCTTATACTTGCGATGATCTAATTCGAATGATATAGTTCATCTGAACTATATGAAACCGACCCTCGGAATCTGGGAGATCGCCGTTCTCGGCACTTTGCGCGAGACGCCGATGCATCCCTACCAGATGCAGCGGCTGCTCCGTCATCGCCACAAGGACGAGATTCTCGCCCTCAAGCGCGGCTCGCTCTATCACGCCATCGGCCGGCTCGAGCGCGCCGGACTCATCGAGCCAACCTCCACCAGCCGCGACGGCCGCCGTCCCGAGCGCACCGTCTACCGGCTCACCAAACCGGGCCGCGATGAGTTCCTTGCCGCTCTGCGCAGCATTGTTTCCACGCCCCGCCGTGAGTCCAGCGAGTTTATGGCCGCGATGAGCTTCCTCGTGCACCTTACGCCGTACGAGGCACTGCCCCATCTCGACGAGCGCTGCAGCCTGCTGGCCGAGGAGATCGAGCGCCAGCGCACCGTGCTGCGAGAGGCCGGACGCTTCGTTGAAAAAATCAACCTGATCGAAAACGAATACCTGCTGGCCATGCTGAAGGCCGAGCGCGAATGGGTGCTGCGCCTGGCGGCCGAAGTCCGCGAAGGCAAGCTCACCTGGGACCTCGAGCGGATCTACGCCAAAATCAAGGCCAACACGGAAGCCGCCGGCCACCAGCGCTCATGATCCACACACACTATCCCGACTCACCGCTCGGCGAAAGGACCCGAGCCAAAACCCGGAGGAATCCCGTGTCAACTGCATCTCTCACAGTCCCCGCATCCGAGGGCGCCAATAGCGGCACCCGTTACGCAGGCCCCATCTGGACGCTGGTTCTCCTAGCGCCGCTCATCGCGGAGGTCCTGAGCGGCTCCACGCGGCTGAGCTTTCTCTTCGCCTTCATCCCGGAGACCATGGTCTGGGGCTGCGGCGCGCTGCTCTGCCGCGAGCTGGTCCGGCGCTGGCGCGCGGGCGCCGCCAGCCTGCTGCTGCTGGGCCTGGCACTTTCCATTGCCGAGGAATTCGTCATCCAGCAGACCTCGCTTGCGCCGCTTCCGTTTCACGGCGCCAACGTGGAGTACGGCCGTCTTTGGGGCGTCAACTGGCTCTACTTCCTCTTCATGCTCGGCTATGAGAGCGTGTGGGTGGTGCTGGTTCCGGTGGCGGTCACGGAGCTGATCTTTCCGGCGCGGCGCTCCCAGCCCTGGCTGCGGACGCGCGGCTTCATCACTGCCTGCGCGGTGTTTGTCCTGGGCTCCTATCTCGCCTGGTATGGCTGGGTGAAGCGCGCGCGGCCCAAGCTGCACGCGCTCCCCTACCAGCCGCCGGTGGCCACCATCGCCGCGGGTGTGGCGGCCATCGTTCTGCTCGGGTGGATTGCCTTCGCCATCCGGCACACGGAGCCTGACAAGACCGGCGCGGCGCGAAACCCGGTCAGCCCCTGGCTAATTTTCTTCGCCGCCCTTGTGCCCAGCGCGGCCTGGTTCCAGGTCATCGCTCTTGTCTTTACGCCCGTCCGCCGTCCGGTGTGGATGCCGCTCACGGCCAGCTTCCTTGGCGCTTTGCTGGTCTGCGCTCTTTTCCTGCGCTGGTCCTCAGCTCGTTCCGGGGCCCATCCCTGGGGTGACGCGCAGCGCTGGTCGGCTGCCTTCGGCGCCACGCTCGTCTCCATGGGCGGCGGTTATCTCAGCACCGCGGGCTGGTCGCGCGCCGATCTGATCTTCAAGGCGATTCTGAACGTGCTTGCGCTGATCGGGCTGCTGTGGCTGGGCGCAGAGGTGCGCAGGCGCGCAACGGGGCACAAACCTATAAAGCCGCCACAGCTTTTTGTGTAATCCGCAACTTGCCGGCCCGCGAATTGGCCCACGGGATTTTGGGATTTTGCCAGCGCTATCCCGAGGGCGAGGCCGCGACCGTTACCGGCCGGCCGGCCAGCGCCGGTCGCGCCAGCTCCGTCGGCCAGATGTAGACGGCCAGTCGCCGCGTATAGTGCAGAACCGGATCGAGGCGTGGCAGCTCCACGCCCACGGTTGCGGGCAGGTCGTTGCATTCGATCTCCGCCTCCGCCTCTTCGAGCGGCCAGGGCACATAGTGCAGATTGGCGCGGATGGGTTGGCCGGACCGGTTGGAGCTGAAGAGGCAGGTGCGCTCGGTAATGTAGTACTCGAAGGTTCCCGTGCGCAGCTCGGCGGTCTTGTGCGTGGGTCCCAGACCGCGGTAGCGCGCCTTGAACATCACCTGCCGTCCCGCGAAGAGACGCCGGCTGTAAAACGCGAACTCGCGCTCCGAGCGCTGCTCCAGGCGCATCTCCGCCCAGTAATAGGGCAGGTGGTAGACCATGCGTGCCACGGCAATGGCCACCAGGTTGCTGGCGTCGAGCGAAAAGCAATAGATCCCGGGCGTTCCCGTGTAGCGGTCGCGGACGTAGGTGCGCAGGTTCAGATCAGGAAAGCTGCGCACGCCGGGAAGCGAAGGCACGCCGCGGATCTTGATGCGGTCAAGCCAGAAAGGCACCACCCCCAGCCACGCCGAGCCCGAGTAGGTGTCCACTTCCAGCCAGTCGGGAAGGAGCGAGGCAAGTGAAGAAATCGGAACCGGCCAGTGCGCAAAAAGCAAATCGTTCCAGCGCTGGGTCATGGCCCAGCGGCCTGAAGGCAGAGGCCGCGGTTTATGTGACGTGCGAACCAGAAATTCCTGCATGGCTCACTCCCGCTTGCCGGTGTGGCTCTCCATCTTAAGACGCGGAGATGCCGCCCGGAGGGTTGCCGAATCCTGCACTGCGGCAAAACCAAAGAACCCGTATCCTGATCCTGCTCAGATTTGTGCAGGGTCGCCGCTCCCTGGGGTCGCGGCTACTCGAATGCGGTGGCTTCGGAGTACAGGATCTCTGGTCTTGCTCTGTTGCGCACGAACCTCAATGACGTATTCTGGCCGCGAGACCGGCTCCATGTCCAGTGAATCTTTTCGTTTTCCCGCCTCGAGCAACCAAACGGAAGTCTATGCCGTGCATGGCGCCGACCCGGAAATCCTGGCCTATGCCATGGCCAAATACTCCCGTTCCGCGCTCTCCATGCGCGAGTCTTTGGCGGAGATCAGCGCCCAGCGCGCGGAGCAGTTTCTCAACACCTTTTATTTTCAATACGGTCACCGCTCCATCGCCGACCTGGCCCATATCGCTTTCGCGGTTGAGCGGCTGAGCCTGCTCGCGGCCATCGTGCTGGTCGATGAGCAGCGCTGGGATGGCCAGGAACGCTCGACCCGCTACCAGAACTTCCTCAAATCGGGCTGGTTTCTCCCTGATTTTGGGGAGGATCCGGTCTCGGCGCAAATCTACTCCGAGACCGTACAAAGCCTCTTTGCGGCCTACCAGCGCATCGGCGCGGCGGTGCAGGAGGTCCTGCGCCGGCATGTGGCGCAGCCGGAATCCCTCAAGCCGGAGGCTTACGAGCGCACCCTGCGCGCCCGCGCCTTCGACGTGGCCCGCTATCTGCTGCCCCTGGCCACCAATACCTCGCTCGGCCAGATTGTGAGCGCGCGCACCCTCGAGAGCCAGGTCGCGCGTCTGCTCTCTTCGCCTTATGCC
>DATJRT010000160.1:0-8921 GCA_035504495.1 Occallatibacter sp.
ATTGCTCCTTTGACCCGTGGGTATTATGCGGTATTAGCTAAGGTTTCCCTCAGTTATTCCCCACTCCAGGGTAGGTTAGTCACGTGTTACTCACCCGTGCGCCGCTTTACTCATGGTATTGCTACCACTTTCTCGCTCGACTTGCATGTGTTAGGCACGCCGCCAGCGTTGATTCTGAGCCAGGATCAAACTCTCGTTTGAAACCTGATGCCGGCTTACCTGACGGAGGTCAGGATAAGTCCGGCCGTGCCCATGCAACTTATCCGAAGATAAGAGATCATGCAGGGCACCTTACCTTGTGAGACTGATCAAGCCAAACCTGATCGCATCTCACGACTGGCACGTTCAACCAAATTGTCAAAGATCCTTGAGGGCGACCCGCCTGAGCGGAACCCTTGTGGATCGAGGCCCGGACTCGCGTCCGGCCCAGGCTTGCGCCCGGGACTGTCCTCGAACTTGATGCGCTTGACCGAAATTCGCTTATTGGAATTCGATCCGGCCGGTGCTAGATTCCCTTGCATCCACTTTCGCCGGATTCGTTTTCGGCGCCAAATGCGATCATCTTCGCAGCATTCGGCGTTTTTGCGCGAACCTTCTAAAGGTACTAAAGCACCCGTACCCTGTCAAGCCAGAAAGCCAGGGTAGAAACTTGATTCCCCGCTCATCCCTCCCACGAAGGGATTCCATGAGAACTCGACCGAAGAACGGGCTCCAGGCCTCGGGTTCGAGACCTGGAAAAGGCGCGCATCCGCGCCCACCCAAAAGCCGCTTCGCGCAGCGCAAATCTCAAAGAGCGGCCGGCAAAATGCCCGCGTCCGCCTCGGCGGACGCGCGAAAGCGTATGCTTCCGGGTCTTGCAATGGCTTGTTCTCTCTAGGGAATCCCTACAGGGGCTCAGGGACGGGCAATTGACTCTCGATTGCCAACCTCACCTGACCCAGCGAACCAGCTTCCCACTCCCTCAATCTTCACGCCGATCGGGGCAGACCCTTTATTTTCTGCGCTTTCGCGCTCCGGGCCACGGGAGGCTCCACTGCCTTGCTACAACCTCATTAGAGTAGCACAGGCCGGTGCCCGATGCAAACAATCGGGTCGCGCTAACTCTTTTATTTCCAGCATTCCGAGGATTCGTTTCGCCTTTCTTCCAGTATCCGGCCGCTGCACCCTGTGGAAAGCGGGCGAATCTGTGGGAAACAGGGCGAAGCGGGGCAAAGCGGAGTCAGCGGGGTTGGCGACTCCGGCGGCGGTTACCGCCTTGGGATAACTCCCAGGTCCGTCAGCCCATTCACAAAGAACTGCATGGCCAGCGCCACCAGGAGCAAACCCATGATGCGCACCAGGATGCGGATGCCGGTCTCGCCCATCACGCCACGCACGCGGTCCGCGCCCGCGAGCACCCAGTAGCTGGTAAACGCCGTCACCGCGATCGACCCCAGGATGGCGCCCATCTGCCAGCTCAGGAGCGAATCCACCTGCCCCACCAGCACCATGACGGAAGAAATGGCGCCCGGGCCGGCCAGCATGGGAATGCCCAGGGGCACAATGCCGGCGTCCTCCTTGGCCGCACCCTCTTCGGCGTCGCCGGTGGCTTCCTGCGTAGCCGAGCGCCGCGCCTCCAGCATGTCCAGCCCGATGAGCAGCAGAATCAGTCCGCCGGCAATCTCAAATGCGGGCAGCGTGATGCCCAGAATGCGGAAGAGGATCTGCCCGGCCAGGGCAAAGCTGGTGAGCACGATGAAGCAGGTGAGCGCTCCTTTGCGCGCCATGCGTTTGCGTCGCGCCCCGTCAGCACCCGCCGTGATGGCCAGAAACGACCCGATGGCTGCAAACGGATCGACAAGAAAAAAGATCGAGCTGAGCGCCAGCACCGAGAAGCGCACAATGGGCGCGGTGCGAATCTCGTTCAGCGCAACCTCCGCTGGGTTCGTCCAGACCACGTGTTGAGGCTAGTACATTTCCCTGTCAGATGCCAGCGATAGAATAGTTGCCGACATGCCGGACACGGGCGCCCAACTCGAAGATGTCGGCCTGCGCGGGTCCGCGCTCGTCAGGCCCAACGCAAAGTGGCTCAGCGAAGGCTACCTCATCTTCGTATGCGTCAGGGCAAACCATCTTGCGCGAGGCCTTATTGGTGTGAGAGTGCGGGGTTGGCGGGGGGCCACACTCATGACGGCTCAGGATCAACAGAACCCGTCGCGCTTACAAGCAACAAACCGGCTTGACACATCCAATCACTTACCAGGCTAACTTGTAGATGTTGCCCTTACTGTCCTGGCCTATGCCCTTGTCTCCAACGATGGTCGTCCCATCGCCAGCACGGCTCTGATCCCACCACTCGATTTGGAGAACCGTCCCCTGAGTCCCGGTGAGTGTGATGTGCACAACCCGGTTTGCGCCAAGAATATGGGCGACATAAAAGCCCTGCCCATAGACGGCATCCCATGCGGCAGCCAGCCCGGCGCTCTCTGACGTGGCAGCACCCCCGACCTGATTCCCGGACTTGTTGTAAGGCATCTGCCACGGCCCGCTGAACGCTTCCCCGTTTGCCAGAACCATTGAGACTTCACCGTTTTGATCGTGGTCGTATTTGGGCGAGCCCGGATAGGTAATGCTGAACGTGTAAGACGGCACCGGAGACATGGAGGCGAGAGGCCCTTGCACCGGATAAAGGTGGCCGTAGCCATGACACCCCGCAAGGATGCAGATTCCCGGGAGCGCTAGCGCGAGTTTTGTATTCATCCTGCTTAGCCTCTGTTCGTTTAAAACCGGAATCCGGCGAAAAGTCTCTTCGCCGGTTGTCGTTTTTCCTTTATCTATACAAAACGGGCTTCAAGGGGCGGTTTCGGGCTGGATCAAACGATGGGTGCGGTGCCACTATATGGAGTGTCGTATGCGTACGTCCAAGTACTCAGTCGACGAAGCGCAGTGTCGGGCATCATAGGTTGTCGGAAGCGTGTCTTGCAACCCATGCGGACGGTGTGAGATCGGCGACCTGCCGAATGGGACTGTCTGCGAATCCGGGCAGGATTTCATTCAGGGATTCGCGTACAGGGATCCTGAGGCGGCAGCAGATCTCGACCACGGAGAGGATCGCGGCCACTTCCACCGCTATCGGCCGACTCTCCCCAGCAATGATGTTCCCACTCAACTGCTGCTCACCAGACTGCTTCTTCAGATGCCGGGCCAGCGTGCTCAAAGCCATTCCATGAGCGCGACAAAACTCGCTTAGTCCCATCCCACTCTTGGGGTACTAAGCAGCCGGACGCGCTATCTCCTGCCGGCCACGCCGACGAACTCCAACTCCAGACTCTTCTGCCATATGAAAAGTCCATCACAGATCACACGCTGTTTACAGGTGGCTTGGTCAGACGCTAACTCATCTTCCACGCTGTAGAAATCACCGGCTCGCCGACGGTCGCGGAGTTGATCTGCCTCCATGGCCCGCGCATCGCGCAGGTGGTACGCGGAGACACGGCCATTCTCGCCGGGGCCGAGATCAACGAGGTCCAGCAGTTCCGCGTCTCCTACTATGCCGAGGATCTCTATCGGTTCATCGTGGATCAGTTCAACCAGAGCCGCGCATTCTTTCTCGAGCTAACGGTGGTCATCATCCTGGTTATCGAGCTCGTTTTTCTCTTCCAGGGCAAGCCGTTTTAGAAACCCTCCAACGACGAGATGCGCTCGTGGCCGTGCGGATCCTCGACCGGCGGATTGCCCTCACGCACCACGAGTCTTGTCTCGAATCCCGCCTTCCGCGCCGCGTCCAGCTCCTTGACCACATCGGAAAAGAAGATCGCAAGGGCCGGCTCGACCTGCATCGCTTCCGCAATCGCCGCGTAGCTGGCGCTCTCCGCCTTCGGCCCGGTGCGCGTGTCGAAGTAGCCCGCGATCCACGGCGTCAGGTCGCCGTAATTCGAATGGCGAAACAGCAGCTTCTGCGCCTCGACCGATCCCGACGAATAGATCGCAACCTTCCCCTCACGCGCCCATCGCTCAAAGGCCGGCGGAACATCCGCGAACAGCGCGCCCTTGAGCTCGCCGCTCTCGAACCCCGCCTTCCAGATCTTGCCTTGCAGGCTCTTGAGCGCGGTCGATTTCCGGTCGCGGTCCATCAGCCACAAAAGATAGATGAAGGCGTCCATCTGAAACTTCGGCGCATCCACAAAGCCGGTCCACTTCACTTTGGGGAGGCGCCGCGGGAGATCGGGTTCGGTCTCCGCGCGATTCTCTTCGGCAAGCAGCATCAGGTCTTCGTGCACGCCCGGATCTTCGATGTTATGGCGAAGGAAATCGCGCAGATGCTTGCGCGCATAAGGAAACAGCAGCTCGCCGGTCAGCGTCAGCGGCGCGACCGTGCCCTCAATGTCGAGCAGGTACAACTTGTAAGCGGAAGCCATCAGCCGCTGGTCGGATTGCCGATCGGATTGCTGATCGAAGTCTCGACCCGCGGCCCCGAATAAGGCGAGCCAAGGTACGCCGGCCCAAAGCACAGCGGTTCATAGTTCTTGTCCACGCCGGAGCCGGTGTAATGCGGCGTCCAGCCGGTCGTATCCTGAAACCAGCGGATGGCGCGGATGCGGCGGTCTCCGCAGAGCGTGAACCAGTGCTTCGTCCCGCGGGGCACGCGCAGCATGTCGCCGGGCCCGACCTCAACACTGGCAACCTTCTCGTCCAAGACCAGGAAAAATATGCCGCGCCCGGCGAGGATGAAGCGCACCTCGTCCTCGGAGTGCGTGTGCTCCTTGTCGAAGCGCGCCAGCATGGCTTCGAGATTCGGCGTCTCCGGGGTCACGTCGATCACGTCCGCGGTCAGGTAGCCGCCGCGCTGCTTCATCGCGTCGATCTCCGCGGCGTACGCGCGCAGCACCTCGTCGGCTGAACAATCCGGCGGCACGCGGTCCAGGCTCCAGCGCTCGTACTCAATCCCCCGCGCTGCCAGCGCCGCGCGAATCTCCGTCTCCGCCGTAATCGTTTCGCCCGTATCCGGAATGCGAAGCACCGCCATCGCTCAACACCTCAATTTCCGATGCCGCCGGCTCCTCGCTCCACTTTCATCCTGAGCGAGCCGCCGCGGCAACGAGCCGAAGCCGAAGATCCGCCATGGCGGGGACCTGCGGCTCGGAACTTCGACCGGCGGCGCGAATCTCCCACGCTACGTCAGAAAATCCGGCGTCGCCGCCGATTGGCTTAAGACCCGCCGCCCTTCCACCTCGAAGAGAAATTCGAGCGCTTCCAGGTGCCGCCGCGCCTCGGCCACCGATTGCCCCCAAGTATAAAGCCCATGCCGGCTCAACAGCACCCCATGCGTGCCGGGATTCTTCTCCAGCACATCCTTCAATTGCGCGGAAAGGACGGAGTAATCCTGCGTGTTTTCGAGCACCGGCACGCGCTCCAGATGCGCATGCGTGGTCACGCCGCTCAGGCCCTTGAGAATCTCGTATCCCTCAAGCGGCACCAATCCCTCGGCCGCGTAGTGGCCGCTCAGCAGCGTATTCCACACCGAGTGCACGTGCAGAATGACGCGCGCCGCGGGCCGCGCTTTGTAGAGAACCAGATGCAGCGCGGTCTCGGCTGAAGGCCTGCCGCCTCCCGCAACCACGCGGCCTTCGGCGTCCACTTCGATCAAATCGGCCGGCTGCAATGTTCCTTTGTCCAGCCCCGAAGGCGTAATCAGCACCCGCGCCGGCGCATCGGGAAACGGCCGCACGCTGAAGTTGCCGCTGGTGGCCGGAACCCATCCCCGCGTGTAGCACCAGCGCGCCGTGGCGCAGAGCGCGTCGGCCGCCATTTCCGCTGATTGCCTGCTCTCGTCCATTCGCCTTGCAGTGTATCAATCTCGCTGAACCCAGTCCGCTCTAGAATGAAGCCTTGCCTGCCGCGTCCCATTTCGATTTCATCCACGTTGTCCTCGTCTCGCCGCGCAATCCCCTCAACATCGGCGCGGCGGCGCGCGCCCTGGCCAACTTCGGCTTCTCCCGCCTCACCGTGGTCGCGCCCTACGAGCCGCACTGGCGCGAGGTCCGATCCGCCGTCGGAGCCGAAGACCTGCTGCAAAGCGCCCGCCGGGCACAGCGCCTTGAAGACGCCGTCGCCGATTGCACCCTCGTTCTCGGCACCGGCGCCCTCACCCGCCGCCAACCCGAGCAGCCGGTCATCCTGCTTCCCGCGCTCGCGCCCATCGTCCGGGAAGAGCTCGCGTGCGGCGGCCGCATCGCTCTCGTCTTCGGCCCGGAAAAACGCGGCCTCACCGGCCGCGACCTCGCCCACTGCCATCACCTCGTGGAGATCCCCACCCACCCCGGCCAGCCCTCCATGAACCTTGGCCAGGCCGTCGCCGTCTGCCTTTACGAGCTGGCCACGCGGCTCGCGGTACTCGAATCGCACGGACCTGGCGCGCCCTCCACCGGACCGGATCGGCCACTGCATTCTGCCGCAAGCGCACACTCCGCCGACCTTGAGCGCCTTGCCGATGTCATCGACCAGGTCATGCTCGCCGCGCGCTACTCGCCTTCCTCCATGCGCGAAGCCAATCGCCACGACCTGCGCCTCCTGCTGCGCCGCCTCGCGCTCTCCACGCCCGATGCGCGCCGCGCCCTGGGCTTCTTCCGCCGCATCCTTCATCGTCTGCTGCCGTAACCGCCCTCCCAATCCGGGTTACCTCGTAAGTACCGGAAAGTGTTAGGGAAGGCCCCGAATCTTTCAAGCGCATCCAACAATTTCCTGCTACATTGGCGCTCAGGGGCTCCCCCACAATGTCTTCAGCCTCGCTCAAACCCTCGCCCGAACTTCGTCCCGCCTTAGCGCTCGTCTTCGCGGCGCGCGCCCTGGCCGCCGCCGCGTTTGCCGCTCTTGCGCTCGGGGTTGCCGTCTCCGCGCAGCAGAACGCCCCTGCGCCGCCCGCCCCAAACGCAGCCGTGCAGCAAGCCGCGCCCGCTCAGGCGAATCAAACCGGAACGCCTGCAGCCGCGCAGCCATCGACTGAGCAAAATCCTCCTCCCGCACCGCCAAGTTCGCCCGCAGCCGCGCCTCATTCCTCCGCCGCATCCGCAAAGCCGGCTGCCCAGGAGCAGGGCATCACCGAGGAAGAGGTCAAGCAGATGCTCGTGGGCAAGGAACTCTATCTGCGCGGCGGCTATCTCGACGACACGCTTACCTTCAACGAACACGGCAAGCTCATCGGCCACTCGGCGCAGGGCTCCTACACGCTCTGCGGCGTTGAGATCGACAAGGTGCGCCTCACCAAGCACAAGCTCGAGCTCGAAGGCGCGCGCTACGGGCTGCACTTCCTCGGCGCGCTGCCTTACGAAGACCCCACCAAGGCCGTCGATCGGGTGCGCATCACGCCC
Source organism: Occallatibacter sp. (assembly GCA_035504495.1). Taxonomy (GTDB): domain Bacteria; phylum Acidobacteriota; class Terriglobia; order Terriglobales; family Acidobacteriaceae; genus Telmatobacter. The sequence goes on from DATJRT010000160.1 coordinate 7,347, forward strand.
AAGAAAAAAGTCCTGAGGATCACCATCGACCGCGAGCTCGTGGTCAAAGCGAAAGTGAAAAAGGAAAAGGGCAAACAGCTCGAAGCCGCAACCAAACCCGCGGCGCCCGCTCCGGCCACCGCGGCCGCAGGCGCGCCCGCTGTGCCAGCTCCGCCTGTGCCCACGTCAGCGCCGGAAAACTCCGCAGCCGCTCCCGCGTCAGCTTCGGCTCCTGCTGCGACGGAGAACGCGTCGACAAACCTATCGGCGAGCGCACCGGGGAACGCATCAGCAAACCCATCAAGTGCGCCCGCGTCTTCGGCGCCCGCTCCAACTGAAGCCGCATCCGGCCAAGCCCCGGCTGGCGCACAGCCCGAGGAACCGGACACTGACGAGGCGCAGAAGGAGATTGCCGCGGCTCCGCCCGAGGAGCGCCCCGCCGACCCCAACAGCGTGACCGCGACCACTTCGCCCGCGCACGCAGCCCAGGTCCTCAAAGACGCCCTCGACAATGTCTTCTCCGTCGGCCTCGACGAGCGCATGATGGCCGCCATGCCGGACTTCTGGAAGCTCTACTACCAGGCCGCGGCGGCGCACACCGATTTCCGTCCCGCCGATCCTGGCGTCCTGCGCCAGAACACGGTCGACGCCAAGGCGCGCCTGCTCACTACCTTTGAACCGGCGTCCAACGAATTTGCCCAGTCAAACGGTGTGGCCGGCATGGCCCTTTACCACGCCGTCATCGGGGTTGACGGAAAACCCGACGAGATCGCCGTTGCCCGTCCCATTGGCTTTGGCCTCGACGAAAGCGCCGTGGAAGCCATCCGCAAGGCGCAGTTCCAGCCGGCAGTCAAAGACGGAAAACCCGTTCCCGTCCTGCTCGACCTCGTGGTCCAGTTCCGCATTTATTCCAAGCGCACCAATGTGACCGACGCGCCCGAGCAGGCGCAGAAACCAGCCGAGCCCATACTCCCCGGCCCCTACAGCGTCGATCACCCGCAGCAGGCGCAGCAGTAGGTTCCTAGGCCGGCTGCCACAGCTCCACGCGGTTCCCCTCCGGGTCCTCAAACCACGCAAACCGCCCGAACCCGTAGTCCTCGCGCTTGGGATCGATCTTCACGCCTGCGGCCGCAAGCTGCAAGAGCAGCGCGTCCAGGTCGTCCACGCGGAAGTTCACCATCGCCTGCTGCGCCCCGCCGCCAAAATAATCCGAGCCGTCGGGAAAGTGCGCGAAGATGGTCATCCCCGCCGATTCCGGCCCGCTGAACCCGATTGAGCCGCCTTCCTGCGCCGGTATCCCCAGGTGCTCCGCGTACCACGCGGAAAGCGCCTTGGGATCGCGCGCCTTCAGAAAGATTCCGCCCACGCCAACCGCTTTCGCCATCGATCACCTCACACGCAAGTTAGCAGGTCAGCAAGTCAGCCGGCCAGCCGCTGCTCCCAAGCGCTCGTTCTCATGTGCCCTCAGCCCTTGGTCCCCGGCTCCCTCACTCCTCTTCCATCAGTTGCTCCGCCTTCTCCTTGTGCTTGGCATTGCGGCCCGTCTTTGGCTTCGTTTCTTCAATCACCCGCGCCGGTTTGGGTTGGCCCACGCGC
>DATJRT010000161.1:0-13238 GCA_035504495.1 Occallatibacter sp.
CGGCCGACGCCGGAGCGGCGAGCGAAAGCAGGCGGACTTCGATGACGGCCTGGGCGTAATCGCGGGCCGCGCCGGGCTTCATGCGGTCGAGACACTCGCCGGCGAAGGCTTCGAGAAGGAGCCGGCGCGCCTCCACTTCGCCGATGCCGCGGGCGCGGAGATAGAAGAGCGCATTCTCGTCGATCTGGCCAATGGTAGCGCCGTGGGTGCACTTGACGTCGTCGGCATAGATTTCGAGCTGCGGCTTAGTGTCGATCTGCGCATCGTCGGTGAGGAGCAGGTTGCGGTTGGTCTGCTTGGCGTCAGTCTTCTGCGCGTCCTTGTGCACGATGATGCGGCCGTGGAAGACGCCGTGAGCGCGCTGGTCGAGGATGCCGTTGTAAAACTGGCGGCTGGCGCAGTGGGGACTGGCGTGCTCGACGAGCATGTAGTTGTCGAGGTGCTGGCGGCCGGAGCCGACAAAGAGGCCGTTGATGAGGCACTCGCCGCCCTCGCCGGCGAGAACGGGATGAACGTTGTTGCGCACCAGCGCGCCGCCGCAGAGCAGCGAGTGCGAGGCCACGTTGGCGCTGCGGGCCTGCTCGATGCGCAGGGTGGAGAAGTTGAAGCTCTGCAGGTGCTCGCGCTCGATGAGGAAGTGCTCGACGGTGGAGTTGCCGCGGGCGACGAGCTCAGTGACGGCGTTGGAGAAGGCGGGAATCTCCGCGCCAAAGGAGACGTAATCTTCGACGATCGTTGCCTGGCCCTCTTCTTCCACCACAATCAGGTTGCGCGGGTGGGTCATGGAAGGCGACTCGCCGGCAGTGGAGATGAAGAGCAGGTGGATGGGCTGCGGGAGCGCGACGCCGCGGGGGACGTGTACAAAGGCGCCGTCCTCGAGAAAGGCCGTGTTCAGGGCGCAGAAGGGATCGCGCACCGTGTCGAGATAGCGGCCGAGATGCCCGGCGACGGCGGCGGGGCGCTCGGCGATTTGGTTGCGCAGGCTGTCGACGATCACGCCCCTGGGGGTTACGCCTTTCGCCAAGGCACCGATTTCCGAAAGCGCGGGAAGGAAGCGGCCGTCGAGAAAGACCAGGCGCGCGAGCGCGCTCTCCATGCGCCAAGGCGCGAGATCGGTGACGGTGAGGGCGCCCGCATTGCCGCGGGCCAGGCGAAAGGGCGTGCGCGCCAGGGCGGAAAGGCCGGTGAAACGCCAGTCTTCGTCACGCGTGGTGGGAAAGCCGGTTTCGCAGAAGCGGGCGAAGGCCTCTTCGCGCAATACGCGCAACCAATCCGGGGTTGCGGGCGCGACCGCGCGAGCGAAGTCAGTAAAGCTTGCGAGATAGCTTTCGAGTTGTGCCGTCTGAACCGCCATCGCAAGCTCCTTCAGGCGGAGGCCGGCGCGATTTGCCCGGCCTCGATGTCGCCATAGCCCTTTTCCTCAAGCTCAAGCGCGAGCTCGGGGCCGCCGGAGCGCACGATGCGGCCATCGACGAGGACGTGGACGAAGTCGGGAACGATGTAATCGAGGAGGCGCTGATAGTGGGTAACGACGATCATGGCGCGATGGGGCGAGCGCATGGCGTTGACGCCCTGGGCCACGATGCGGAGGGCGTCGATGTCGAGGCCGGAGTCAGTCTCGTCGAGGATGGCGAGCGAGGGCTCGAGCATGGCCATCTGGAGAATCTCATTGCGCTTCTTTTCGCCGCCGGAGAAGCCCTCGTTGACGGAACGGTTCATGAACTTCTCGTCCATGTCGAGGAGGCGCATCTTTTCGCGGTAGAGAGGCAGGAAGTCCATGGCGTCCAGCTCGTCAAGACCGCGGTATTTGCGGATGGCGTTGAGCGCGCTGCGGAGAAAATAGGCGTTGCCGATGCCGGGGATTTCAACCGGGTACTGGAAGGCCATGAAGACGCCCTCGCAGGCGGCTTCCTCGGGCTTCATGGCGAGGAGGTCTTTGCCGTCGAGGAGGATTTCGCCCCCGGTGACCTCGAAGGCCTCGCGGCGCGAGAGCACCTGCGCCAGCGTGCTTTTGCCGGAACCGTTTGGGCCCATGATGGAGTGCACTTCGCCTGCGTTCACGGTGAGGTCAATGCCTTTGAGAATTTCGTGGCCGCCGACGCGGGCGTGCAGATTGCGGATTTGAAGCAAACTCATTCCTTCTCCTCAGATTTCGATTCGAGCGGAGGCGAAACGTTGCAGCGTTTGCGCGTCCTCTCCCTGCTCGATGCGCGGCGCGGTTGACGCCCTTTCAAAGCAATCTTCCGGGGCTAAAGCCTCGAGAAAATCTATCCCGCTGTTTCAGGGGCCTGAAGGCCCCTGCTCCCTCCAGGGATGCATAGGGCGTCAGCCGACGCTGCCTTCCAGGCTGATGCCGAGCAGCTTCTGCGCCTCCACGGCAAACTCCATGGGCAGCTCGCGGAAGACCTGCTTGCAGAAGCCGTTGACGATCATGGAAACGGCTTCCTCGGCCTTGAGACCACGCTGCTGCAGATAAAAGATCTGATCCTCGCCGATCTTGGACGTGGAAGCTTCGTGCTCCATGCGCGCGGTGGAGTTCTTCACCTCGATATAAGGGAAGGTGTGCGCGCCGCACTGGTCGCCGATGAGGAGCGAGTCGCACTGGGTATAGTTGCGCGCGCCGGTTGCGCCCTTGAGAATCTTGACCATGCCGCGGTAGGTGTTCTGGCCGTGGCCGGCGGAGATGCCCTTGGAGACGATGGTGGAGCGCGTGTTCCTGCCCAGGTGGATCATCTTGGTGCCGGTGTCGGCCTGCTGATAGTTGTTGGTCAAGGCGACGGAGTAAAACTCGCCCACGGAGTTGTCGCCCTGCAGGATGCAGCCGGGATATTTCCAGGTGATGGCGGAGCCGGTTTCCACCTGCGTCCAGGAGATCTTGGAGTTGACGCCGGCGCACTTGCCGCGCTTGGTGACGAAGTTATAGATACCGCCGCGGCCCTGCTTGTCACCGGGATACCAGTTCTGCACGGTGGAGTACTTGATCTGCGCGTTGTCAAGGGCGATGAGCTCGACCACGGCGGCGTGGAGCTGATTTTCGTCGCGGATGGGCGCGGTGCAGCCCTCGAGATAGCTGACGTAAGCGCCTTCGTCGGCGATGATGAGGGTGCGCTCGAACTGGCCGGTCTCCGCGGCGTTGATGCGGAAGTAGGTAGACAGTTCCATGGGGCAGCGGACGCCCTTGGGCACGTAGACGAAGGAACCGTCACTGAAGACGGCGGCGTTGAGGGCGGCGAAGAAGTTGTCCGTGTGCGGAACGACGGTGCCGAGGTACTGCTTGATCAGCTCGGGATATTTTTCCACGGCCTCAGAGAAGGAGCAGAAGACGATGCCGAGCTCGCCCAGCTTCTCCTTGAAGGTGGTGGCGACGGAGACGGAGTCAAAGACGGCATCGACGGCGACGCCGGCGAGACGCTGCTGCTCGACGATGGGAATGCCGAGTTTCTCGTAGGTGCGCAAAATCTCGGGGTCGAGCTGGTCGAGGCTCTTGAGACTGGGCTTCTGCTTGGGCGCCGAGTAATAGATGATGTCCTGGTAATCGATGGGGCCGTATTGAACGTTGGCCCACTTGGGCTCGGCCTGGGCCTTCTCAAGGGACGCCCAGTGACGAAAGGCCTTGAGACGCCAGTCGAGCATGAACTCGGGCTCGCGCTTCTTGGCGGAGATGAGACGGATGGTGTCCTCGGTAAGTCCGCGCGGAACCCGCTCGCTCTCGATCTCGGTGATGAAGCCCCACTTGTAGTCCTGCTGCGTGAGGTCGCGGATTGTTTCGGTGCTTGAACCCATTGACCCTCCCGGGGAAAGGCTGCGGAGCGTGCCGGCCGCATCGCATTGAAGGACCGGATCTTGAAGAAGGCGCGCGTACGAAATACGACTGAAATGGTCGTATTTCAATTTCAAGTATAGCGCGTAGGGTCCGCGGCTTCAAGGGAGGGGGACGGCCGCAGCGGAGGAAATCTTAAAGGATGGTAAACCGCAGAAGACAGGGCAGATTCGGAGTTTCAGCGAGCAGGGGGACTGTGAAGATTGACGCCGGGGAGGGCCGAGCGGGCATAATCCGGAGTTGTGCTACCATGCGGGCAACGACACCTTATTGGATCGATCTAAATTAAGTTGATCTGGCCCGAAGGCGGCCCGTATTCTTCGGCCAACGCCACAGCACAACCGAGCAGGAAGCGGACGGCAGGCGCGGCGCGCACGCTGCCGGCGCACGCGGGGGCAAGATGACCAAGCAGCTCCGACCATTGGACCTGGGCGAGATTCTCGACCGCACGGCCGAGCTTTACCGGACGAGGTTCCCGCTGTTTGCGGGAATCGCGGTCATCTTTGCCGGGGCCATGCTGCTGATGCAGATGCTGCACCTGGGCGCGCTGGCCGCGCTCGGGTATCCGTCGGTTCAGCCCAAGCTCGAGTGGGCGGTGGCGGTTTCAGCGGTGGTGACAATTCTGGTCACGCTGCTGGTGGCGGGACTGCAAGTGGCGGCGATCTGCCGCGCGGTGGCATGGATTCACCTGGACGAGCCGGCCACGGTGCACGAGGCCGCGAGCAGCGTGCTGCCGCGGCTGGGCCGCTACTTGTGGGTGATGACAATTGCGGGCCTGCGCGCGTGGACACCGCTGGCGGTGATGTATGTGGCGTTTTTCGCGCTGATCTTCGCGTTTCTTCCGCACGGATTTTTGACCAATCCCGCGGTGATGCAGAGCACGCAGGCGACGAACCCGGCGGCGGCGCTGAAGGTGGTTTTCGGGTTCCTGGTGCTGGGGCCGTTCTTCCTCGGGGCGCTGGTTTACGGAATCCTGATGTCGCTGCGCTACTCGCTGGCGGTTCCGGCGTGCGTGGTGGAGAGCCTGCCGGCGCGGCCGGCGATCAAGAGAAGCATCGAGCTGAGCAAGGGCGCGCGCGGGCGGATCTTCGTGCTGGGGCTGCTGGTGTACGCGGTGCGCGTGTTGCTGGGAATCGTCTTCGGCATTCCCTCCTTTATTTACGCGATGCGGCACGTGGGCCATGCGCTGCCGCTGGGGCTGCTGGCGATGCAGCAGCTTGCCGCGTTTGCGGTGAATACGCTCATCGGCCCCATTTACTCGACCGGCCTGACGCTTTTCTACTACGATCAGCGGGTCCGCAAGGAGGGGTTCGATCTGGAGTGGATGATGCGATCGGCGGGGCTGACGCAGCCGGCCGAAATTCTGCCCGGGCAGACCTGATATGAACGAGCCGTTACGGCCCTTCACGCTGGGCGAGATCCTGGACCGGACGATGCAGCTTTACCGGCGCAACTTTTTGCTGTTTGCCGGTTCGGCGGCGCCGCCTTCGGCGGTGATGATGGCCATGCTGCTGGCGATTCTGGCGGTGGTGGGCTCCTTTGCGCGGGCCGGGGTGGGGGGCGTGAAGGCGCACGGCCTGGCGGTGGGGATTGTTCTGATCGCCGTGGTGGTGATTACGGTTCCGGTGGAGATCGGGGCCGCGGTGATTTCGCAGGCAGCGCTGGTGCGCGCCAGCATCAGCGCGCACCTGGGGCAGAAGCTGCGCATCCGCGAGGCGATCAAGAGCGCGTGGCCGCGGTTCTGGCGGTATTTCGGGCTTCTCGTTCTACAAGGAATCTTCGTGGGCCTGATTCCGGGCGCGATTGCGGGCGCGGCGCTTGGAGTTGTGTTCGCCCTGGCCGCGGCCGCGCGGGGCGGCGGATTGGCGACGGGAGCCGCGGTGGGGTTTTCCGTGTTTGTGATCGCCGCTGCTGCCGGAGTGGCGATTGTGCTGCTGATGCTCACCTATTCGCTGGCCATGCCGGTCTGCGTGGCGGAGCAGACGCCGGCGTGGGCGGCGATGAAGCGCTCGCTCAAGCTGACCAAGGGAACGCGGGGGCGGATCTTCTTGATGTTTGTGCTGATCTGGGCGCTTTCGATGGTGGTGTTGATGGCGGCCTACATTCCCATGATTGTGGCCATGGCCGTGGTTTCCGCGATGGGGCACGGCGCGCAGTACACGACCGCGGTGCTGGTGATCTCAGAGACCATCAACGTGCTGGTGAACTTTACGGTGCAGGTGCTGGTGACGCCGGTGTATACGACGGCTCTGGTGCTGTTTTATTTCGACCAGCGCATCCGGACCGAAGGCTACGATATCGAGTGGATGATGGAGCAGGCGGGATTGGCGGGCGCGGCGGTGAGCACGCCGGGTGCGGGAGCGCCTGGGATTGCGGCGGACGGGGGCGCAGGCAACGCAGGATGACGCGGCGGAGAGGTTTCGTGGGGCGAATGGGCGTTCTGCTGCCGGCGCTGGCAGCGGGGATGGCGGGCCTGGCGTGCGCGCAGGGGGCGGCCGGCGCGAGGCAAGACGGCAGGAACGCGACCGCCGGCTCTCAAGTGTACGCAGGCGACGCCGGCAGCATTCAGGATTTGAGGAATCATCTCCAGGCGCTGGACGCGCTGGTGGGGCGATGCCGCAAGCAGCGCACGCGGGCAGCGTGCGACCCCTCCCAGGTGGGCGCGGACGACAAGGTGCCGTGGCCCGCGGGGGGCGCGACGAGCGGGACAGGGGCGGAGCGCACCATCCGCTACGGCTGGCTGCGCGACCTGCTGGAGCGCGCGGGGACAAAAGAGGCGCCGGCGCCAGAGACGACGATGGGCTTGCAGTTGCACGGGACCAAGACAGCACCGGTCACCATGGACGAACTGCTGGGCCAGGCGCAGCAGCGGCTGGAAAGCGACTGGCAGGAGGCGGGTGCGCCGGCAACGCAGGCCAGGGAATACGACGCCGAACGCAAGTCGCTGAATACGATTCTGGCGCGGCGTGAGTACCAGGGCACGAGCGAGGTCTCGGCGCAGGAGCGCTTGGAGGAGTGGCTGGAAAACAAGATCGCCGACATCCTGGAGAGTTTGATGGGTTTTGGAGCGAGGGCGCCGTGGATCGGCTACGTGCTGGAGGCGCTGCTGGTGATGGGCCTGGGGACGGCGCTGATCTGGGCGCTGATCCGGCTGGAGCGGCGCTTGCGCGTGCGCCTGACGCCCGACGTGGAGCCGGTGAGCCGCGCGCCCTCGGCGCGAGAGTGGCAATTGTGGCTGAAGGACGCGCGGGCGATGGCGGCGGGGGGACGATGGCGCGAGGCGATCCATTTTCTTTATTGGGCGTCGATCTCGCGGCTTGAATCCATGCGCCTGTGGCCGGCCGACAGCGCGCGCACGCCGCGCGAGTACCTGCGGCTGCTCAAGGAAAGCGATGTGCGCAGGGCGAAGCTGACGGCGCTGACGCGCAGCTTTGAGCGCACCTGGTACGGAGGGCGCGAGGCGCATTCTGCGGACTTTGAGGCGGCGCTGGAGATGGCGGCGGAGCTGGGAGTGGAATGAAGCTGTTCACCCAACTGGACGGGAAGGACCGCAAGCTGCTGCTGGCGTGCCTGGGCGCGGTGGTGCTGGTGGCCCTGGTGACGGCGCTCTTTGCGCGCAACCAGAATCGCGACGACAATCCGGTGCCGAGCAGTTACCTGACCGGCCGGCACGGCGCGCGGGCCGCGTACGATCTGCTTGAAGAAAACGGATACGCCGTGGAGCGATGGGAGCAGCCGCTGGGCGAGCTGGCGAATGAGACGAATCCGGGAACGGTGGTGATCCTGGCCGAGCCGTTTCTCTCGAGCGTGGATGATTTCAAGGCCGTGGACGCGATTGTGGCGCACGGCGGGCGGGTGCTGGTGACGGGGATGGCGGGCGGGGCGCTGGCGCCCGACGAAGCCGTGGGCCCGCCGCTGCAAATCGGCATGGAGGCCTGCAAACTGGAGCCGGAGGGACTGGATGCCTTGGCCGGGTCAGGCGAGGTGTGGATGGTTCCGGCGGCGAGCTGGAGGCTCCAGAGCCCGCGCTATCGCGTGGAGTATACGTGCGGAGGGTCGCCGGCGGTGGTGGAATACGACGTGGGCGCCGGGCACGTGGTGTGGTGGGCGAGCTCGACGCCGCTGGAAAACGGATCGATCGGGCGCGGCGCGAACCTGAATTTCTTTTTGAACTCGCTGGGCGCGCGGGAGGGCCACCGTTTTTACTGGGACGAGTCGCTGCACGGAGAGGTGAATTCAGAGTGGTTTTACGCGCGCGGGACGGCGCTCAATCTGCTGATGGGAGGGCTGGCCGGGCTGGCACTGCTGGTGATTTTCAGCTTCAGCCGGCGAAGCGGACCGCTGCGCCCGGCGCCGGCGGCGCCGCGGAGCTCGCCGGTGGAGTTTGTGGAGGCGCTGGGCTCGCTTTATGCCAAGGCCGGCGCCTCGGCTACCGCGGTCAGCCTGGCGTACGACCGCTTCCGCAGCCGGATTGGCGCGCTGTGCGGATTGCGCGGGCTGCAGATGAGCGCCGAGGAGCTGGGCGCGGCGCTGCGGCGAAGATTTCCGCAGGCGAGCGCGGAGCTGGAAGCGAACCTGAAGGCGGGTGAAGCGGGCGCAAGGGACGACAGCCTGACGCCGAAGCAGGCGCTGGCGGTGGTGCAGGCCCTGAGCCGGCAGATGGAGGCGCTCGAAGACGCAGCGCGCGCGGGGCGCGGGACGGTTGTGAGAGGTTAGAGAAGAGAGCGCGAGCACGCAAGGGCGAAGAGCGGCGAGGAGACGGGGATGAGCGAAGGAGACGGACTGCCGGCGGCCGTGGGGATGCAGAACGAGAGCACGCCCGGATTGGCGGCGACACGGCAACTGCTCGAGAAGACGCGCAGCGAACTGGGGCGCGTGATTGCCGGGCAGGAGGAAGTGATCGGCGAAGCCATGGTGGCGGTGCTGGCGCAGGGCCACGCGCTGCTCGAGGGGGTGCCGGGAATTGCCAAGACGCTGATCGTCAAATCCATCGGGCGGCTGCTGGGGCTCGGGTTCCAGCGCGTGCAGGCCACACCGGACCTGATGCCGGCCGACATTCTGGGAACCAGCATCTTCCGGCCGGGCACGGATGAATTCACGTTTCACAAGGGACCGGTGTTCACCGATCTTCTGCTGGTGGACGAGATCAATCGCATGCCTCCGCGGACGCAGGCGGCGTTGCTCGAGTGCATGGAGGAGCGGCAGGTGACGAGCGACGGGGTGCGCCGTCCGCTGCCCCCGTGGTTTACGGTTTTCGCCACGCAGAACCCGGTGGACTTCGAGGGCACGTATCCGCTGCCGGAAGCGCAACTGGACCGGTTCCTGCTGAAGATCAAGGTGAAGTATCCCAGCGAGGCCGAGGAGCGCGCGATGCTCAAGCGGCACCAGGGCGCGAGCGGCGCAGGGCTGCTCGAGGATGGCGCCATCCAGCCGCTGGCGGCCGCCTTGCTGGCCCGCGCGCGGGACGAGATCCGCGCGGTGCGCATCGAAACCGACGTTTACGATTACATCCTCGCCATTGCGCGGCGCACGCGGGAGTGGCCGATGCTGGCGCTGGGAGCGAGCCCGCGCGCGGCCATCTGCCTGCTGCGGGTGGCGCAGGTGTTTGCCGCATTCGAAGACCGCGATTACCTGGTTCCCGACGACGTGAAACGGGCTGCGCTGCCGGCGCTGCGGCATCGCATCCTGCTCAAGCCAGAGGCCGAGCTGGAGGGCTTTGAGGCGGACCGGGTGCTCAACGACGTGCTGGCCGCGGTGGCGGTGCCGCGGGGGTAGCGCTCGCAATTTACTATGGCTGCAACGAATCCTGAGAATTCGGAGAGGGAGCGCGGCGCTTCCGCGCGCAAACCGTCCAAGGAGGCGCTCGCCCGAGCGGCGATTGAGGCAATACAAAAGCGCGACCGCGAATTGATCGATGCTCATGCCGACTACCTCAATCGAGAAACGGAAGACGCGCTGCGGTACCAGGCTCCGATCGAATGGGAGACTGAAGAGGGGCGTCCGCTCCGAAGAACCGTGCGGGGGCGACTGCTGAGCTGACCCGATGATCTCCACCTCGCTTCATCCCGAGACCATGCGCGCGGCGTGCCGGCCGCGGCGGCGGTGGTTTGCCTTCGGGCTGACGGCGCGCGCCATCTGGCTGCTGGCGGCGGGGCTGCTGCTGGCGCTGCCGGGATTCTTTCAGGCGCGGCTGGCTTACGGCATGCTGGCGTGGGATGGGCTGGTACTGGCGGCGGCGCTTTGGGATTGGTTCCGGCTGCCGGCGGCGACGCGCATCACGATCGAGCGCTCGTGGAGCAATGCGCCCGCGCTCGACAGCGCGACGGAGATCGAGATTGCGGTGGAGCAGCAGGGCGAGGCGATTCTGGACTGCCGCATTGTGGACGACCTGCCGGAGGCGCTGACGGCGACGCCCGCCACGGAGCGGTTGCGCGTGTTTCCCCGCGTGCGCGCGGCGCGGCGTTACAGGATCGAGCCGCGCGAGCGCGGCGATGTGCGCACGGGTTCGGTTTACGTGCGTTATCGCTCGCTGCTGGGACTGGTGGAGCGCTGGGCGGTGGCGCCGCTGGAGCAGACGATGCGGGTGTATCCGGCGCTGCGGCGGGGCGAGGAGCAGGAGATTTTTCTGGCGCGCGGGCGACAGATCGAGCTGCAACTGAGGCAGGCGCAGCAGCGCGGGCTGGGGCGGGACTTCGAGAGTCTGCGCGAGTATCTCGAGGGCGACGACCTGCGCGACGTGTGCTGGACAGCGACGGCGCGGCGCGGGCAACTGATCACGCGGCGGTATCAATCGGAGCGCAGCCAGCCGGTGTGGATCGTGCTCGACGCGGGACGGCTGCTGCGCGCAAGGACGGCGCCGGAGGGCGGCGATGCAAACGGCCTGGGACACACGAAGCTCGACTACGCCTGCTCGACGGCGGTGGCCGTGGCGCAACTGGCGCTGTTTTCCGGCGACCGCGTGGGGCTGCTGGTCTACGGGCAGGCGGTGCAACAGCGCGTGCTGCCGGGGCGCGGGGGCGCGCACCTGCGGCAGATTATCGAGGCGCTGGCCGTGGCGCGGGCGGAGACCAGCGAGGCCGACCACCTGCGGGCAACGGCGACGCTGAACCGGTACCAGCCGCGGCGGGCGCTGATTTTGTGGATCACCGATCTTTCCGAGACGGCGATGCGGCCGGAAGTGGTGGACGGGGCGACGCAACTGCTGCACCGGCACGTGCTGCTGTTTGTGGCCATGGCGCAGACGGACGTGGAGGCAATTGCGCAGGCGCGGCCGAAGAACGTGGCGCAGATGTTCCGCGCGTCGGCGGCGCAGGAACTCACGAGCCGCCGGGAGCGGGTGCTGGCGCGGCTGCGCGAGCAGGGCGCGCTCACGCTCGATCTCGACCCCAGCGAGCTGACCTCGGCGGTGTTGAATCAATACCTGCGGGTGAAGGAAAGGGCCATGATTTAGCTCGCGGCGATGCTGGAACTGTGATCGAGCGGCGCCGCATCTTTGCGACTTGGTTTCCCAGGTCTCAAGATCGAGACCTGGGGCACCCAAATTCTCTAGTCGATTAGAAGATTGCAGGCCTAGCTCACCGGCACTTTTGCCGGCAGCGGGCGGAAGAGCCAGAGATTGAGCAGCGCGAAGAGCATGCCGCCGACGGTGAATTTGAGCCAGACGGGCGCAGACGAGGGCGAGAAGAATCCTTCGAGAGAGCCGGCGATGACGAGCAGGGGGATGACGCCGGCAATGAGGCGCGAGGCTTCGACGCCGGCGAGAGCGACGGAGTCGCGCCAGCGGTAGAAGCCGGGGAAAAGCACGCCGTGGGCGAGGCGGAAGCCGGCCGCGCCGGAGAGCACGATCGAGGGCAGCTCGAGGGCGCCGTGGGGAGCGACGAAGCTCCAGAGATCGACGGCCATGCCGTGCTGGGCGCAGGCCACGCCGATGACGCCGAGAAGCAGCCCGTTAAAGAACATGGAGTAGAGGGGACCGACGCCGAGGAGGACACCGCCGGCGAAGGCGACGAAACAGACGCTGAGGTTGTGGGTCATGATCCAGCCGCTGGCGGCCGGGGCGACGGCGACGACCGATTGCGTCCACATCTGGTGGCGCTCGATGGTGGCTACCATTTGCGGCCCGAGCATGCGGTGCATGAACTGCGGGCGGGCAACGGTGAGGACGGAGCCAAGGACAGTACCCGAGAGCAGGACCACGAGGGAGAGGGCCACGTAGCGCAGGTTGCGCTGGAAGACGGCCGGGTAACCGTCGCGCATGTAACGGAGCAGGTTGAAAAAACTGGTTCCGCGATTGGAATAGATGATATGGTGAGCGCGAGCGAGAAGCTGGTTGACGTGGTCGGTATAGGCGCGGGCGGTCGAATCCCGGCGAAGCGTGGAAAGGTCGCTGGCCACCTGGCGGTAAAGCAGCGCGGTCTCGGCAAGCTCGGCGCGGGTGAGTGCGCGCAGACCGCCGGCGCCGGCCTGGGAAAGCAAAGTTGCGAGGCGCTCCCAGTAAGGACGGCGTTTTTTGAGCCACTGGTTGGAGACGAGGTTGGCCATGGAGCCGATCAAAAATGAGATTGGCGGTCAGGATCAGTTTAGCGACCAGCTTAACATCGAAACGCCGGAGCTGGTGGCGATCGAGATGCCGATCGCGGGCATCGGCAGCCGATTTGTGGCGCTGGTGGTGGATTACCTGATCTGGACGGCGGCCTTCATCGCGCTGTTCATTGTGGCCGCGGTTGTTCTTCCCGCGCTGCACGCGTTTGCGGATGTTTCAGGGAACTGGGCCGTGGGCATCTTCTTCCTGATTGTTTTTCTTTTGCAGTGGGGGTACTTCACGCTGTTCGAAGCGTTCGGCAACGGGCGCACGCCGGGCAAGCGGGTGATGAAGATTCACGTGATCCACCGCAGCGGGCGCGCCATCAGCTTTGTGGAATCGCTGGCCCGCAACCTGGTGCGCGCCATCGATTTCTTTCCTCCTCCTTTTTGTGTGGTTGGCGTGGTCACCATGTTCCTGAACCGTCAGAATCAGCGGCTGGGCGATATGGTGGCGGGCACGCTGGTGGTGCGCGACCGGGAGATCGAGTCGCCGCACTGGGGCGAGATGGGCACGCGCACGATTACGGCGGCAGCGTTTGCGGCTCCGGGGGCGATCACGCCGCCGCACCTCAAGGTGGTCTTGCCGGCATCGAACCTGGCCAGGCTTTCGACATCGGATCTCGAAGTGCTGGAGCGATTCTTTTCGCGGCGCCTGGACCTGGACCTGGCCACGCGCGCGGCCATCGCGGAGCGGATTGCCGGCGCGCTGCGCGCCAAGTCGGGCATGGAGATTCCCGACGGCGTGAGCGTGGAGACATTTCTCGAGGCCGTGGCTCACCAGATGCGGGAAGTGGCGCGGATGGCGGGGGGAGGACTGGGAACGTGAAGGATGAAT